>JAGWHV010000012.1 GCA_028866595.1 Patescibacteria group bacterium
GAAAGCTGGGCAGTCTCGCCTGACACTTGTAACAGGCAATGAGGGTTGCGTTCGTTACCCCACTGAAGGGAACAATTCAAACCACGAACTGACGACGACCATGCAGCACCTGTGCTATTGCCTTGCGGCGACTGACGTTTCTGCCAGTCTTCAACAGCATTTCTAACCCTGGTAAGGTTCTTCGTTTACCATCGAATTGAACCACATGATCCTCTGCTTGTGCAAGTCCCCGTCTATTCCTTTGAGTTTTAGCCTTGCGGCCGTACTACCCAGGCGCTTCTCTTAACGCGTTAGCTACGCCACTCGGAGGGTCGATACTCCAAATAGCTAGAGAAGATCGTTTAGGGCGTGGACTACTGGGGTATCTAATCCCATTCGCTACCCACGCTTTCGTGTTTCAGTGTCAGGAGTGCCCCAGTCTCTTGCCTTCGCTTTTGGTGTTCCCCTAGATATCAACGCATTTCACCGCTACACCTAGAGTTCCAGAGACCTCTTGCATCCTCTAGTCATGCCGTTTCCCTCGCATGCCCCCGGTTAAGCCGAAGAATTTAACGAGAGACTAACATGACCACCTACACACCCTTTACGCCCAATGATTCCGGATAACGCTTGAGGCACTCGTATTACCGCTGCTGCTGGCACGAGTTTAGCAACCTCTTATTCGCAGGGTAACGTCAATAGACTTCCTCCCCTGCAAAAGATGTTTACATCCCGAAGAACTTCATCCATCACGCGGCGTCGCTCCGTCAGGCTTTCGCCCATTGCGGAAGATTCTCGACTGCAGCCACCCGTAGGTGTATGGGCCGTGTCTCAGTCCCATCGGTGGGGGTCAGCCTCTCAGCTCCCCTAGGCGTCATAGGCTTGGTAGGCCATTACCCTACCAACTACCTGATACCGAGCAGGCCGATCTTCGAGCGATAAATCTTTACCCCGGAGGGACCATCATGTATTACCCCGTCTTTCGACGAGCTATTCATGACTCGAAGGTTCGTACCTACTTATTACTACCTCGTCTGCCGGTTGCCCTTGCGGGCCCCCTTGACTTGCATGCCTTATCCACGCCGCCAGCGTTCATCCTGAGCTAGGATCAAACTCTTGATATAAAGCCCGGAGGAGGATTGCGCGCCGAAGCGCGACGCCCTCTCCCGAACCGAACGGAACAAAATAGACGACAGTATGTCTCCTATCTCGTTCTGGGAGCATCCGTGCTAGCGGAACTCCACAATCCTATGGAGCGCAAGAGCCGAACGGCGTCGGGAGACGCCCTGCCCTTGCGCTTACTTCCAAGAATACACTTTGAGAACTTGCATATTCTCAATTTTCGATTATTTCGTTTTCAACGATCTCCCGTTCAAGCCAGAGAGAAGCAAAAAGTGCTTATCCAGCACTTTCAGACGACCGCCCAGGCTTTTAACGAGGTACTGGCTATTATACATACCGCCAAGAAGCGGTCAAGCGAGCGCGCGGCGAAGGCGGCGCTTCATATTTTATTGATATAAGGTTTATCGGAGGCGCGCTAGAGTGTCTGGATGGCACGGCTCAAGATAAGGTTATTCCGAAGGAGAGGGTCAAGGAGGCTCGTTTTCATCGTGACAGCGGCCGCGGCTATCATATTCGTCCTCGGACATGAAGCGCCGGCGCCGCAGCCCGGAGAAGACCTCGCGGCTGTGGCCGAAACTCTGCACATCGACGCCGCGGCGCCGGCGCCTTTGCCCATCCGAACGAAAGCGGCCCAGTGCGCAACACATGGTCCTTATCCCGACCGGGCTTGTACGCCTGGCCTGGCCCGGACCGGCATCGAAAGGAGCGACATATGCCGATCGGGATATACCAAGACAGCGCGTAATGTGCCTGTCAGTCTGAAAAAATCCGTATACGCCGAGTACGGTCTCTCGTATCCGCAGGCACCGAATGCCTACGAGGTCGATCACCTCGTCCCGATCGAGCTCGGCGGGTCAAACGACATCGCCAATCTCTTCCCCGAAGCCGCCGCGCCGGCGCCCGGCTTCCATGAAAAGGATTTGGTCGAAGACTATCTCGGGCAAGAGATGTGCGCCGGCAGAGTCGATCTCACCGTCGCCCAGTCGCTTATCGCGACAGATTGGGTGAGAGTCTACGAGAGCATAGGAGCCGACGAGCTCGCGGCGCTTGAAAAGAAATACAAGAGCTGGGCAAAGTAACCGGCTAGAATATCGCGACATTCTCGCCCGAGAACGTGTCGAGCATCCACTGCTTCTCGGCGGAGAGATATGTCGCCTCGTTCTCGACGAATGCGCCCTCCTCCATGAGATAGTTGTGCGAAACGCTCGAAGGATCGGCGATCTTGGCATCGTATTCGTTCCTCTTGCTCGACCAGAGAGAGACCTTGCTCTCGTACTTGGTGACTTTCGCGGCGATCTCGCTCTGGATCTTTGTCAGGGTTTGCCTCTCATAACTATTGAGAGAAGGCAGTGATGGATCCTCGTCCTCAAGAAATACGTTAAGGTTATACGCCTGCGATTTCAGGAAATCGACGGCTTGATACATGCTCTCCGCCGCCAGTTTCAGTTTGGTGAGATATATCCGCGTGATGCTGCCGTTTTGGTCGTCGCCGAGCCTGTTGTCGAAATCGGCGAACGAATTATCGCCGGTGACATCCCGCACGGCAAAATCGACAGTACTGCCGTCAGCAAAGCTCTGATACACGCCCTGAAGCTCGCCTTGGATGAGGACTTCGGCGGCGCTCGCATTCACTTTATTCTTATAAAGCATCATGCCGGCGAGAAGTTTTGGCACGATCGTGCTCACATTAGGCGCCGAGACAGTGTATTCGAGACAGTCGGACATATTCTCGAGAATCTTGCAGGAGGTGACATGCGGGATGCCGATGAGACCACCCTGGGCGTCGACGAGAGCGCCGCCGTTATCGAGAGGCTTGCGACCGACATCGGCCGTGATCGCGTCAGAGCCGACTTGAGACACAGTCGCTGTCGCAAAACCATACCCAAGAGATGAATCGGCGGTGGTCGCCGGATAGCCGAGGACATAGACTCTGTCGCCTGCCTTTGCCGAGACGCCGTAATCGGGCGATATATATGAGGAGGCGCGCTTGCTCACGAGCTCTACGATGGCCAGATCATCGCCTTCGTCCATGCCTATGACCGTCGCCGTCGATCGCGAACCATCAGAGAAAGTCACCTGGACCTGATCCGCGACACCGACGACGTTATTATTCGCGTCTTTCGTCCAAATGGTGTGAGCGTTGGTCAAGATGTCGCCCTGGGCGTCGATGATGACGCCGCTCCCCGAGCTCGTCGCCGTATTCAAGCCGACGATGGCCGGACCGACCTTGGCAAGCATGGCGGCATCGGATATCCCCGACGAGACGGAGCGCGACGGCGCGGTTTGAGCGGGGGCGGCTTTTTGCGATGCGGCGGAGAGGACGGCGATGCGGTTGAGAGCATTCTCCAGCTGAGTCTGGAGATTGGTTATCTCGGCTTCGAGGTCGGCGGCGGATGGAGTAGAGGTGGCCGAAATGCTCGCGGGAGCGACGTTGCTCCGCGATATCGTATTAACAGCCGGAGCGGATGTCGCCTTTGAGAACCATGTCAAAGGATTCCACCAGGCCGCGAACGCCACGGCCGGCACGAGATAGATGAGAAAAAACAGAGGGATGAGTTTTTTCATATAGGAGTCTTACCAAGTGGGCACGGGGAGACTCGAACTCCCAACCCTTGCGGGATACGCTTCTGAGACGTACGCGTATACCAGTTCCGCCACGTGCCCGCACACATTACCCTAGCATAGGCGGATTGATACGCATATCAAACGTACGCGTATACCAGTTCCGCCACGTGCCCGTACTACCCACCGAGAACCAGGATCGATTGTACTACGCAGACTGCTTCTCCTGCCACTTATAGACGGTGACGAGGAGAGGCGAGCCGAGAAAGATCGACGAGTACGTTCCCGAGGTGATGCCGACGAGGAGCGCCAGGGCGAAGGGCTGGGTCGCCGGCGCGCCCGCGATATAGAGGACGGCAATGGCGATGAGAGTCGTAAGAGACGTGTTCACTGAACGGACGAACGTCTGGCTGATGGACTCGCCGACGATGGCGTCGAACGGCTTGCGCTGTTTGCCTTCGAAATCGTGCTTGAGATTTTCGCGGACGCGGTCGAAAACGACGATGGTGTCATGGATCGAGAAGCCGAGGACGACGAGGAGAGCGGTGACGAACAGAGTATCGACTTCGATGCCGAAGAAGTGACCAAGGACGGCGAAGACGCCGGCAGGCAATATCACGTCATGAGCGAGGGCGACGATGGCGATGACGCCGTACTTCCATGATTTGACAGGTCGCGACACGCGCCTGAAAGCAAACGTAATGAAGAGCACGATCGCGAGTATGACGAGACCGATCGATATCCACGATTTCTGGAGCGCCTCCTGACCAAGAATAGGACCGACGGAATCGAATTCCTTTTCCGTCACGGTGACGGTGCCGTTCTCGCTCAAAGCCGACATGACCGCGTCATGCTGCGCCGGCGTGAGCTCCGTGGTCCGGATGATATAGCCAGTCGCGCCCGTCTCGCGGATCGAGTAATCGCCGAGCTTGAGAGCATTTATAGCTGGCGTGAGCTCGGCCGCTGTAGGCCGCGTGCTCGTAGCGTAATCGACTTGGAGTATCGAGCCGCCAGTGAAATCGATGCCTGGCTTGAGACCCCAGACGAAGAGCGCCGCTATCGAGCAGAGGAAGAGCAATCCCGAGAACGCGTAGAAGAATTTTCTGTGGTGTACGATGAACATGGTTTATCGCGTTATTCCTGAACTAAAGAAGAATCTGGCCGCCCTGCCCTCGCCTTTCACGCCGGCCGCCATGAGGAGCGTGCGGGAGGCGGTGATGGCGGTGAACATCGAGACGAGCACGCCGAGGCCGAAGACGAGAGCGAAGCCCTGGATGATCGGCGTCGAAGCAAAGTAGTAGAGGATGATAGCGGTGATGATCGAGGAGAGGTTCGAGTCGCGAATCGACAGCCAGGCGCGATGGAAGCCTTCCTTAATAGCGTCAGGCAGAGCCAGGCCGCGGCGGAGCTCTTCTTTCATTCTTTCAAAGATAAGAATGTTCGCGTCCACGGCCATGCCGAGGGTGAGAACGAAACCGGCGATACCCGCGGCGGTGAGCGTCACCGGGATGAGCTTGAACAGCGCAAGGTTGAGCGCCACGTATATGGCGAGAGCGATCGTAGCGATAAGGCCCGGCAGGCGGTACCAGAGGAGCAAGAACAGACCGACAGCGATATAAGCGATGATGCCGGCGAATACCGAAGCGTCGAGAGCGCCTTGGCCGAGCGTCGCGCCGATCGTCTGGGTCGAAGCGAGAGATATAGGCACGGGCAACGCGCCGAGATTGAGGTCGCGGACAAGCGTCTTGGCCTGATCAACGGTAAAGCTGCCGTTTATGACTGCCTGGCCCGAATCGATCTCCGTCTGTATGACAGGCGTGGAGATAGGCTGGCCGTCGAGGAATACGGCAAGAACTTTGCCAATGTTGTCTTTGGTGATCTGGCTGAAAAGCTTGGCGCCGTCTGAATTGAAGGTGAGCGATACTTGCGGCGCATACGTCGTTGGATCGAATTCGAGCGCGGCGTGAACGAGATAGCGACCGGTAAGACCCGTCGTCACGAAGAGCTGGTCGAGGGTCATGTTCGCTTTTTGGGCACTGGTCAGATTTTCAGTGCTCGGCTTCTCTAGACGAAAATCAAGGACGGGCGTCTTGCCGATGAGATCGACGGCCTGGGTCACATCAGTAATGCCCGGCAATTCGACGATGAGGCGGTGAGCAGTCTCGCCGATGACGCCGCCTGTCTCTACCTGGACGATAGGCTCGGATACGCCGAACGTATTGACGCGGCGTTCGACGACGTCGGCGAGAGACGTCATGGCATCGTTTACTTCGGCTGGAGGGATATTCGAAGTATCGGCATTGAACACGAGGTGCGTACCGCCAGAGAGATCGAGGCCGAGCTTGTACGGCGACGATTGATTATAGGCGTAATATGCGACGCCAAAAGCCAGGATGAGCAGGATGATGGCCGAAAGTCTCTTTTTCCACATAAAAAGTCAGATTCGCTGGATATGGTTAATGTAGGGCTATACTAGCTATAAAAGCCCAAAATGACAACATCATTGACATAGTATTATATCTGTGTTAGCGTGGATAACGAAGCCCTCCACTCTGAACTTTTATGAAAACTGGTGTCCTCCAAACCGCTTACGCGGAGATCCTCAACCGTCTTGGGATCAAATTATTTGACTACCGAGCGAACGAAGACGACACGAAGGTGCGGATCAGCGCCTTCCGGGCCATGTTCCGTAGCCGTCTCAAAACGGCGATCCAGAGCCTGGCGTCCATCGTGGGATCCTACGAATACCCCGACCGCGACCGCTTCATCAACACCGGTGTTGATGCCTTCGATCACAGTGGCTACGATGGACCAGTGCAGATCTTTGCTGCGCTGGCGAGTGCCACTGCCATCGCCGTGCTCGTGAACTGGTCAAGATGGTCGCTACCGATCGACCTCGGCCTCCTTGGGGTTTCCCTGCTTTTGGCGGTTCCCCTGGGATTGACCGCCTGGGCATACCAGCTTGAAAGACGCGTGCCCGAGATCGGGACGTGGTACCAATCATTCCGCCTCGGCATGAGCGGCACCACCGACGATCTCATCAGGAGACTTTCGGTCCCTGAACGCTTCCGAGAGACGATCGAACGGATCGCTTCGGAGATCCCGGATGCGTACTTCCAGCTGGAGTACCTCAACGAGACGATCCTGCTCGCAAGGACAAAAGAGCTGAAAAGGACTCTCATGCTTCAGGATACGAGGGATTTGGTCGCTCTCTCGAAGGGACGCGAGGGTACTTCCTTCGTCATCGCTGTCTGGTAAAGACAACACTTCTCAAGGGCCGCAGCCACGCTGCGGTTTTTTTATAGTTACTTTCTGGCGATACCGTATTCCCTTAGAAGCTCCGATATGCCCTTCTCGAGAGTGATCTCTGGTTCCCAACCGAGGAGTTCTTTTGCGCGACGTATATCGGCTTTCGTATGTTTCGGTTCGGTACGGGTACCGACAAACATGGTCTCGCCACCGATCATTTTCGCGATATCGAGTACGGACACGTTCGTACCCGAACCGATGTTGATGACTTCCCCTTTTCCTACTTTTTCGCTTTCAAGAGCCAGAACATTCGCACGGACGACATCGCGGGCATGGACAGAATCGCGGGTCTGCGTGCCGTCATTGATAATAGGCAAAGGCTTGCCCTGCTTGCGGGAATAGATGAATTTGATAATCGCCTGGGCATATGGTCCGTTCGGATCAGCGTTTGGACCGTAGATGTTGAAATACCTAAGGGACACCGACGGCAGCCCATAGTGAAGAGCATAATTGAGAGCGACGAATTCTCCGTAGTGCTTTTGCATGGCATACGGGCTCATCGGATTCGGCACCATGCCTTCATGGAGCGGCAGATCCTTCTGATCGCCGTACACCGAGCTTGATGCCGAATAGATGACCCTTCTCGTCCCTGCTCTGCGGGCTGCTTCGAATACATTGATCATACCGTCTATGTTGACGCTGTGGGCTTCCTCCGGATGATCGATCGAGAACTGGACGCGTGGCAAAGCGGCTAGGTGGAACACGCCGTGGATACCGCCCTCTTCGCTGGCGATCTTGCTGAACAAGCTGAATAGTTTCTCTCTATCACGGATGTCGAGCTTGTGAAATATCGCTGCCTTTGGCACATGAGAGCGCTTGCCGGCGACGAGATTATCTATTACATGCACGTGATATCCCTTATCGATCAATGCCGGCACGAGATGAGAGCCGAGAAAGCCCGCGCCGCCTGTGACGATGACAGTCTTCTTTGCCGGTTTTTTCTGATTCTTTTTCATATTCTTTCTTGGTGAGTCTGATGATTATACACCCTTTCGCGACAGGAGCTCTTTTATGGTGCGCAAAGCGATATTGAGGTCGAGCAGGAACGAGCGGTTCTTGATGTAATAAAGGTCGTACGAAAGCTTCATGGCTGTGTCCTCCCTACTCGCTGCGAATTTAGGCGGAGTTTTGTGATATATCTGGGCCCATCCGGAAAGGCCCGGCTGGATGAGATGGCGGATCTTGTAGAAAGGCACTTCGCGCTCGTACACAGAGACGAATTGTGGCAATTCCGGCCGCGGGCCGATGAGTGACAAGTCTCCTCTGACGACGTTCCAGAGCTGGGGCACTTCGTCTATGCGCGTCTTTCTAATAAACAAGCCAACGCGGGTCACAGATTGCGGTTTTGATGCGCCTGTCTCGTCCTGAGCGGCGATGGTCATGCTTCTGAATTTTACGATCTTGACCTGGCGATCGTTCTTGCCGACGCGGATCTGGGTGATAAATATGGGGCCGCCGTCCTCGATCTTGATGGCAAGGGCGACAAATGGATACAGAACGAGCGATAGGATCCCGAGAACCAGAGCGATGAGGATGTCCATGAGACGCTTCATGAGATCATAGACGAATTTCGGAGCGGTCGAGACATTCTCGAGGAACCAGTGATGCCTCACGAGCGAGAGAGGGATGCGATCGAATATATCCTCGTACACCCGATCCATATCGATGAAACGAACTTGGGCGAATATGAGATTGTAGAGCTTGGGCAAGAGCGCCTGAACCCTCTCGTCATGGAGGTCGGCGATGATAACCGACGGATGTTGGCGTTCGACTTCGGCGAGAATATCTCCATGCTCTCGGCCAAGATCGATAGAGGCGACGATATCGACGCCAAAGACGCCACCCCTCGTCGCGGTCGTGAGGTCGGCGGCCTCTGCGCCGCTACCGATGATGACGGCTCGCTCGCGCACTCGCGGCGCCAAGCCAAAATAGCCGTATATCCTCCAAAGAAGGATGAGCGCGAGCGAGACCAGGAGATAAAGGAAGAGGATCGTTTTCGGGCTGATGCCGTACCAAGGTATGAAATAGAAAAAAGCGACGGCGATGAGTATGTTCACGACTTGGGTACGGATGAGAAGCCCCGGCAAGCGATTCGCCGGAGCGACGCTCTGCCGATCGTAGAGACCAGAGATGAAAAAAACAAGGATCCAGACGATAAAAAGAAGCGAGAACGGGGCTATGTGCTCCCAAAAGAGCTGGCTCGTAGGGAGAGCCAGACCTCGGAAGAACAAGGTCAGCCAAAGAGCCGCGACGAACGCGGCAACGTCGCCGAGGAGAAGAAGCCAGGAGGCCTTCTTGTTGAAATTGGCCATATATGGGGTGTAATATGACACGCCTTCGCTATGGTTACAAGTGCTATAATTGAGGCCTATACTATGGAAAAAAGGAAGAAACTCTTGTTCGTCATCACAAAATCGAATTGGGGCGGCGCCCAAAAGTACGTCTACGATCTTGCTACCTCCCTGCCGACCGACCGCTATGAAGTAGTGGTCGCTTTCGGGGGCGCCGGACCGCTCGCAGACAGACTCGCCCGCGCGGGAGTACGGACTACATCCATAACATCTCTTGAGAGAGATGTGAGCATCGGGGGCGATCTCAAAAGCCTCTTCGCATTGCTCTCTGTCATCAAAAAAGAGCGGCCCGACATCATCCACGTGAACAGCTCGAAAATAGGCGGGATCGGTGCATTCGCCGCGAGGATCATGGGCGTGAAGCGCATCGTCTTTACATGCCACGGCTGGCCATTCAATGAAGAACGCGGATTCTTTTCGACACGACTCATCCGCTTCCTTTCCTGGCTAACCGTCATTTTTTCACACGCCACCATCGCCGTATCCGAGCGCGACCTCTTTGACGGACAAAAAATGGTGGGAGTCAGGAGCAAGCTCCGTCTCGTCCACAACGGCGTGCGTGAGCCCGCATTGAAGACGCGCGCTGATGCGGCCGCTTTCATACGATCGCTCGCCGCGAAAAAAGGCGTCATCATCGACGAGAGAGATTTCATCGTCGGAGCGATCGGCGAGCTTCACAAGAATAAAGGCTATGAGTACTTGCTCGCCGCTCTAGCCGAACTCAAGAGCGACACGAAGCTCGTTGTATTTGGCGAGGGCGAAGAGCACGAGGGCCTCGAAGCCATGGCCGCCGCTCTCGGCATCAACAACCGTGTCGCTTTCGCCGGTTTTGTGCCGGAAGCGGCCGCCTATCTGGCAGGCTTCGATGTTATCGTCCTCTCCTCCATAAAAGAAGGCCTGCCCTATGTCGTCATCGAGGCCGGTTTCGCCGGCCTGCCCGTCGTAGCCACGAATGTCGGCGGCGTCAAAGAGATCGTCGAAGACATGCGTTCGGGTATCCTTGTTCAGACGCGCAAACCTGATGATATCGCCCAAGCGCTCGACATGCTGAAGCAAGAACCAGAAAAAGCGGCCTCGTTCGGCCGTGCTTTGCGCGAATCAACGATCGCCGAATTTTCCCTCCCCCGCATGGTCGAGGGCACAATCGTGGTGTATGAGGGTAGATAACAGATATCAAGAGAGCAGGATTATGTTTTAGAAAGGAACGGAAATTTCGGTGGACGAAATTTCCTCGTTTCGGCGCCGTCGCGCCTCCAAAGTCCTTTCTAAAACATAACCCTGCTCCCTCAATCCCGCTATATACCCACAAATTCGTGCTTCGTCTCTTCTTTATGGACGGCCCGCATCGACTTTCTATATGACTGGAGGATGCCGAGAGCCAAAAAAGAAGTAGCGAGATGCGACCCTCCGTAGCTCACGAACGGCAAAGTGATACCCGTCACTGGCAAGAGTCCCATGTTCATGCCCGCATTGATGAAGAAATGGCTCATGAACATGACGGCGATGCCGAGGCCGGCGAATATCTCAAAATTAGTGGCGCCGCGGCGGGCATTGGCGATGATGCGCCAAATGAGCACGCCGAAAACAGAGAACATGATGATGACTCCGACAAGCCCCCATTCTTCGGCAAAGGCAGCGAAAATGAAATCCGTCTGATATTCGGGGAGGAACTTGAGCTTCGACTGGGTGCCGTAGCCTATGCCCTTGCCGAAGACTTCGCCGGAGCCTATAGCGATAGTCGATTGACGAGCGTTATATCCCGAGCCCTGAACGTCAGCGGCTGGATTGATGAAGCTCACGATGCGTTCTTTCTGATATTCCTTAAAACCGAAATTCCAGAGCAAAGCAAAAGAGACTATGGCGATAGCGAATATAGCGAAGAGATGTTTTTTCGATATGCCCGAGACGAGCACCATGCCGAGCCATATACAGCCGACGACGACGGCCGCTCCAAGATTCGGCTGAAGAGCGATGAGGACAAAGAGTATGAGAGCGTACGTCCCAGAGACGATGATGTGCCGGACATTGGCGATCTCGATGTGACGCTTGGAAAAATACTTCGCAAGAACGAAGACGAGAACGAGCTTTGCGACGTCCATCGGCTCAAAAGATACGAGGCCGAATTGGAGCCAGCTGTGAGCGCCTTTGACTGCCCGAGCAGCTATGAAGAGCACGGCCAGGAGCGCCACCATAGCCGCATAGAGAGCGGTGAGCGCCTGCGTCCGGCGCAGAAACGACCAATCGATGAGGCTCGCGCCGAAGAATACGCCGACGGAGAGGCATATCCAGATGATCTGCCGGACAAAGTAGTAGTTATCGCCATTGAACGAATTCATCGTCACCAAGCCGAAGAGGCCCAGGGTCAGGGCGGCGGAGAGCATCACCCAATCGACGCCGCTCTTACCGAAAAATCTCGATGCGCGCTCGCCAGCGCTTTTTACAAGATCGACCATGCGCCGTTATTGTTGAGGATGAGCGATATAGAGCACTTCCGTACGGACGATGCTCTCCGGGAATGCCGCCGGCCATGTGTAATAGAGGGTTTTCGTCTCTCCGGGTCCGATCGAGTCGATCACCGTCTTTGAGAATGATACGCGATTATTATCCTTGTCATACAGAACGATGACGGCATCGACGTTTGAGAATGTCTGGTCTACGGACATGTTCTGAACGTCTATCTCCGCTTTCGGGCTCGGACCTTGGACAAGATTAGCGTCCACGGTCCGAAGGGCAGTAAGCACAGAGCCGACCCGCCACTGCGGCAGAGAAGTAAACTCGAACGTCGTCGCGGCAGGAATGCGATTGCCCGTCTCGATACCGCCTTCGAACACGGCGAACGGCTGGCCAGCGGGCACGAAGGTGCTTCCCGACCGCTCGGCTATGAATCCGCCTTGCGCATCGTAAAGCCTAAAGAGATACGGCACCGCCGGCGCTTCGACTGTCGGATTCGAATTCTCGACATAGGCGAGCGCATTGTACACGCCGGGTACGACTTGTATAGAATAGCTCCATAGAACTTTCGGCGCGGCATAATCGGCTGGGCAAAGCCTGGCGCACGGGCCGCCGCAATCGATGCCCGTCTCCCCGCCATTCTGTATGCCATCAAAGCAGGTCGGCGCTTTGTGGAAAAGAAAATATGCGGGTATGACGATGATAGCGGCGACCGCCGCGACGAAGATCAAAAGGTAGCCGTATTTGCGAGCCGACCAAGATGCCATGCCGGCATTATACCAGAAACGCGCGCCGACAACGAAAGAAACGAAAAGCCGCCTGGCGGCGGCTTTTCTATCGAATCCTCTGTTCTGGCGACTACCTACTTTCGCCCCGAAGGACTATCATCGGCACTACGGCGTTTAACTTCTCTGTTCGGAATGGGAAGAGGTGGGTCCACCGCGTCAAATCACCAGAACAGAGGATTCGATATGCTGTCATATCCGGAATCCAACAGGTATACAAAATCAGAGAAAAGATACGCTCATCCGCCTTCTGCGGATGTCGCGCGTGATTCCTAAATTTCCTAATAGGATCGGGCAATTAGTACCTCTCGGCTCAACACATCGCTGTGCGTACACCTAAGGCCTATCAACCTAGTAGTCTACTAGGGCCCTCAACGATTCCTTATCTTGGAGACGGCTTCCCGCTTAGATGCTTTCAGCGGTTATCCGTTCCGGACATAGCTACTCTGCGTTGCCGTTGGCACGACAGCAGATAGACCAGCGGTCCGTTCACTTCGGTCCTCTCGTACTAGAAGCAAACCTCCTCAAGAATCAACGCCTGCAGTAGATAGGAGACCAACCTGTCTCACGCATGTTCCCACACATTACTGTGTGCATTGGACTATAGCTTATTCCGATCGCTCGGAATGTTGACGTTTAGTCTCTACGGGCCCGCGCTCTGTTTTTACCACGCGCAGTTCCCTCGGTATTGCCCTCTCTAAGCAAAGTA
Source organism: Patescibacteria group bacterium (assembly GCA_028866595.1). Taxonomy (GTDB): domain Bacteria; phylum Patescibacteriota; class Minisyncoccia; order Phycocordibacterales; family UBA6065; genus UBA6065. The sequence goes on from JAGWHV010000012.1 coordinate 13,269, forward strand.
GGGTTCCACCGAAATAAGTCAACGGAATCATCCCATATTGCTATGAGTGACCGCCATGTTGTGATTGGTTTATCCTCAGCATATTTTGTGTGCAATGCTGTAGATCATTTAATAGATGAAAATTTTAACAGTTCGATTGATTCAGACCGTTCAATTCACGAGCTGCGACATCCGTCGCTCATGCTCTGAACGGTCTGAACCCAGCTCACGTGCCTTTTTAATTGGCGAACAGCCAAACCCTTGGGACCTCTGTTGTTTGTTATCTTGCGTTACCGCAAGTATCAGACTATTCCATCACCGTTTCGTTTCTCGTCACCGAGAAGGAAGTAGGTGCAAGCCGTGTGATACCGCGCCGAGGCGCGCATATCTCATCTGCCAACCCTATTGGTTGCAGCAGAATCAGTCGTTAGGGGAAATACTCGCTTTGACCATTGCCGCATGATTTTTACGCCGGCCTTTCGACCTGACGTTATATGCCGACAATGAATCCGCCAACTGCGCGACAGAGACCATTTGTGCTCTGCTCTCGATCTTTATATCGAGAATAGCGAGAGCCATCTGTATCTGCCTTTTCTTGGCCAAGGAATACGAGGATATAAGACCAAGTACCGTGCGAACATCATCCTGATCGCGAATTATCCAATCGTACGTAGTACGATTTGCGACCACTCTGCCTACGCGATACTTCAGACTCAGAAATCGCAATACGGTTGCTCCTTTCTGAGTGATCTTAATTTCAACCCGAACTCTCCAGCCGAACTTTTTCTCGTTATGACGCTCGATAGTAGCCATGATAGCTCCATCGCCGTCAATCAGACCTGCGAGATACGCGCAATCAACTTCAACAATTATTTTTCCCACGGCGTTAGCCTTCATGTATCTGATCGTATCAGATCTGGGACCTGCGGGAAACTCCGCATGGCCACATGAATAAGCCTTCACCGTTTTGAGCTTGTTTATTACCCGATCGTTTCCGACCGGGAGAGAAGGTATGTTTTCTCCAGCCCCAGGATAAGACGAGCCGACATCGAGGTGCCGAACTCCGCCGTCGATATGAACTCTTAGGCGGAACGAGCCTGTTATCCCTAGAGTAGCTTTTGTCCGATAATCTCCGGCCGCATCTAATGCGATCCGTCGGTTCACTTAGCTCTGCTTTCGCATCTGCTCGACAAGTACGTCTTACAGTTAAGCCAGCTTCTGCCCATACACTATCGCCACGGTTTCCATTCGCGGCTAGCTGACCTTAATAGGCTCCTCCGTTACTTTTTAGGAGGATAGCGCCCCACTAAAACTACCCACCAGATACTGTCTCCCGCCGTTTTTGCCGCCGGGGTTAGAACATACAACGCCGAAGGATGCTATTTCACTGGCGACTCCGGACTGCCCGAAAGCGTCCCTCAAAGTCTCACATCTATGCTACGCATCAGAATCGTATGCTCAATATCAAGCTGTAGTAAAGCTTCTAGGGTCTTTTCGTCTAACTGCAGGTAACCGGCATCTTCACCGGTATTGTATTTTCACCGAGCTGTACTCCGAGACAGTTGCCCAGACGTTACACTATTCAACGCGTCAGAACTTACCTGACAAGGAATTGCGCTACCTTAGGACGGTTATAGTTACCGCCGACATTCACCAGGGCTTACATCAGTCAGCACACAATCTTGCGACCATGCACCGCCGATGGTTGACCTTCTGGCATTGGTCAAGTGTCACCCCCTATACATCCTCTTACGAGTTCGCAGGGAGCTGTGTTTTTGATAAACAGTCGCCAGGCAGACTTTAGCTGCGGCCTCTCAATGAAGAGAGGCAAGCCTTATCGCTAACTTACGGCTGCTTTTTTGCCGAGTTCCTTGGAGTACCTTCACTCGTTCGCCTTCGTCTTCTCGACGTGATCACCTGTTTCGGTTTTCGGTACGGATCGCCTCCGGTTATGCTTAGAAGTTTTTCTCGAGAGCGCGCTCTGCGTAGTTCAGCATGGCGAACCATGCCTTGCATACTGCCCTTGGACCCGCGATTGAACGCAGGCCGCGGGATTTTCCTCGCGGCCGTCCTTAGGCCATACACCCCAATCCAATAAGGGGCTACGCATACTGTGCTCCGTCACTCCATCGCACCGGGTGCGAGTCGCGGAATATTAACCGCGTGTCCATCAGGTACGGCTTTCGCCATCCCCTTAGGCCCGACTAACCCTTCGCTGAAGTCCATTGCGAAGGAAACCTTAATCTTTCGGCGTGCGGGTATCTCACCCGCATTGTGGTTACTTGTGCCAACATTCTTGCTTCTCTACGCTCCAGCATGGGTCGCCCCTTTGCCTTCATCGCGAAGAGAATACTCTCCTACCGCAGGACATCGCCGAAGCGACGTCCAGCCCTCAATTTCGGTACCGTGCTTTAACCCCGATCATCTGCGGCGCAGACCCTCTAAGTGAGTGAGCTGTTACGCTTTCTTTAAATGATGGCTGCTTCTAAGCCAACATCCTCACCGTCAGAGAAGATCCACCACCTCCCTTGTACTTAGCATGGATTTTGGGACCTTAAGTTGAGATTCGGGCTGTTTCCCTTTTGTCCTGTGGAGCTTAGCCCCCACGGACTTACTGCCGTGCTTTTAACCAGAGGTATTCGGAGTTTGATAGGTCTCGCGATCTTTCGACCTGTCGAGATCTTCCAGTGCTCTACCCCCTCTGGGAACATACGACGCTATGCCTAAACATATTTCGGAGAGAACCAGCTATTACCGAGTTCGATGAGCTTATCACTCCGTACCACATGTCATCGCAGAGTATTGCACGTCTCTAGCGTTCGGTCCTCCCCACGTATTTCTACGTGGTTCAACCTGCACATGGCAAGCTCACCCGGCTTCGGGTCTGATGCGTACTACTGGATCGCGCTATTCACACTCGGTTTCCCTGCGGCTCCGGGCTTTCAAGCCCTTAGCCTCGCAGCATGCATCAACTCGTTGGCTCATTCTTCAATAGGCACGCCGTGACGGTCCGAGTTTTATCCCGGACCGCTCCGACTCCTTGTAAGCGTATGGTTTCAGTTCTATTTCACCTCCCTCTCCGGGATGCTTTTCACCTTTCCCTCACGGTACTAGTTCACTATCGGTCTTCTGGAATATTTAGCCTTAGCGGTTAGTTCCGCCGGATTCCCTCAAGCTATTCGTGTCCTGAGGTACTCAAGAATGACGATAAAAGAGATCTGGCCGTTTTCGTCTACGGGGCTATCACCCTCTGGGGCTCCGCTTTCCAGCGGATTCTACTAACGACAGATTTTGTAACTCTTTCCGCTATAAATAGCGATACCATCACCTTACTACCCCCGATCTTAATCGCGTTGTACGTCAGCTGAATTAACAGCGACATACCCCACGATTAAGATCGAGTTTGGGCTGTTTCCCTTTCGCTCGCCGCTACTAAGGAAATGTCGCCGGCATATGCCGGCATTGTTTTATGTTCCTCCTGGTACTGAAATGTTTTACTTCCCAGGGTGTGCTCGCAGACGTCAAGCGCCTGCGTCATCCGTATCTCTACGGACGGAGTTTCCTCATTCGGAGACGACCGGATCGAAGCCTGTTCAGCGGCTCCCCGGTCATATCGTCGCTACACAACGTCCTTCATCGCTTCTCAGAAGCCAAGGCATCCACCATACGCCCTTAAATTTCCTATTAGGAAATTTAAAAACCAC
>JAGWHV010000013.1 GCA_028866595.1 Patescibacteria group bacterium
GGGGTTCGCCGCCGCGCCTTCCGCCCGCATATTCGCCAATTATGCCGACGGCTACAACAATATCGACATCGCCGAGGCCAAAAAACGCAGCGTGACCATCGCCAACACCCCCGGCGTATCGAGCCTCGCTGTCGCCGAGCACGCTGTCGCCCTTATGCTCGCTCTCGCTACCCGCATCGTCGAAGGCGACGACATGATGCGGCGCGGCGCATACAAAGGCTGGGCGCCGATGAACCTCATCGGCACGGATCTTTCTGGCAAGACCATCGGGCTCATCGGCGTCGGCCATATCGGCTCCGACGTCGCCCAGATCATGAAGCTCGGTTTTGGGGCGAACATTCTTTATTACGACGTCAATCCGAATGCCATCATCGAAGAGAGATTCGGCGCAAAGCGTCTCGCGACCGTAGAAGAGCTCCTCGGCGCGGCGGACTTTATCAGTCTCCATGTCCCCCTTCTCGATTCTACCCATCACCTCATCGACGGGCACCGCCTCGCTCTTATGAAGCCGACCGCTTTTCTCATAAACACTTCGCGCGGGCCTGTCATAGATGAAAAAGCTCTTGTTCGGGCGCTCCGTGACCGCCGGATCGCCGGCGCCGGCCTCGACGTATTCGAATTCGAGCCCAAGCTCTCCTCCGGCCTCGCTAAATTGCAAAACGTCGTCCTTACGCCCCATATCGCATCAGCCCGACAGAGCGTCCGCGACGCCATGGCTGTTCTCGCCGCAAAAAATATCATCGACTCACTCGAAGGCCGCGCGCCCGCGAACAAAGTCGCTTAGTTTTTCACGCCACAGACCGCTTTTATAGAAGCGATGTCCTCGGGTGAGAGCGTGAGCGTATTCGCCTGGTTAAGGTAATACATGATCGACTGCGGATCGCTGTTATGATCAAGGCCGAGAGCGTGGCCCATCTCGTGAGCGAGCAGGCGGACGAGCTTGGTCTTGCTATCGAATTCATATATGTCGATGCGCTGGCCTTGAGAGTCAGAGACATACTCGCCCTCTTCGAACTGCTGGCCGGCGGTTTGGTTTATCTTGCTCACCACAGAATTCGCCTTCGAAGCAAGCGCGTTGTATTGATCGACCAGGCTGTTTATTTGTCTCACGAGATCGTTCGTCCGTATCATCGCTGTATCAGCCTGATTCTGGAGCTGATCGAGAGCAGACCTATCGCCCTGGATCCGTGCATATTGAGACGCTGGCGCGCCGCCGCGGGCGTTCCAATACGATACTTCGGCATTATAGTTCTGAAGAGCTTGTTGGAATTGGCCGGCGAGCCTTTGATATTCGGCGTCGCTCGCCGAATATTCTGATTTGAGCGAGTCTATCTCTTGGATAAGGCTCGCGGCCGTCGCTTTCGTCTGATCGACGCCGGCAGCGAGAGACGCAGCCGTATCGACCATGGCTTGGCGAGAATCAAAGACGAGATTGACAGGGATCGTCCCATTCGGCTCATATGCCAAGAGCGGCCGGCTACCGTCCGGGGCAAGCGCCGTCGACCAGATATCAGCGGCTTCTTTCATATCCGCTACGAAATCTGCTTTGCTTATGCCGAAACGAGGATCGAAAGCGCCGAGTTTGTATGTCAAAGGCGAGCTGCATGGCGCTGGATTAATCTCTTCATACACGAGCTGGCCGCCGGCGAAGCCAGCGGCAGTCGCGCCTAGTATTCCAATGACTACAAATGATCTTTTAAAGAGAGACATGCGAGAAAAAAGGTCTCTTTACGAGTTCGGTTATCTGCATCCAGCCGAATGACCATACCCAGACAAGGATGATATAGCCGAGCGACACCGGAGCAGTGAGCAGTCCGAAGTAAGCGATCGCCGTAGCGACGATCTGGGTGAGAGTCGTCGCCCAGATGACTTGCTTCGATGGAAGGAATGAATACCACGGCTTCTCCGTGTGAGCCACATATATAAGCATGTGCCCGGAAACAGTGAGCTTGAGGAAAAAGAGCGTCTGGATGAGCGGCCATGGGACGTGGAGATATGAGAGAGCGAGCCAGAGCAAGAACATGCTGTTCGCGATGCCGACGAGGCCGAAAGACGTGCTCAAGGCAAAGCGCTTGCGGGCATTGATAGCCGCCGGCGCTCGAGGCACAGCCACGCGATCGAAAGCCATCGATATGATCGGCAAATCGTTCAAGAGAGCGATGAGGATGATCTGGATAGCGGTGAGCGGATACGTGTGGAATATGACGCCGATGACCGCGACGGTGATGATGAGCCGGAAGCTCTCCGAGATACGGTAGAGCGAATAATTATAGAGACGGACGAAGACTTTGCGGGCTTCGATGATCGCGTCTTTTATGACAGCGATGCCCGCCGATGTAAGTACGATGTCGGCCGTGCCTTTGAGCGCATCGACAGCATTGGCGACGGCGATGCCGACATCCGCCGCTTTGACCGGCGGCACGTCATTCACACCATCACCGGTGACGGCGACGGTGTAATTACGGCCAGCATTGCGAGCATCCATGACCATATCGTATTTGTCCTTCGGCATGACCTCGGCAAAACCGGCGAGTGTCGGAAATTCCTTCTTGACCTCGGCGGCGCGCGATTCGAGCTCGTCACGGCGGACAATCCTTCCCGAGAGGCCGAGCGCCCGGGCGACGTGGGCGCTCACCTCATAGCCGTCGCCCGTCACCATTTTGACGTCGATACCGTACTCATTCATGAACTTGATCGTATCGACGGCGTCAGCGCGGATCGCGTCGGCGAGAAAGACGATGCCGACGGGCTTCATCTGCTCCTCTTTTTCATTAGCGCTCTCGGCGAGGGCGAGGACGCGAAAACCCTCGCGGGCTGCGTCGTCGACGATCGCATCATAGCGTTCGCGCTCGCCTGGACCGAACGAGCAGAGATCCCTGATCGTCCGCGAAGCGCCGAGAGAGACGGCTCGGCGCCTACCACTATCCTCGATGATGGCGGTCGCGCGCTTGCGCTCCGAATCGCCCGGTATGAAATCGGCGAGGGCGAGCTCGGCCGCGCCCGATTCTTTGGCTTTTATTCTGATCGCCGCGTCGAGCGGGTTACTGTCATCATCCGGCGAAGCCGCAAGGGCGAGCGCCCAGGCGTACGTCTCTGCTATCGAAGCGCCGGCCTTGCCCTTCATGTGCTCGGCAGCGATGAGCTCGATCTTCGTCGCTTCGATGCGATTCTCGGTGAGCGTGCCCGTCTTGTCGGAAAGGAGCAAGTTCACGTTCGCTAGATCCTCGAGCGAGGAAAGGCGGCGGACGATGACTGCTTTCTTGGCGAGCTCGGTCACGCCGACGCTTATGATGAGAGTCATGACCGTAGGCAGAGCGACAGGGATGCCGGCGATGAGGAGCGATATGTCGAGGGTAGCGATCTCGGCTACGGCGAGCTTTGAAAGAACGAGGACGACCGTGAGGATGACCATCACCACGACGCTTATGATCGAAAGGAAACGCGAGACCGACAATATGTCCTCCTCGAGGTGGCTCCGGCGGCGGCCTGTGTCGACGAGGGCGATGGTCTTGCCGAAATACGTGCCCGCGCCTGTCGCCGTCACCGTCGCTTCAGCCAAGCCGGTCGAAAGGAACGCCCCGGAATAGCCCGTATCGCCGACAACCTTTTGCTTGGGCAAGGATTCGCCGGTGACGACCGCTTCGTTCACCGAGACATTTTTCGTCGCCGCAAAAGAAACATCCGCCGGAATGATCGAACCCGTCGAGAGCTCGATGATGTCGCCTAGCACGAGCTCGGAGGATGGGAGCTTCGCCCAGGCGCCGTCGCGCTTGACCTTGACGATGACGGCGAGCTTGGCGCGGAGCTTTTCGAGAGCGGTGTCGGCTTTGGCTTCGTGCCAAACGCTCACGCCTATATTGACGAGGAAGAGGCCGGCGATGATGATCGCATCACTTATATGATGAGCCCAGAGAGAAAGAACGCCAGCGGCGAGGAACATGAGAGACATCGGCGAGACGATCTTCTTGGCGAGGCGGCCGATGATCGAGCGTTTCTTCTCTTCGATGACGTTATGGCCGTATTTCGCGAGACGCTCGCGGGCTTCGGCTGATGAAAGGCCGTTGGTGTTGATATCCATATTCACATTATAGAGCCATTCGCCGCTCTCCCCTACAGCACCGGTTCGTATTTCTTCGATCTGAAGAAATACCCTTCGACTGAATATTCATCATATCCGTAGAAGAGATACGCGATCGGGATACCGATGAGGATCAAGTGCGGCCAGACCACTTCGCCAAAGAACCAGAGCGACAGGCAGAGCCAGAACAAAAAGAAAAGAGACGTGAACCTGATCTCGATGCCGAGGATGAAGAACAAACCGATAAGGATCTCGACGATAGCCGCGCCGAGCACGAGGAAATGCGGCTCAAAGCCGAGAAGACGGTCGAGATGATATTTCGTCACTGTATCGAGGGCGAGGCTGTTATGAAGGATCTTGGCGAAAGCCGAGGCGTATATGAGAGCGATACCGAAGAGCACGCGAAGAATTGCGAGGCTTCTTGGGGCAAGATAGCCCTTGATGCGAGCGACGAGGGAGCTTGGGCCCGGCGCCGCTTTGCGGCGCCGGGCAATAAGCGAATCCAGGCTATACGAATGCGATCCGAGAATGAGGATAACGATGATCTCGCCCAGATAGTTCACGTAGGTGAGCATGTACCAGCCGTGTTGATACACGGTCGCTGCGTATATGACAAGACCGGCCAAAGCGGCCAGACGAGCATAGAGACCGAATATGACCATGAAGCCGATTACGATGAGGATTACCGCCACCAGGCCGGCGTACGGCCCAAAATTCGCGGCGATCGGTAATTCAGGTCCGAACGTCGCTTGATAATAAGCGCTGGCGATGAACGATATGCCTATCGTCAGGCGGGCGATGAGCGTCGCATATTTTCTGATCTTTATAAACATCGGATCAAGGTGCCTCTCGAGGAATCGCAGGGTCGATATCCAGAACACGCAGAACACCGTGAGCACGCCGATGAAAGCCCAAAACGCGAATTCGCCGAGATTATCTCTCGCCACATCGAAGAGGCTGAATGAAGGCGCGGCGAGAGCGCTCGATATCTGGCCAGGAGTGAGAACGTAGACTTCATGAGCAGAAACCATCGCGGGGGCGATAGCAGCAAGGGCGGCGAAAGCGCCGACGATCGCCGCACCGGCGCCGAAAGAGAGCACCGACCTTCTTGTGATGATTCTCATATCTCGATTATGTCAGAAACTTCCCTATTGAACGAGACCCCTTATGCACAGGTACGCTATTTCGTATCTTATTGGATAAGACCAACGGGCGGAAAGATCCCCGGCGCATGCGCTCGTATGACGACGAGGATGAATATGAAAGGCACGGAGACGACGACTGGCACGACGAGAGCGAGGATCCAGCGGAAAATGGCATTGAGATGCCGGCCTCGCCCTTTCGACGCGCTCATGATCGACGGAGCGATGATGAGCATGTATGCGGCCATCGTCGGCAAGATGAGCAAGACGCCAAAGATGGGGACAGCCACGACTTTCTGCAGGATTTGCTCGGCATAGAGACCGTATATTCCCGCGAGGACGAAGACTTCCCTCTTACCATATGCTATCCAACGCGTCAGAAGGTACCAACCGACGACGAATCCCGACAGCGTGAGGAGATTGAACGCCCAAAACTGGAGGACGTCTCCCGAGTTCGAGAGAGCGGCGATCGTCTCCTCTATGAGGATCATGGCTATACCAAGAACGACGAATTTCAAGAATCCGTTCAGCCGCCACGACTGAAGCGCCCTCTCGATCGCCGTTCGATAGCGCCAGACGACGAGACCGATGATGCCGAGCCAGAAAACATAATAGAGGGCGAAAAAAGAATGCGCGTCCGCGATGACGAGAATGTTCAGCGCCACGATAGATATGCCGGTGAGCCAGAGGAATAATCTCATCGAGCTTTATTGTAGCAGATGCTGCTACATCCCCAACGATTCGGCGAACTCGATCAAATGCTCGCCGACGAGGACGGCGTTGGCTCCTTCTTTGACGTCTTTGACCGTTCTTATGTTGCTTGCCTGGCAGAGCCAGCCTTTGTGTATGCGCCTTGCTTCCTCGAACGACTCCTGTTTCGGGCTGCCGTTCGACAGGTCCCGGCTATTCCACACGACTTTGAGATCCACCGGGAGCGCCGCGAGCTCTGCGAGAGTGAAAGGCTCTATGAGGCATTTGTCTCTATGGATGGCCGGGATACGACCGACGACAAGGACGAAGTCTGCCCCAGAGCGTATCGCCTGCTCCACTTCGGCGTCCGTGGCATGTATTCCTTTGGCGAGGATCGGTTTGTCGGTCAGAGATCTGGCTTTTTTAATAAGCTCGAATGAACCGCCCCACCGGGGGTCTGTATGGACAGAGATGATGTCCCCTATCCGATTCGCGACGCTGAATAGCTCGGCCCAACTCTTCTCGGATTCAAAGCCGAACGGCGAGCGGGTCTTTACCTCGGCGATGATGTGGATTTTAGTGCGCATGATCAGTTTTCTTGGCGGGCCATGTGGATTCAAAACCCTTGGGATGAATCATTAGCGGGAGTGATAAAAACTGCTGGTTCTTGGTACGGACCGTTCGAGAGGTTTCCATTTCATATAACTATTCTGGCATTATCCTGTCTCTTAGATAAGGCGAAAAATACTCGCCATGCTTCTTCTGTATATTACTTATCTTCCTTTAAGAGTGCTGTTTAAACGTATAACAAAAGTGACTATATAAAAACCCGCACGTTGATGTGCGGGCTGAGACTGACTCACCTGAGCAAGCTTCGGCCGATATCCGTGCGGTAGTGCATACCCTCGAAGTGGATGTGGCCAACCGCTTGATACGCGCACTGAATGGCCGTCTCGAGCGTCTCCGCATAACACGTGACGCCGAGCACCCGCCCACCTGAAGTGATCAGGCTATCGCCCGCGATCCGCGTCCCCGCGTGAAAGACCGTGACTCCCGGGACTTTTTCTGCATCCTCGATGCCGGTGATAGCCTTCCCTTTTTCATAAGGACCCGGATAGCCGCCGGAGGCCAAGATCACACATACGGCGAACCCGTGCTTCCACTTCAGTTGGATCCTGGAGAGGGTGTCATCGATCGAGGCCTCGAGCAGATCCAAGAGGTCGGAATCGAGGAGCTTCATGAATACCTCCGTCTCCGGGTCACCGAAACGAGCGTTGTATTCGAGAACCACGGGCCCATGATCCTCCGTGATTATGATGCCGGGGAACAGCAGTCCTTTATAAGGCATTCTCTGCATCGCCATCGCCTCGAGGGCCCGATCCACGATCTCCGACTGGACAGTCTCGGAGAAGCCGCTGGGCACAGGTACAGGAGCGACTGTGCCCATTCCTCCCGTATTCTCTCCGCGATCTCCGTCCAGAGCGCGCTTGTGATCGCGAGCGAATGGGAACATCAGCGAGTACCGCCTATCGCACACGGCGTGGGCGGAGACCTCCTTGCCCGAGAGAAAACGCTCGATGACGACCGTCTTGCCGGCATCGCCATATTTGAGGTCGACCATCAGGTCTCGCAGGGCCTTCTCGGCCCCGGCGAGCGTGGAACAAGGGATCGCTCCTTTGCCGAGAGCCGGTCCGCTCGCTTTGACGAAGCATGGGATGCCATGGGTTCGGACGAATGCGAGAGCTTCTTCATAGTCGTCAAAGGTCTCGTAATTCGCCGTCGGGACTTTGGCGTGATTCATGAGATCTTTGGCGTATGCTTTCGATCCTTCGATCCGAGCCGCCGCTTTGGTAGGGCCGAAGATGCGAAGGCCTGCCTTTTCGAATTCATCGACGATGCCTGCGATGAGCGGATCCTCGGGGCCAACGACCGTAAGTCCGATGCCGTGCCCTTTCGCAAAAGCGATGAGAGCGGGGATGTCGGTGCCACCGATCGATATATTCGTACCCAAGGAAACCGTTCCGCCGTTACCCGGAGCAAAATAGACCTGCTCCACCCGCGGCGACTGCTTGAGTTTCCAGGCGAGGGCGTGTTCACGCCCGCCGCCGCCGATAATCAGTATGTTCATAGGAAAAGCTGACGTCGAGTTTTGGCTTCAGCCGCTGTCGAAGGGCTGTTTGTTCGAAGTATAGCAAGAAAGTACCTTTTCTTGATTCTTCCAAAATAACAAATTCAGGTACTTGGGTTATCCCTTCGCGGACGTGGTATGGTCAGGTTCGCTTTCATGCCCGGACTGCGGAAGCCTCATGTCTTCCGTGTCCGGGATTTCCTGGTATAGAAAAAGGCCGGATGGTAAGTCCAGCCTCGCAAGGAACAATTGACTACGCGCTCCGCTTCGCTACACGACAGGCTTTGGCGAGAGTCCCAAATTCCGTGTAGAAAGGAGTGAGGCTTCGTGCCGTCACTTTCTTCTGACGAATGAGCTTTCCCATCTCCGGTGTATTCGGATCATGTCCGAGCCAGATGCGCGCCACCCTAATATCACAGAGAAGCTCACCTCTGGTGTATTGACGCTTTGCTACTTTTACCTTTCGGCCAAAAGCTGCGCGCAGCGCCTTACTCCATGAACCAAAACGAGTGTTGAAGGCACTGTAACTTGCCATCTCATCTCTCGCTGACGCCGCGATCACGTCGTCCACCGTTGGTTGACGCTTAAGTTTTGCCCTGAGCTCACGTAGTTGTTCACACAGCTGCTTTTTGCTTAAACCCACATAACGCGTGGGTTTGAAACCGATCTGCTGGAGCGCCTTGGTTAATGAACCAAAGTGATTCCGAAAAACCGGTTCGCAGGCGCATTTGCCTTGCCGTGAAGCTTCAGCCACCTCGTCTTGCGATGGCGGATGGCCGAGCTCTTTCTGGATTTTTCTCAACTGCATCAACAGCTCGCCCCTTGTCAGTTCGCGCATTTGATTGAGAACCAGTCCGGCTGCGACGAGGGCATCAGAGTGGGTGCCGAAGATTTTGGCATACACCGCAGGGCTGGGCATATGCTTATTCCTCTGCACCTCCAGTTGCGTTGGCGATCTGCCGAGTTCGTCGGCAAACGCTTTCAGCATGGCGATGCACTCTTCGCGCGAATATCCGTCAGTCACCCGACGAACCACTTCCATCACTTTCAGGATCTTTTCCTGGAATCCAGGATAGTCCGTGTTAAGGAGGAAAGGTTCTTCGGCCACACGTCGCTTACGCAACCGTGGAGCTTTGCGAGCCTTCGGTGGGTCGAATCTCTGCAGGCGCGCCTTTACGCTCTCCCACAGTTCGAGGATCGTCTTTACTCGTTCACAGTTACCCACGAAGTCGAGCACCACCACCTTGTCTTTGCCTTCGCTCAAGCGCAATCCGCGCCCAAGTTGCTGGAGCAGTACGATCGGCGACATGGTCGAACGCAGAAAGACGAGCAGATTCGCGGGCGGGATGTCGATCCCTTCATTGAACATGTCGACGGTGAGAAGAACCGAGATCACGCCCTGGCGGAACAATTCCATCCTGACGATACGCTCGGCTACAGGTACCTTCGAGTGGAACGGCACCGCTCCGTCGATCAGCTTAGCCAGTCGGTCGCAATATTCGACCGACTGGCAGAAGATGATGATCCGGGGATTGGCGACGTCCTTCGAATGGAGCCTGATAAGTTTAACGATCTCTTCATCGCGCCGCCTGACGAATATCGTCCGATTGAGCTTGGAGATGCTGAGGCGCCGTTCCGGTGTCCTGAGCAGTTGCCCGAGCTCTATCTCGTCGCTCATGAGCCGATAGTCCACCGGCGTAAGCAGACCGAGCGACAGGGCTTCATCGATCGGAAGGTAGAAGACTTCCCGGCCGAACACCTTCCGGATATCCTGGTTGTCGGTCCGATCCGGAGTCGCCGTCATTCCGAGGAGGAACTTCGGCTTCCAGTAGGTCACGACGTCCAGGAACGTGTCCGCATACGTGTGGTGACTTTCATCGACCACGACGTAGTCGAACTCGTCCGGCTTGAATTTCTCCAGGTTCTTCCTCATCGTGTGAAGCGAGGCAAAGAGAAAGTCTGCCGGTCCGTCTGTTTTGACGAGGCCCGTGTAGAAGCCGTATTTGTCAGCGTTTCCGTTGATCGCTTCAAAGGTCTGACAGGCCTTATGAAGGATATGATTTTGGTGGCACAGATAGAGCACGCGTGCTTTCGAGTGTTCCTCGCGAAAGGACTTCACATCGAACGCCGCGGTAACCGTCTTTCCGAGTCCGCTCGCCATCACCACCAAGGCGGTTTTGAGCTTGCGTTCCCGGACCTTTCGAACTGCCATGAGGCAGTCCGACTGGTAGAAGTGAGGTTGGATCATTGAGGAAAATCTAGTTGCAGGTTATTTCAATGTTTCTGTCCATATCACTAACACGATAAATCACTTCCGTCAAGGATTTCGGTAACAAACAAAAAGGGCTGGTGCGCGAGGCATCAGCCCAGTTTCAAGACGCAGAAGCGAGCTCAACCGGTTCCGGACAGCGTTTGCATTGCACGCCCTCCATCCTTTCCCGATATGTTGCCTGCCAATAGCGTCCGCAGGATGAACAGACCCACCACAGTCTCTCCTCCAAATCTGGCGATACGTCCTCAGCGGGTTTTGCGTTCCGATGAGAATACTCCATGGCCAGATCAGGGTGCGCGATCCGAAGAGTTCGAACCGCCTCTGGAGGAGCTGCAATGAACGCCCTCGAATCCTCATGTGGGACTTCAGGCGCTTGCACCATTGCCACGGTAGCGATCGTCGGTTTCGGTCTTTCAACCTCCTCTACTGCGCACTTAGGACAGCCACATCTTCCACGAGCACGTGCACCAGCGCTTGTCCACCATCCCTGACCACAAGTTGAGCAATTCCAGAACCAGCGGTTGCTGGAATATGTTCCAACATGTTCCGGGGACAACGAGTTTTCATGAGAATATTCGGCTGCGAGCTCAGGGTGCTTGAATGCCAGGTTGGATTGATGTTCCAGCACCCTTGCCGCACAAGACGGACAACCGTCGCCGCGTTGCACTCTGCCCTTGACTCGTGCGCGGTATTCGTAGCTGCACACCGAGCATTCCCACCACACCAGATCTAGACTGAACGGATGTACCTTGTCTGGGGAGATCGGATTTTTCGACGAATATTCCTTGCCGAGATGTGGATGGGAGATAAGGAGATTGTTGTCATCCCTCAGCTCGACAGCGCACCTCGGGCAACCCTGGCCGGTAGACTTCCTCACGCCAGGGCTCGATCGCCATTCGCAGCCGCATTTGGCGCAGAGCCACCAAACTTGCGTTTTGAATGAATCCGCCAAGATCCGACTGGCCTGTAATCTGTTCTTGTTCGAGAAGTCCTCGGCCATCTCCGGAATGTCAGAGACCCGCTTCCGACGTCCACGCTTGACGACGTCGAGGACGGCTCTGACTTTCTTATCGAATTTGAGCCCGGAGATCGTTTCGGCCTGCGAGGTTTGTCCTTCGTTCAAGACGATATCGGGTCCTTTCAGCCCCGAGACTCTCCGAATGCAGTTCGCCACCCTGCTCGAGAAATCTTCCAGCATCAGAAGCCGTTCGCTGTTCCCGACGAAATCGAGAACGATGACCTTGCTCTTTCCTTCGCACCGGCGCAATCCGCGCCCTAGCTGTTGCAGGAAGATCCTGGAAGACGACGTCGACCGCAGAAAAGCGATCACATTCGCCTCCGGCACATCGACTCCTTCATTGAAGCAGTCGACCGTGATAGCCGTGCCAATGATCCCGGCTCGGAACAAGCCGAGACGAACGAGCCGTTCCTTAATCGGCACCCTAGAGTGAATCGTCGCGCTGCCAGGAATGACGTTCATCAATTCCTCCGCGCGCTCGATCGTTTCTACGAAGATGATGATCCGCGGATCAGCAAGCTCTTTGGAGTTTTCCTGAATCTTCGCCCAAATTTCGCTGTCGCTCATTTGAGTGAAGACGGGTCCACCGGTTTCAGAGATATCCAGATCGGCCAGATTGCCCCTGTTGGATCCCAGCTTCACCTGATCGGTCATCAAACGATAATCGACAGGCGTGAGCAGGTTTCGCGCGAGTGCTTCTTCCAATGGCAGATAGTAGACTTCCTCGCCGTAGACCGAATGAATGTTTTGCCCATCCCGACGTTCGGGGGTAGCCGTCATTCCAAGCAGAAACTTCGGCTTGAAATACTCGACCACTCGCAGATACGTCAGGGCCGACGTGTGGTGGCTCTCATCCACCAAGATGTAATCGAAGTCAGTTGGAGCAAACGACTGGAAAGAAGTCCGCATCGTCTGAAATGAGGCGAATACGCAGCTCCTGTCGTGGACTCGCTTCTCCTGACCGTGAAAGCATCCGTAGGTGTAGCCCGGACCAAGAACGGCTTCGAATGTGGCACGAGACTGGTTGATGATATCGTTCTGATGGCATAGGTAGAGGAATCTGCCACCATAACGCGGAAGACAGGCCTGTGCGTCTAGCGCTCCGGTCACGGTTTTGCCGAGACCGCTCGCCATAGTGACAAGCGCATTCCTCCTCCCCTGAGCCCTAACAGCGTCCAATGCATTCCTGCACTCGGACTGGTAAGGAAACGGTTGAATCATGACAAATTCTCCTAAGTTGAAGTTGGGTTGTGATTGTTGTCGATCTGTTTTCAAAGGACTGATTTTTGCTACACATTCAATAACATATAAACCGCTACTTGTCTATATTTAGCGTTGACAGAACCCATGAAATGGGTAATGTAAAGCGCAGACAAATAAACCCAAATTTCAACAAAGGATTTATCGTGAACATTGAAAACGAAACTGCGATCTTCTCCCTTCTGGAAGGAGATCGGTCTCGAGGATCCGGCATCCGCGAAAGCGGGCGCGGGATTCTCCTCGTGGCTGCCCGCACGGGCAAAATCTCAACATCGGAGATCAGCAAGATCTTTCCTGCTGAACTCCTGCGCGATCGGAGCAAGTTCGCTCAAGCAGTGGCATGGCTCAAGGAAGTGTGCGTTACGATCAAGATCGAAATCAAGGTCGGTAACCCTGAGAGCCTCGGCTGGCAAGACCGCCAGCCTGCATCTCCTAGAGTGTTGGCCGAACCGGCCCAGGAACGGCATCACCGCAGAAAATTAGGTGAGGGATTGGTATCGGGTGGGACGAGTGTCCCGCCAGACTCATCCCGACCGCAGACTCAGGACACGGCGCCGGAAACTACTTATGACGAGGAAACGCCTTCGCAAGATCTCGCTCCGCAACGCTTCCAACCGTTGCCAGACGAGGTTATGCAGAAAATCGCGACGATCGAGCAGGATCTAGATCTCTCGGATTACTACAATGCCGAGACGACCAGACCATTCTACCGTCAGGTCGGAATGTATTCCTTGCTCGACCACGAGACCGTCATCCAGTTGGCGAAACTTGTTCGGGAATCAGACAATCTTGAGGCCCGCAACAAACTCGTGCTCCATAACTTGCGACTGGTGCTGTATGTGGCCCGAAAATATATTGGCCGAGGCGTCGACTTCGACGATCTCGTCCAGGAAGGGTGCATCGGCCTCATGACGGCCGCGGAAAGGTTCGATTACCGTTTCGGTTATCACTTCTCTACCTACGCCCACTGGTGGGTGCGGCAGGCTGTGACTCGTGCGGTTGCGAACATGAGCAAGATCGTCAGGATCCCCGTCCATCGGTTCGAGCTCCTTTCGAAGATCAGGAAAGCCACGGCGGCGCTTACAGCGTCACTAGGGCGAGAGCCAACTCTCAAGGAGATTGGTGAGAAGATTCAGCGTGATCCTGTTCAAATTCGAGTCGCATTAGAAGCACTCGAGATTCAACCGGTTTCGTTGGACAAGATGGTCTATGATAATCAGGATGGAAGAATGTCGACCCTCGCTGATTTCATTCCGGATCCGAACGCTGCAGAAGCTAGCATCTCCTATGCCGCCGACGAAGAGCTCACGCTCGTATGTTATCGGCTGAGCAGGCTGATCGCTTATCTGCACCTCGTGTGGCCCACCTCACCACGTAACGTGGAGGTCTTCAGGATGTTCTACGGTCTCGATGGTACGTGGGAGCATGACCGAACACTGGAATACACCGGAAAGCAATACGGTGTTACCCGCGAGCGGATCCGCCAGATAGCTGCGAAGAGTTGGGACAAGCTCAACGTCACTTGTGGCTATAGCGATCACGATCTCGAAAGGGACCTCGACCGCATCCGGTTGCTTGAAAAGCTGATCGGCAAACAGGCTAATCTTGTGGAAGTTACGCTGAATGAGAATGAGGTCCGCGAAGCCTTGACTCGGCTAAGTGAGGCGGGCTTCTACAAGGTGCAAGCGCCCGAGCTCCAAGGGAGTGACGACGAGCCCGAGCTAGTGGCTTTCAACAAGATCGAGGACCCGGTCAACGCCATGGTCCTGCGGCTCGTAGAAAAACACACTTCGGTTCTGATCGGCGAGATGCTCGGTAAAGGCAAGACACAACGTGAGGTTCGGGGACGTTGGATTGTCATGTTCCTTCTTCGAGAAGATTTCACGCGAGCGGCGACTGAGATCGCAGTGCTCTTCGGCAAAAATGACCACGGGCCCGTGTGGCACGGTCATAAGGAAATCAACGAGTCTTTAGCCTCGGATCAGGAACTCGCTTCATTAGTTGAAAAGATAAGAGCCGAATACACTCTGGACCCATATCCAGATGTAAAAAGCATCGGCCTCAACCAAATAAAGCTGTTCCCCGGTCAGCGGTCAAAGGCCGAGGAGATGCTGGCAAGCGCGCGCCGAAAGATCGAACTGTTTAGCAAGGCCATTGATCTGTACGACGGGCCCGAACGTAGCAAAACCATATTCCGGCAACGATATGGCTTGATCCCGAACATTGCATCAGTGCAGACGCTCGAGAAAGTCGCAAACGGCTGGGGCATCTCGAGAGAGCGTATCCGGCAAATCCTCAGTGATGTTTGGGCGCACATGGTCCGGCAACGGCTGGACATCAAGAGTAGCGAAGACTTTATGGCGCAATCGGAGCAGATTGAGATTCTCGAAAAGCTCCTCAATTGACCATCAAGTCGCAGGCCGTCGTGGAGCAATCTACGGCGGCTTTTTTCATGCACTAGAGAAACCCTCTACGGCACAGAAGATGATAGATAGAATTGCTATACCTAACTACCCAGTCATCTTCGATATTGAAGGCGAGGAATTCATTGCAAGGGATGATCTCACTGTTAGACAAGAGATACTGGTGCTTTCATCAGCTGAAAAGCGTAATTTGGATTTTCTTTTCTCCAAGACAAAGGATGACAATAAAAGCCGATTCAACAAAACAGTCGCTTCAATGGTTGCTGAAAAATTGATTGCTCTCAAAGATGGTCTCTATTATCTTTTACCAAAAGGCATAAAAGAAATTCAGGATAAAAGTTTGCTGAACCACAAATAAGTCAAAACCCCGCCGAGGACGATCCTTTGCGGGGTTTTGGCGATACCAATTTATCGAGGCCTCAGGGTCTTCCGATAAAAAAGTCTTAGTGCGGAGACGGAGGGATTCGGTCACGGGTCCTCGCCTGATGGCTCGGCCCGCGACCCCGACTCGCTCGCCTTCGCGAGCTCCGTCTTTCTCATCAGCCTCCGTGCTCTCGCACTGATGCTCCGCTCGAACGGCATTCAGCCGTTCTCGCGGATCATTGCGGAGACGGAGGGATTCGAACCCTCGAGACCCTTTCGAGCCTAACACCTTAGCACGGTGCCGCTTTCGACCACTCAGCCACGTCTCCAACTCGCAGGCGAATAAGACGATATCACATTTGAAAAGATTTCGCCTTCCTGATAGGGTCGACTGAGGAAGACACATGGAAAAAGACAAGAGCGAAGAAGACTCGCCCGTCGGCTGGACGGGCAGAGGAAACACAACCCGGGTGCTCAAGAAATTGGGAAACCCTCCCACAATCGTCGCTGGCGAGACGGCATCGGGCTCGATCAGGCTCCAGCTCTACGGCAGGTATCTCCTCGGTGTTCGGGCTCGCTTCATCATATTCGGCGGGCGGACCAAGCGGCTCGTCGATGAATTCATCGATTTCAGCCCGGCTAAATGGTCGACGATGTTCGACCTCGGCGGCGAGGTCACGACCGATGCGACCTATGCTCGTGAGATGAACGCGGAATTCGCCGTTCCCGGCAAATTCCGTCGGACCGGCCCGCGACTCATCATCCTTTGTAAAGACAAGACGGGCCAGGAACCCGAGATGGAGATCAGAGTCATTCCCTCGGTCAGATCCGCGGCGAAATGGTCTCTCTGATGCGCTGGACAAGTTCGGGCGCCGCTATCGCGGCGCCTTTTTCTATACCAGGAAACCCCGGGCAAGGAAGACTTGGGCTTCCGACGCCCGGGGATGAATGGATCCTTGCACGTCGCATGTACCCATGCGACGCTAGGTAC
>JAGWHV010000014.1 GCA_028866595.1 Patescibacteria group bacterium
GCCTTCCTGTCCGCAAGATATTTTTCGGAGCGCTTTTCATCCTCTTTACTTTCGGCTTTGCCGTGACCATCTGGCTCTATGCCGACCTCGGCGTTCCCGCTGGCCGCTTGCTCATGGCGATAGGCGAGAGAGACATATCCGTGAGCCACTTCTTCCACACCCATGTCCTTAAATACTCTTTTGGCGTCCTCGCTCCATTTTTGTCCGCGCCGCTTCGTCTGACTCTCGAGGCTCGCGCTGACTTCGGTGCAGCCTTCGTTGGCATATTGCCGACATGGATCGGTTGGACCGGCTTTCTCGGATTCATCATCCTCATACCATCAGGTATCGCCGTCGTCATCGATTTCGTAAAGGCCCACAAAAGGCGATTCTGGATCCAAGCGCTCTTCATCGTCGTCCTCCTTTCGGCGACGAAGAATGCTTTCGACGGCGGTCTTCTCGAGGCCGAAGCGATGCCAGCTCTCGCATTTCTCTGGATTCTCATCTTCCGCGCATCGACCGATAGCACGGCCCAACGCTATCGACGGCTCGTGCCGTGCATCCTCCTTGCTTTGCCATTTGTCGCTGCCTTGATAGGCATATGGGCGGGCGCGATCGCCCCGAAGGATGCTCTTACATACGTCGAACATGTCAGCGGCTTTATCTTCATATACGGTGCCTGGCTCGCTCTCTCTACTCGACAGAGAGCCCCAGCCCTGGCCGTCGCTTGTCTCATAGTCGGCGCATTCGCATTCATTCCTATCACCTCTCTTAACGTTGGCCGGCTCTCGTACGCCTCGGAGCCGATCGCGTACCACCAGGCGTATCTCGGGACATATGATCCATCGGCCGGCGAGCGGTTCGGCACGTTCGTCGAAAAGATAGGAGGCATATCCATATATGACATCGCCACATCCGCGCCTCTCTCGGTCGGTGACGTGCTTAGGGCGACAGGCGATGTCGACTCTCATGACCCCGTCGCATTCCAGACGGCTCTATGCGCGGGCGCGGCGATCGAGCCGATTAGCATGCTCGTCGCTTCAAAAGAGCCCCTCGTCAAACCGGTCGCTGTCCACCGTTTTGGGAATGTGAGCAGGGTGACATTCCTTAGCGCCCAGAATGGTTGGTCGTACTATAGCGTCCTTCTCGAGTTCTATCCGTGTGCCCCGCGGCGACTCGATCTCGAACGCGAGCTTATCCAAGAAGCCGGTGCCCGGCATGCTGTCCTCATGCCATCCGTCGCTTTTTCGCATCTCATCTATTAAGTCGATGTCATTCCTCTCATCATATCCGGTCGTCGCAGAAGCGCTCGCATTCGCCATCATGTGCGGCCTCGTCAATGTCTCGCACACGCTTCTGTATTCATTCAAAGGCCTCTATGGCCTCTATGCGTCCGACCCGCCGGTCGATGGGGGAGCGATGCTCGGGAGAGATCGCATTCTCGGCGATTCGACCACGGTTTGGGGCCTATTCGTGTCGCTTGCCGTCGGCGCCGCCCTCCAGGCTTTCTTTTCGCCTTTTGGCCTCGTTATCGGCGGCGCTTGCTATGTCGGACATGGGATAGGCAGTTTCATCAAGCGCCGATTTCATGTTCCGCGCGGCGGCTATGTGCCGATCATCGACCATGGCAATTATGCGATCGTCGCCGGAGCGGTCGTGGCCTCTCTCGGCGGCTTATCGTGGCCAGCGTACGGCTTGGCGGTCGTCATCGTTCTCGCTGTTCACCCTCTCATATGCCTCTTCGGCTATGCGCTCGGCATGAGAGACAAGAAATGGTAAAGAGAGACATCCATGTGGGGATAGCACTCTCGGAAAGAATAGTATAATAGACCTGCAAGCTCCCTATGGACCCTCAATTCCACGCATCATTCATACCCAAGAAGCCGATCACGACCTCTGCGAACCGCTCTCCCGCGACTATTAATCTCTTCTCGCTTTTGGCGGCGGTCATATTCATCGTAGCGCTCGCTCTCGCTGGTGGCGTGTTCTTCTACAATAACCTCGTCCAGAAGCAGATCGCTTCTGACCAGGACTCTTTCCAACGGGCTCAGGCGGCATTCGAACCAAGCACCGTCGATCAGATAGTCAGGCTCGACACCCGCTTGAATATCGCCAAGAAGCTCCTCGCTTCGCATATCGCCGTCACGCCTTTCTTCTCATTCCTCTCGACCGTCACCCTCCAAACTGTCCGTTTCAAGGATTTCAGCTTCTCATACCTCACCCCAAGCCAAATCGTCGTCGATATGCATGGTCAAGCCACGAGCTATCAAGCAGTCGCTCTCGAGTCCGATCTCTTGAGCTCGCAAAAACAGCTCCATAACGTCGTCGTATCCGACTTGGCGCTCGACCAGACCGGCGCAGTGACGTTCAGCGTCGCTATGAACGTCGATCCGTCTCTCATCTCGTATGGCGCGAACATACCAGCCTCGGCTGTCCCGTCTACATCGACCGCCTCTACTAGCGCTTCTACACAATGAGCAACACCGCATCAATCATTCTCATACTCGCATCGATAGGCCTCTTCTTCGGCTACATAGATCCGACGTACAACGCTATCCAGCAGGCGAATGTCCAAAAAGCCGCTTACGAGCGCGCTTTGAGCAATTCCAAGCAGCTCGGCGAAGAGCGCGACACTTTGCTCGCCAAGTACAATCAGATGGATCCGAACGAGCTCGCCGATCTCTCCAAGCTCCTGCCGGATAATATCGATAACATCCGCCTCATTCTCGACGTCGACAGCATGGCTCGGACCTATGGTATGCGCATCAGGGATTTCACGACCACTACCGATACCAAGCAAGACACGATCGGCGCGCCCGTGCAGCCGTACGGCACGCTGACGCTCTCGTTCACGACCACGGCTACGTACAACACCTTCCTTGAATTCCTCCACGACCTCGAAAGGAGCCTTCGCATCATCGACGTCTCGTCAGTCCAATTCAGCACGACCGACACGAGCCAGCTCTATGACTTCAAGGTCACGGTCGAGACGTATTGGCTCAAATAAAAGATATGAAAGGACTTAACAAAAACTACATCATCATCGGGGCGCTCGTCGTAGTCGTCGCCGTTGGCGCGTACATATATCTGAATCGCAGCGGATCGCAAAGCGACCAGCTGCTCTCGTCGGCGACTTCGACGACGGATGGCCTCGATACCAATCTCCTGGCCGCTCTCCGTTCGCTCCAGGTCATACGCCTCGATAGTTCAATATTCTCGAGCCCGGTCTGGGCTTCGCTCAACGATTTCAGCCAACCGCTCCCGCCGGAACCAGCCGGTCGCCCTGATCCTTTCGCGCCGATCGGCTCCTCGACTCCGTCTCGCTAAGCCCATATAGATACATGAGCATACTCGACGTTCTCGTCAACAAAAAGCTTATACAGAAAAAAGACGCCACTTCGATCTCGGAGGAGGCGCGCCTTTCAGGCGCGCCGATCGAGGCTATCCTCGCAAAAAAAGGCATATCCGAGGACGACATCCTCGCCGCCAAAGGCGAATATCTCGGCGTGCCTGTTCGTTCGATCAAGGACAAGAGCATTCCGTTCGACATCCTCAAATACGTGCCGGAGGAGTCGGCGCTCCACTACCGCTTCGTGCCGATAGGCGTCAAAGACAACGTCCTCGAGGTCGGCGTCGTCGACCCTGATGACATCGAGGCTCGCGACGCTCTGAACTTCATCGCTTCGAAGGTAAACATGCCTTTCAAGATATTCCTCATATCCGAGGAGGATTTCAAGAGCGCCATCACTTTATATAAAGGTCTCTCCGGCGAGGTGACGAAAGCCCTCTCCGAGCTCGAGACAGATATCGCCGATGTCGACAAGGATTCAGCCATTGATGATAAGCCACCGGCGGCGGGGGAGACGCGCATCATCGAGGACGCGCCCGTCACCAAGATCGTCGCCACGATCCTCCGCTATGCCGTCGAGGGCAACGCCTCCGACATCCATATCGAATGCCTCTCCGACAAAGTCCGTGTCCGTTTCCGCGTCGACGGCGATCTCCATACGTCGCTCGTCTTGCCCGTGAAAGTGCACGACGCCGTCGTTGCCCGCATCAAGATCCTTTCCAATATGAAGCTCGATGAGAAGCGCAAGCCGCAGGACGGGCGCTTCTCGGCGCGCATCGAAGGCAGGAAAGTCGATTTCCGCGTCTCGACATTCCCGGCCTATTACGGCGAAAAAGTCGTGATGCGTATCCTTGATCAGGAGCGCGGCGTAAAGTCGCTCGAAGATATCGGCTTCTCTGAATTCAATTTGGCGGCGATCAGAAGGGCGATGGCTCGGCCGTATGGCCTTATCCTCATATCCGGTCCGACCGGGTCTGGTAAATCGACGACGCTTTACGCGATGCTAAACGAGCTCAATGACGAGACCAAGAACGTCCTCTCGCTCGAAGACCCTGTCGAATACAACATGGAAGGCGTCAGCCAATCGCAAGTCCGGCCGGAGATCGGCTATACGTTCGCGACCGGTTTGCGCACGACTCTGCGCCAAGACCCTGACATCATCATGGTGGGCGAGATCCGCGACAAAGAGACAGCCGAGCTCGCGATCCAAGCGGCTTTGACCGGCCATCTCGTGCTCTCGACGATCCACACCAACAACGCTGTCGGCGTCGTTCCTCGCCTCGTGGACATGGGTATCGATCCGTACCTCATCGCGCCGACGCTCGTCCTCGCCATGGCTCAGCGCCTCGTCTCGCGCATATGTGACGGCGGCAAGGAGATTCCTGTCGAAGGCGCCATCGCCATGATGATAGAGAAAGAGTTCAGCGACTTGCCCGCCCAATTCAAAAAGGAGATACAACCTTCGAAGACGGTCCTCGAGCCTCAGCCGTCCCAAGCCTGTCCGAACGGCGTCCGCGGCCGTATGGCCGTCGCCGAAGTGATTGAGACCGATAAGGATCTCGAGCGAGCCATTCTCGCGAATTCCGCCGATGACGCCCTTTACAAGCTCGTCCGCTCGAAAGGCATGATCACCATGAAGGAAGACGCGATGATCAAGGCTTTCAAGCACGAGATCCCGTGGAACGAGGTCAACAAACTCTGATATACTTTTAATTACATGACTCCAGCAGACTACAAAAAAGAATTCGAGGACTTGGTAGAGACGGTGATGAAGGAGTCCGGCTCGGACCTCCACCTCTCCGTTGGCCGCTATCCGACCATCCGGGTGAACGGCTTTCTCGTCCCTCTCATGAACAAGAGGACCCTAACGGCTGACGATATGAAAGGCTTCCTCCCTGTCGTTCTCTCCGACGAAGACCAGGAGCTCTTCCTCCGCAACAAAGAGATCGATTTCTCGTATGCTTATGGCGACAAGGCCCGATTCCGCGGCAACGGATATTTCCAGCAGGGGAGCATATCGTTCGCTTTTCGCCTCATTCCCAAGAAGATCCGCACGTTCGCCGAGCTCAATCTGCCGCCGCTCCTTGAATCGTTCTGCGAGAAGCAACAGGGCTTTTTCCTCGTCGTCGGACCCGTCGGTCATGGCAAAACCACGACCTTGGCCGCCATGGTCGACCGCATCAACGAGACCCGAGCCGAACACATCATCACCATCGAAGACCCAATCGAATACATATATGAGCAGAAAAAATCGATGATCGACCAGCGCGAAGTGAGGATCGACACGCTCGATTTCGGTACGGCCCTGCGCTCCGTCTTCCGCGAGGACGTCGATGTGCTTTTCATCGGCGAGATGCGAGGCATCGATACGATGTCGACGGCCGTGACCGCCGCCGAGACGGGTCACCTCGTCCTCTCTACTTTGCATACTAATAATGCCGCCCAGACCATCAATCGAATCATCGACTCGTTTCCGGCTGCCCAGCAGGATCAGATCCGCATCCAGCTCGCCGCAAGTCTAAGCGGCATATTCTCGCAGAGGCTTATACCGAGCGTATCCGGCGGCCTCGTGCCGGCATATGAGCTTCTCATCTCGACGCCAGCCGTCCAGAACCTCATCCGCGAGAAGCGCGTTCATGAGATCCCTACGGTCATCGAGACTGGCCTTGACCAGGGTATGATTGACATGAACAGATCGCTCGCCGAGCTCGTCCGTCGCGGCGAGATCACGACCGAGAATGCGTACCTCTATTCGCCGAACCCGAAGATCCTGGAAAAGCTCATATAACCTCGAAAAAATCCTATGCTTTTCAACTACGATGCCATAGACCAGCAGGGGACAGAATCAAAAGGGTCCATAGACGCCATATCTCTCGACGTGGCGATCTCGTCGCTCCAGCGCCGCGGCCTTGTCATAAAAAAGATCGACTCGGCGGAGAAGAAGTCTATCTGGACGGGCGATATAGAGATCTTCTCCCATGTCTCGAACAAGGAAGTTGTCGTCTTGTCGCGCCAGCTCGCGACTCTCTTCGAAGCCCAAGTGCCTGCCCTGCGCGTATTTCGCCTGATTGCCTCCGAAGCGGAGAACAAAACTCTCGGCAAAGCTCTCACGGAGATCGCCGATGACCTCCAGGGCGGCAGCTCGATATCCAAAGCTCTCGCCAAGCATCCAAAGATATTCAGCGAGTTCTATACGAACATGGTCCGCTCCGGCGAAGAGTCGGGCAAGCTCGACGAAGTCTTCATCTTTCTCGCCGACCACCTCGACCGCTCGTATGAAGTGAACTCGAAAGCGCGGAACGCCCTCATATATCCGGCATTCGTCATCTTCACCTTCATGGTGGTGATGGCGCTCATGCTCACTGTCGTCATACCAAAGATAAGCTCGATCCTCACCGACTCTGGCCAGCCGATACCTCTTTATACCCAGATCGTCATCGGCATGTCGCATATCCTCGTGACATACGGCATATTCCTCGTCGTCGCCCTCGTCATCGGCGGCTTCTTCCTCGTCAGATTCCTCCGCACACCGGCGGGCAAGCTCTCTCTCGATGATGCCAAGATCAAAACGCCCTTCGTCAAGAATCTCTATCAAAAGCTCTATCTCTCGCGCATATCGGATAACATGAACACCATGCTCGTCTCCGGCATCCCGATGGTCCGGGCTCTCGAGCTCACCGCCGACGTCGTCGACAATGAAGTCTATAAAAAGGCTCTCCTCGACGCGACGGAGGAAGTCAAAGGCGGCAAATCCGTCTCTGACGCCCTCACGAACGTAAAGATCATGCCGGGCATCATGATCCAGATGATAAAAGTCGGCGAAGAATCAGGCGAGCTCGGCAAGATCCTCAAGACGCTCTCCATATTTTATAGCCGCGAAGTCGTGAATGCCGTCGACACTCTCGTCGACCTTATCGAGCCGGCGATGATCGTCCTCCTCGGCCTTGGCGTAGGCTTTCTCCTCGCATCTGTGCTCATACCTATATATAACATCTCGTCGAATATCTCGTAGACGGGCGGGCGGCTTTAGTGTAGCTTGGTATTACTATGGCATTCGTAGACGAGATCACATTTCACGTAAAGGCGGGCAAAGGCGGCGACGGCGTTGCCCGCTGGCTCCATGAGAAAGGCAAAGAATTCATGGGACCGGCTGGCGGCAACGGCGGCAAAGGCGGCGACGTCTATGTCGAAGCTGTCCGCGACATCGGCATCCTCGCTGGCTATCGCAACATAAAACTCTTCGAAGCCGAGAACGGCAAGAACGGCGACAAGAAAGGCATGGAAGGCCGGAACGGCGACGACTTGACCATACAACTGCCCGTCGGCTCCGTCGTCTATAACAATGACACCGAGCAATCGTTCGAGCTTCTCCGCGAAGGCGAGCGGGTGCTCATATTGAAAGGCGGCCGCTACGGCCTCGGCAACGAGCATTTCAAAGCCTCGACCAATCAGCGGCCGACCCAGACGACAGATGGCCGCGCCGGCGAGGAAGCCGATTTCAAGATCGTCCTCAAGCTCATCGTCGACGCCGGCTTCGTCGGCTTTCCGAATGCTGGCAAATCGTCGCTTCTCAACGCTCTCACGCGCGCTCGGGCCAAGGTCGCCAATTATCAATTCACCACGCTCGAGCCGAACCTCGGCGACATGCACGGCTTTATCCTCGCCGACATACCCGGTCTCATCGAGGGTGCGTCCGAAGGCAAAGGCCTCGGCCACAAATTCCTCCGCCACATATCGAGGACGAAGATGATCCTCCATTGCATATCCCTCGAGAACGAGGATATCGCTGGTGCTTATCGGACGATCCGGGCCGAGCTCGAGGCCTATTCCGACGAATTGGCGGGCAAGCGCGAGGCCATCGTCCTTACCAAGACAGATCTCGTCGACGAAGCGACACTCCGCGCGAAAACCGCCGAAGCGAAAAAGCTTAATCCGAATGTTCTTTCCGTGTCCATTCTCGACGATGCCGCGATCAAAGCCCTCGGCGACGAGCTCGTCAAAATCATGCGCGGTCTGTAGAATATGGCCATGGCTTCCAAAACCTCCAAAACCTACGTGCCGACGATCGGCCTCGAGATCCACGCCGAATTGCGCACAGAGACAAAGATGTTCTGCGATTCCAAGAATGATCCGTTCGCGAGCGCCCCGAACACCAATGTTTGCCCGGTCTGCATGGGCCATCCGGGCACTTTGCCCGTCATAAACAAGAAAGCCGTCGAGCACGTCCTGCGCGTCGGCGTCGCCCTCGGCGCCGAGCTCGCCGATTTTACCGAATTCGATCGCAAAAATTACTTTTATCCTGACATACCGAAGGGCTATCAGATCTCGCAGTACAAATATCCGCTCGTCCGCGGCGGCGCGCTCGGCGGCGTGGCAATCACTCGCGTTCACCTCGAGGAAGACACCGCGAGTTCAGGCCATGACGAGGGCGACTATTCTCTCATCGATTTCAATCGCGCCGGCGTGCCTTTGATGGAGCTCGTGACGGAGCCTGTCATCCACTCAGCGGAAGAAGCCGGCGCATTCGGCCGCGAGCTCCAGCTCCTCCTCCGGACTCTCGGCGTCTCCGAGGCGAACATGGAGAAAGGCGAAATGCGCGTCGAAGCGAATATCTCCGTCGCCACGGAGGAGGACACTGTCGCTCGCAAGTTCGGCACCAAGGTCGAGGTCAAGAATTTGAATTCGTTCAAAGCCGCCGAGAAAGCGATCGCCTATGAAGTCGCTCGCCACATCGAAGTCATCGAATCTGGCGGCGCGATAGTCCAAGAGACCCGCGGCTGGGATGATTCGAAGAGCAAGACTTTCTCCCAGAGGCTCAAAGAAGAGTCGCACGATTATCGCTATTTTCCCGATCCCGATCTGCCGAAGCTCAAAATATCCGAAATCCCCGAATTTTCTCTCGATAATCTCCGCAAGACAATACCCGAGTTGCCGTGGGACAAGCGCGCCAGATTGGCAGCTCTCGGCCTCAAGCCGGCCGACGTACATATATATGTATCGATTCCCGATGTAGGGGCGTTTTTCGAGGAAACGATCGCAGCTCTCGGCGCCGGCGATCCGAAAAAAGCCAAAAAAGACGCGATTTTGCTGGCTTCCAACTATATTTCGAGCGACATTCTCGGCCTTATAAAGAAAAAGCACGGCGAAGGCAGGGAAGCGGAGATCGGCCGCCTGCCTTTCGGCGCCGCCGGGTTCGCGGCGCTCATCAGGATGATCGAAAACAAGACCATTTCCTCCCGCGGAGCGAAAGACATCCTCGCGGAGATGTTTGAAAATGGCGGCGACCCAGCGAAGATCGCTACCGAGCGAGGTCTCGTCCAAAAATCCGACGAAGGCGCGGTCAAAAAGATCGCCCTTGAGGTGATCGCCGAGAATCCCGCTGTCGCCGACGAATACAAAAAGGGCAAGCAGGCGTCTCTTCAATTCTTGATAGGGCAGGGCATGAAAAAATCAAAAGGCTCGGCGAACCCGGAGGTTCTCAAAACCATTCTCGCGTCATTGCTCTCATAGATGCGATCGCGATGAAAAAAAATCTGATCATTGCCGCGGCGCTCATCGTCATCGCTCTCGCTATCGGCATCGTCGTGTCCGAGATGGCTTTGTCGCAGAAGTCGGCATTCGTCTCGACGGCGATCGTCTCGACGTCGACTGACTCGACAGCGGGCGCATCGAGCGCCGCGATCGCTCCCGAGACGCCTCTCCCTGACAACGACTATCACCGAGCGGAGGTGACGATAGCCGGCCGAACGTTCGATGCCCTCGTGGCCGACACCGATGCCCTCCAAACGCTCGGACTAAGCGGTCGCCCCGGTTTAGCGCCGAATCAAGCCATGCTTTTTGTATTCTCACAGGCTGGTTTCGTCGGTTTCTGGATGAAAGACATGAAATTCCCGATCGATATGCTCTGGCTCGGCTCCGATTCGCGCATCACCTCGTTTGAAAGCGATGCGACGCCAGAGGGCTACCCAGAAGTTTTCTTTCCGACAGCAGCCTCGCAGTATGTCGTCGAGCTTCCCGCCGGCGCACTCGCGTCTCTCGATGTCAAAAACGGCGATACGGTCTCGATCGTCCTCGGGAAATAGGACGTTTCCCACTGTCAGACAGCCGAGATATCCACAATAGCCGTTTTTTCTTTTCCCACCGGCCCGAAAATTAGTAAATAAAATTCGAAACTAGTCCCGTCAGGGATATATTTTGAGGCGTCTTGAAAATCTTTCGCGCATGCGTGCTTTACAAGCGGTGCCCGCTATTCTCTAAAGGAAAAATTCGCTCAAAAATTGTTCTCTTGGCGGGGTTGGCCGTGTAAAATGGAACAGCTATAAAAAATTACTCGTAACCGCGCTATGAATATCTTCATCACCAAGAGAGACGGCACGAAAGAGCTCTTCAATGCCGACAAGATCAACCGCTCGATCGAGCGCGCCGCCAAAGGCCTCGCCGATCCAGTCGCTCTGGTGACCCAGATCGCCACGGACACCCGTCTCACGATGTACGATGGCATGACGACAGAGGAGCTCGACAAGGCCACGATCAATGCGGCCATCCAGAATATCCAGTACGACACCGATTTCGACAAAGTCGCCACCCGTCTCCTCCTTAAAACCATATATAAGAAGGTAGTAGGGGACTACGATACGGATGATCAGACTGATCTTGTCAAAAAGCACCGCGATGGCTTTATCGGCTACATCAAAAAGGGCGTCGCCGAGAACCGCCTTCACCCCGATATGATCGCTAAATACGATCTCGACAAGCTCGCAGGCACTCTCGATCCGTCGCGCGACGATCTTTTCATATATTCCGGTCTCGACGGTCTGATGAATCGCTACTCGATCAGGAACGTCAAACAAGAGTCCGTCGAGACGCCGCAATATCTTTTCATGCGCATCGCGATGGGCCTCTCGTACAACGAAGCCGACCCGACGGCGTGGGCGATCAAGTTTTACGACAAGATGTCCAAGCACGAATACATCGCCGGTGGCTCGACGAACGTCGGCGCGGGCACGAATAGGCCATCGCTCTCGAACTGCTTTCTTCTCGAGATCCACGATGACATGGAACATATCTCCAAGTCCGTCGCCGACGTCATGCTCCTCTCGAAAGGCGCCGGCGGTCTCGGCGCGTCTGTCACCAAGCTCCGCGCCGCCGGGTCGCCTCTCAAGTCTAATTTCGGCGGCGCTTCGACCGGACCGACGCCTTTCGCCAAGATCATCGACACCGCTATCCGCGCCATCCAGCGCGGCGGCAAGAAAAAAGGCGCCCTTACGTTCTATATGGAGAACTGGCACCTCGATTTCCCTGAATTCATAGATTGGAAGCACAATGCCGGCGATGACTACCTCCGGATGAGGACTGCCGATACTGCCGCTTTCCTTAGCGATGAATTCATGAAGCGCGTCATCTCGGGCCAGGATTGGTACATGTTCGACCCGGCCGAGACCGCTGATTTGAACGAGCTTTATGGCTCGGCGTTCTCCGCGCGCTATCGCGAGTATTGCGCCATGGCCGAACGCGGCGAATTGCGCGCATACAAAAAAGTTCCCGCATCCGAGCAGTGGCGCGTCATACTCACCGCTCTCCAGTCGACGTCCCATCCATGGATAACATGGAAAGACCCGATGAACCTCCGCGCTTTGAACAACAACACCGGCACGATCCACATGTCGAATCTTTGCACCGAGATCTGCTTGCCGCAGGACAGGAATAACGTCGCCGTCTGCAATCTCATCTCCGTGAACCTCGCCGCCCACGTCTTGAACAAGGAAGTCAACTGGTCCAAGCTCGAAGAATCCGTCCGCCTCGCCGTCCGCCAGCTCGACAACCTCATCGATATCAACAGGCTTCCGATACCTGAGGCAGTCAGGTCAGACCGCGAGAACCGAGCCATCGGCCTCGGCGTCATGGGCCTCACCGATGTCTTTGAAAAGCTCGGCCTCGCCTACGACTCTGAGCATGCGTGGGATTTCGCCGACAGGATATTCGAATTTGTCTCGTACATGGCGATCGACGAATCGGCGGATCTCGCCCAGACCCGCGGCGCCTATATGCATTTCCCTGGCTCGCGTTGGGCTCAGGGCATGGTGCCCATCGATACGATACAAGTCCTCGAGGAGGACCGCGGCCGGCCGGTAACCGTCTCCAAAGAGTCCAAGCACAAGGGTCTCAATTGGGATCTCCTTCGCGCCAAAGTGAAGCGCGGCATGAGGAATGCCACGCTCATGGCCGTCGCGCCGAATGCGAATATCGGCCTCGTCGTCGGCACGACGCCAGGCATGGATCCGCGCTTCGCCCAGGTCTTCTCGCGCAACAAGATCTCCGGCAAGTATATGGATATCAATCATAACCTCGTCCGCGACCTCAAGAACATGGGCATATGGGAAAAAGTCCGGAGCGAGATCATCGCCAGTCAGGGCGACATTGCCCAGATCGAGGGCATTCCTGATCACCTCAAGAGCATATACAAAACATCGTTTACCACCTCGCCGTATGCTTTCATAGAAGTCGCCGCTCGCGCCCAGAAATGGATCGACCAAGCGATATCCCGCAATATGTATCTCGAGACCCGCGATGTCGAAGAGACGATGAAGATATATACCGCCGCATGGGAGAAAGGCGTCAAGACCACGTATTATCTCCACCTCAAGCCGCGCCACACCGCCGAGCAATCGACTGTCCGGGTCAACAAGGCCGAAGCGATGGGCAAGAAAGGCTTCGCCGCGGTGTCTTCCTCTCTCTCGTCAGGTCCGGAGAAGAAAGCTTTCGCCGCGCCTCTCCAGAAATCTCTCGATATCGTCGAGCCTGCTCCTATGGTCGCTCCTGTCGCCTCTGCTGCTCCTGCAGCGCCGGCGAAGCCGACCGGCTATCAGTCCCTTGCTGATCTTGCGGCGGCGGTGGGCACGCGCTCTGCGCAGGCGCCAGAAGCGGTCGCAGAGAAGCAGGCGCCAGCGTTCAAGATCGTGAACGGCCGCAAGGTCTTTGCCCCGTCGGATCCATCGGAAGAGAATCTCTGCGACAGTTGTCAGTAACATTGAAAATCGTTTCTTCCGCGGCAAAGTCTCCTCGAAAAGTCCGCGTCGCGCCTGCTGGCGCGCGCTTTGCTCGGCCTCGACGGCCTGCGCAGAGTCTTTTCTCGGAGACTTTGCCGCGGAAGCAGCATTATCACTTTAATATACGAATATGCCCCTCATCGGAAAAGCCTCGCCGGAAGACATGAATCTCCACCCGCTCAACTACAAGTGGGCGTATGAGCTTTATAATCAAGCAGTCCGTAACACCTGGTTTCCTCATGAGATCGCCCTCAAAGAGGACCTCGACGACTGGGCGAAAATGACCGAGGACGAGCGCCACGCGGTCAAATTCCTCATGGCGTTCTTTAATCCGGCGGAGCTCATCGTCAACCGCTCGATCGCCCTCGGCATATATCCGTATCTCAAGTCGCCGGAATGTCATCTCTATCTCGCCAAGCAGATGTGGGAAGAGGCGAACCACTGCGTCGCGTTCGAATACGTTCTCGAGACATTTCCGTTCGACAGGTCCAAAATATTCAGCCTCCACCTTGAAGTGCCCTCGATGCAGGCGAAAGAGGCATATATCAACAAGTACATGAAGAGGATGATCGACGACAAGCTCGACATCTCAACCGTCGAAGGCAAGAAGGACTTCATCAGGAATCTCGTGGCGACGAATATCGTCATGGAAGGCATCTGGTTCTATTCCGGCTTCATGGTCGCTCTGTCGTTCCGCCAGAGGAATCAGCTCCGCAACTTCGGCTCGATGATCAACTGGGTCATACGCGACGAGTCTTTGCATCTCAAGTTCGGCATGAACCTCATCCACAATATCCTCGAGGAGAATAGCGAGCTTCTGACCGAAGAGTTCGCCGGCGAGATCCGCGACATCATCATCGAAGGCGTCAATCTCGAGGTCAATTACAACAAAGACCTTTTCCCGAACGGCATCCTCGGTCTCAACGCAGATTACGTGAATCAGTACGTGATGTACGTGACAGATCGCCGTCTCGAGGAGCTCGGCTTGCCAAAGCACTACAATGCCACTAATCCCGCCAAATGGATGGCGACGTCGACGGACGTTTTCGAGCTCGTCAATTTCTTTGAAGCCCAGAACACCAACTACGAAGTCGACGGGGGACACAAGAAAAAGTAGAGAAGCCTCAATCGACGATTGACATTTGATTTCGTCCTCGTAGGATGTGGATAAAGGAGTTTAGATGCCGAAACTGAGCAAATTTCAAATGGAATGTTTGGAACGCGAAGCGCGCCGCAGATCCGCCTGGGGCATGTATGCCGCGAGCGTCAGACAGGACAACTTTGATCGACAGCTCGCCGACCATGATCGTTCCATCAAGCGCGCGGGTACGGACGAATCGCGCACGAGAGCGGAGGTCAAAAGGCAGGCATTCATTCGTGAGTGTCAGACCAGCCGGATGATCCACATCGGCTAGTGTACATCGCCACAAATATAATCCCACGATCAAAATGGTCGTGGTTTTTATATTTTGAAAGTTCAGACTTCAATTTTTCTTTAGCGCGGCTTGTTAAGATTGTTTGCCGATCAAAAATCGGCGAAGCCGGCGATCTGGTATGGAGCGGGATTTGGTAGTCCATGCTTCGAGGGTTCGAGCCCCTCCGCCGGCTCATTGTTGACAGGAAAATCTATCGGGAGTACGATAGCGGTAAGGACTACCAAATCCATGTGCTCGTACCGGATGGAGCAGCGAAAAATCCGCCTTTAGGGCGGATTTTTCGATTTTGTCTGTACCTGTAAGCCGAATTCTGTCCGTCCGGCGTGCGCCGGATTGGGCGGCCATTTATCTGGGGCCGATGTCGCCATCGGTCTCAAGCGACTCTCTCTCGGCGATCGCTCGCCGAAAGCGCGGTCTTGCACATGGGTAAGGGTTTAGTCGTTGCACTCCAGACGTTGCCGTCCGGCTCGCCCCGGCCGCCTATGGCGGCCGGGGCGCCTCCGCCTTTTCAAGCAGAAGCGTCTCTGTTCGCACCTCGTCGAGTTGCCTCGGGCGGGAGTTTTACCCGCTACCTGCTCCTCGCGACCAAAGCCGCGAGGATGTGTTCGGACTTTCCTCTATGCG
>JAGWHV010000056.1 GCA_028866595.1 Patescibacteria group bacterium
TTCGCCGTTGTCATAGGCGTTGCCGACATATTCGGTGTCGATCCATGGAAGAGTTTCTGGTCGAATTTCGAACGCATGGAAGGCTACATCACGACGATCCACCTTCTCATGTACTTCCTCGTCGTCTCGGCGGTTATGAATGCCGAAAAGATCTGGAAGAGATTCCTCGAATGGTCTGTCTGGTCGAGCCTCGCGATGTCGGCATACTGTCTCTTTCAGCTCGCCGGCGTCTTTCAGATAAACCAAGGCGGCGTTCGTGTCGATGGTCTCTTTGGCAATGCCACGTACCTCGCCATATACATGGTCTTTAACGTATTCTTCGCTCTCATCCTCATATTCCGCGACTCCGTCGTCTGGAAGAGGGTGGTCTACGGCGTGATTGGCTTTCTCGACCTCGTCATCCTCTATTACACGGCGACCCGCGGCTCGATCCTCGGTCTCATCGGCGGCCTTCTGCTCGCCGCTCTCCTCATCGCGCTGTTCGATAAAAAGGAGCGCCGCCTGCGCATCGTCGCCGGCTCGATCATTGGCGTCATCGCTGTCCTCGTTCTCGGCTTCATCGCCGTGAGGAATACCTCGTTCGTCGCCAAGAGCCCTGTCCTCCAGCGTTTTGCTACGCTCTCGTTTAGCGACTCGGAGACGGTCGCCCGCACGTATATCTGGACGATGGCCATCAAGGGTTGGGAAGAGCGCCCTATCCTCGGCTGGGGCCAGGAGAACTTCAATTACATATTCAACAAATTCTACGATCCGCGGATGTATTCGCAGGAGCAGTGGTTCGACCACGCCCACAACGCCGTCCTCGACTGGCTCGATAACGGCGGCGTGATCGGCCTCCTCGCGTATCTGTCGCTTTTCGGTGCTGCTCTCTATCTGCTCTGGAAAAAGTCGAACGACATGTCTTTCACGGAGAAGTCGCTTTTCACCGGTCTCGGCGCGGCGTATTTCTTCCATAATCTGTTCGTGTTCGACAATATCGTGAGCTACATCCTGTTCGTGTCGCTCCTCGGCTATCTCCATTTCAAGTCCACACGGCTCGCCGCGCCTATCGCCGCGGATGCCGAAGCGCTCACGGACTCGGATATGCGCATGGCTGTGCCTGTCGCTATCGTCATTCTCGTCTTTGTCATCTACTTCTTTAACTGGCGAGGCTACGAGACGAATGTCGCCCTCATCCAAGGCTTGCGTGCGTCGAGCGCCCAGCCTGTCGACGCCCAAGCGGCTCTCGACGGCTTTGAGAAAGCGCTCTCGTACGATACTCTCGGCAGGCCAGAGGTCGTCGAGCGCCTCGTCGAAGCCGCTCCTGTCATGAATGGCTCGTCCGTGTCGATCGATATCAGACAGAAATATTTCGACATGGCTCAAGCGGCAATCAATGAGCAGCTGACGAGATTCCCTGGAGATGCGCGCTATGAGGCTTTCGCCGGCACCTTCTTTGCCGACTATGGCGATGCTGCGGACGCCGAGATTCATCTCAAAAATGCTATCGCCCTCTCGCCGAAAAAACAGTCGCTCATGTACCAGCTCGGTAATTTCTACGAGAGCACCAAGCAGTACGACAAAGCGCTCACAGTCTTCAAGCAAGCGTATGACCTTGATCATGAGGATACTGATGCTGCCAATTATTATGCCGTCGCTCTCGTCTATGCCGGTCAACAGGCCGCCGCCAAGCAATTTCTCGCCTCGGCCGGCCTCGACACCTCGATGACGAGCGATCAGTTCGTCCAGGCATATGCCGCTCTCGGAGAGTGGAGCACGGTCGAGACTATCTTGAAAGCCCGGATCGCTGCCAATCCGAATGACTTGGCTTCGCGCCAGAATCTCGCTGCCGCTTATTATCAGTCGGGCGACAAAGCCGACGCGGTAAAGACGATCCAGGACATGGAGCAGATAGACCCGGCAGACAAAGCCCAGCTCGATGCCGTCATCCAGCAGATCCAGGCGTCCAAATAATGAAAGTATTGGAGAACATTCCTCTCGCTGGGCTGACGACGTTTAGAGTCGGCGGCTCTGCGCGCTATTTCTCTACGGTAAAGTCGGAGGATGACATCATCACGGCTCTCGCGTTCGCTCGCGAAAGGAATGCGCCGATCTTTATTCTCGGCGGCGGATCGAATATCGTCGTTCCCGATGGGGGCTTTCCTGGCCTGGTCATAAAGATGGAGCTCTCCGGGATGTCGTTTCAGGATAAGGGCGAAGGAAAATTCCGCGCGGTGGTCGCGGCAGGGGAAGGTTGGGACGCTTTCGTCGCCGAGACGGTTCGCCGCGGGCTCTGGGGATTGGAGAATCTCTCGCATATTCCCGGAACGGTTGGCGCCGCGCCCGTCCAGAACATCGGCGCGTATGGGGTCGAGGTCGGAGGCGCGATCATTTCTGTCCGGGCGCTCGACAGGGAGACGGGTGCGGCGCGCGAGTTCTCGAATGAGGAGTGCCGATTCGGCTATCGGGACAGCTTTTTCAAGACGGCCTTCGGCAAGCGCTGGATCATCACATCGGTGACGTTCGACCTCAATCCCGCGCCGCAGCCGAACGTGTCATACAAAGATCTGGCGGAGCATTTTGCCGGCCGCGCGCCCTCGCAGGCCGAGATCAGGGACGCGGTCATAGCCATACGAAAAAATAAATTTCCCGACCTCTCGGAGACCGGAACAGCCGGCTCTTTCTGGAAAAATCCCATCATACCGCAATCCAGATTCGCCGAGCTTTCAGAGCGATATCCTGGCATGCCGTCGTTTCCGGCGGGAACAGGCGATTCGCGCGCCCTGGCCCGCGCTGACGACAGCCAGAACATGCTAAAAATCCCTCTCGCT
>JAGWHV010000015.1 GCA_028866595.1 Patescibacteria group bacterium
GCAGTCGCCCTCGCCGTCAAGATACCTCTCGTCCTTCACGGCGGCTCGGGCAGTTCGGCCGAGGATTTCGTCGGGGCGATCGATGCCGGCGTCGCCATCATCCACATCAATACCGAGATCCGCGTCGCCTATCGCAAAGCTCTCAAACGCGAGCTCGAGGAGAACGTCGACGAGATCGCCCCGTACAAGATCATGAAGCCCTCCGTCCAGGCGATGCAGGCGGTCATCCTCGAAAAGCTCAAGATATTCAACAAGATGCAATGAACTCGGAGAAAAATTCGATAGAAGCACTCAAAGATTCCTTGAAAGCGGGTTTCAAGGGCGACGTCGACGACTCGGCCGCGGCGCTCGCGACGTACAGCCATGATGCGAGCCTCCTCGAGGTCCGGCCGCGGATCGTGCTTTTTCCAAAAGACGCCGACGATATAAAAACAGTCGTGCGCTTTGTCCATGAGAACAAGGCGAAATATCCCGATCTTTCTATAACCGTCCGCGCGGCTGGCTCTGATATGTCGGGCGGCCCTTTGAATGATTCGATCATCCTCGACGTCACGAAATATATGCGCGGTATCAAAAGCATCACCAAGCACCCGACCCAAACGGAGATGGACAGCGGGGAAGCGACGGTCCTGCCAGGAATGTTCTATCGCGATTTCGAGCCGGAGGCGGCCAAGCTCGGGCTCCTTTTGCCGTGTTATACGGCCTCGAAGAATCTCAACACCCTCGGCGGCATGGTCGGCAATAATTCCGCCGGCGAGAAAACTCTCCGCTACGGAAAGACAGAAGATTTCATAAAACAGCTCCGAGTCGTATTCGCCGACGGCAACGAATATGTCGTAAAGCCGCTTTCGAAGGCAGAGCTTGACCGCAAGATCGCCCAGAATGATTTCGAGGCTAGCGTCTATCGCGAGATCTGGGACATAGTCTCGAAAAATTCCGCCGCCCTCGCCAAGGCCAAGCCGCGCGTCTCGAAAAATTCTGCCGGCTATTATCTCTGGAATGTCTGGGATGGCCGGACGTTCGACCTTACTAAGCTCATCGTCGGCTCGCAGGGTACGCTCGGCATCGCGACCGAGGTCACGTTCCGGCTTGTGCCGATAAAGCCGCTTTCCAAGCTCTTCGTCGTATTCATGCCGTCGCTCGACCATTTAGGCGAGATCGTCCGCGACATCGCTGCGTTTCGTCCAGAGAGCTTTGAGTCGTATGACGACAGCACCATGGCGCTTGCCGTCAAATTCATGCCCGATATGCTCCGGACCATGCATCTCCACAATTTCGCCCGCTTGCTCTGGAGCTTTAGGCCGGAGGCCTGGATGGCGCTCTCGGGCGGATTTCCGAAGCTCGTCCTCCTCGTCGAATTTTGCGGCAGCGACGCGACGGCGATAGATGCCGAAATCGACGCGCTCGAGGCCAAGATCCGTCACTACGGTTTCAAAATGCGCCGAGCCAAGAACGAATTCGACTCGGAGAAATATTGGACGATCAGGCGCGAGAGCTTCAATCTCTTGAGGAAGCACGTCAAAGGCCGTCGGACGGCGCCTTTCGTCGACGATATCATCGTGCCGCCCGAAACCATGCCGGAATTTTTGCCGAAAATGCGCAAGATCCTCGACGAGTACAAGCTCCTCTATACCATCGCCGGTCACGCGGGCAACGGCAATTTCCACATCATCCCGCTCATGGACATGCGCGACCCGGCGAATGCGCGAGCGATCGACGAAGTCTCCGACAAGGTCTACGATCTCGTGCTCTCGTACGGCGGCTCGATAACCGCCGAGCACAATGACGGTATCATCAGAACGCCATATCTCGCCAAGCAGTTCGGCTCGGAGATTGTTGCCCTGTTCAAGCGGGCCAAGGATGCGTTCGATCCGGAGGACATATTCAATCCAGGCAAGAAAGTGCCCGGCCTCGGACCCGACGCTCCCGGCACGAAGGCGTACATGATGGAGCACCTCGCTCGCTCATAATGCCGGCGATTTCTTGCCTTTTTTCCTGCTCCGTATATACTAGGAAACCTATGGCGATAACCCTTAAAGTAGAGAAAAGAGACGCGAAAGCCGACGTGGCCGCCCTCCGCAAGGCGGGCAAGGTTCCTGCTGTCTTTTATGGCAAGAAAGAGGCTTCGACGCCGATCTCGATCGCTGCTGTCGATTTTATAAAGACATACAAGCAGGCCGGCGAGTCATCCGTCGTCGTCCTCGAGGGCGATGGCATCGATGTCGAGTCTCTCATTCACGACATCGATCTCCATCCTGTCACCGGCAAGCCTCTTCATGCTGATTTTTATGTCTTCGAAAAAGGCAAGAAGATCAAAGTCGGCTCGCCGATCGAATTCGTCGGCACATCTCCGGCCATCAAAGAGCTCGGCGGTACG
Organism: Patescibacteria group bacterium; assembly: GCA_028866595.1. Lineage (GTDB taxonomy): Bacteria > Patescibacteriota > Minisyncoccia > Phycocordibacterales > UBA6065 > UBA6065. The sequence goes on from JAGWHV010000015.1 coordinate 2,378, forward strand.
CTCATCAAAGTACTTCACGAGCTCGAAATCGAGGCTCTCCCTAAAGACTTGCCTCATAAGATCGAGGTAGATATCTCCGCTCTCGTCGATTTCAAGTCGACTATATCGGCGAAAGACATAAAGCTCCCGGCCGGAGTCGCTCTCGCCGTCAATCCTGACGACATCGTCGCTTCTGTAGCCGAACCGAAAGAAGAGGTCGAGGAAGAGACCGCCCCTGTCGATCTCGACGCTATCGAAGTCGAGAAGAAGGGCAAAGAGGCCAAAGAAGGCGAAGAGGGCGCGGAGGGCGCCGCCCCGGCCGCCGCCCCCAAGGAGGCGAAGAAATAGATTCAGGCAAGAAACGGCGCCCTCAAGGGCGCTTTTGCGTTATAATAGGCCGGTATGCATCGCATAGTCGTCGCTTTTTCCATGTTCTCTCTACTTGCGGCGCCTTTCGCGTATGTTCCTGCGCCTGTCTTTGCCCAAGTATCGACATCGAACTCGTCGGGCGCAGTGGGCGATGCCCAGGCTTATCAGGACAATCTCCAGGCCCAGCTTGATCAGGCCGAAAAAGAGCTTCAGGCCCTGAACCAGCAGAGCGATCAGGTCAAATCGCAGAAAGAATCCCTCGAGCGCGATATATCGCTCCTCAATCTCCAGATCCAATCCTCCGAAGCTCAAATCAAGGTCAAGAACCTCACCATCGACCAGCTGACGAGCGACATCAGCGACAAGCAGTCGACGGTCGCCGACCTTCAATCAAAGCTCGATCAGAGCTCGCAGTCTCTCGCTAACCTTCTCCGGCTGACGAGCGAGAACGATGCCGAGTCGCTGCCTGTCATCCTCCTCGGTCAATCGGATTTCTCGGCATTCTTCAGCCAAGTCGACTCATTCGAGACGATACAAAAAGCGCTCTCCGCTTCTATGGAAGACGTCAAGAATTACAAGAGCCAAACAGAGACCGAGGAAGCCGCTCTCCAGGATAAGAAGAATCAGGAGCTTGATGCTCGCGAGGCGATCCTCGCCGCCGAGCGCACGATCCAGCGTAGCAAGGACCAAAAAAATCAGATCCTTACCCAGACTAAGGGCGAGGAATCGGCATACGCGACCCTTATTGCCCAAAAAGAGCAGAAGATAGCCCAAATCTCGACTGCTCTCTTCGCTCTGCGCGACACGAATGGCATCCAGTTCGGCCAGGCGCTCCAATACGCGAATGTCGCTTCGCAAAAAACAGGTGTGCGGCCGGCCTTTATCCTCGCTATTCTCACTCAAGAGTCTGATCTCGGTAAGAATCTTGGCTCGTGCTATCTCCGCAACTATGACACCGGCGACGGCGTGAGCGTGACGACGGGCGCTGACAGGCCGCGGACGATGGCGCCAGCGCGCGACGTTCAGCCGTTCCTTGATCTCACGCGGAGCCTCGGTCTCGATCCGCAGCTAGAGCGCGTCTCGTGCTGGATACCGATGTATTATCACGGCGCGCCGTCGGGCTGGGGAGGCGCCATGGGCCCGGCTCAATTCATCCCGTCGACGTGGGATCTCTTTGCTAGTCGCATAGAAAACGATCTCGGCGTCGGCCTCGCCAATCCATGGGATCCGCAACAGGCCATCCTCGCTTCGGCCCTGTATCTCTCTGATCTCGGCGCTGGCACAGAGACGTATGCCGACGAGCAGAACGCCGCCTGCAAATACTATTCCGGCCATGCCTGCTCGTATGGCGTCGGCGCTCCGTACGGACAGCAGGTCATGGCCAAAGCCGAGAACATCCAGGAATGCATGATCGATCCTATAGAAGGCAAATCGAACGGCTGCTAGTCGCCGGGCGTTTGCTTTTTCCGGCGCTGTAAGCTATAGTTTCTGCCTATGAAAAAGGATACACAGGCAAAGAACTACCGTCCCGTCATCTTCCTCGACAACTCGTCGAAGGCTCGCTTTTTGATCAATTCGACAGTCGCTACGAAGGAGACCGATACATGGGAAGACGGCAAAGAATATCCGCTCTACCAAGTCGAGATCTCATCGGCTTCGCATCCGTTCTATACGGGTAACGATACCGTCATCGACACTGCTGGTCGCGTAGAGAAATTCAAGGCGCGACAGGCCAAGAAAAAAGCGTAGGTAAGAAGGCGAAGATGTTCCTGAGAAATGCCTTTGGAGGCGCGACGGCGCCGAAACGAGGAAATTTCGTCCACCGAAATTTCCGTGCATTTCGAGGGAACATCCTTGCCTTTTGACGTATACTTATTTTATGGACATCGCGAAATATAAAAAGAATCACAAGACGGCCTATCTGGCCGAGATGTATGAGAAGCTCGAGAAAGACGAGGCGGATTTGCGTGCGCTCGTCGAGGCGGACGCTTCGATGCGCGAGCTCGGCAAGGCCGATATCGAAAATATCGAGCTTCAAAAACGCGATATCGAGCGTCAGATCGAGGCGATAGATAAAGCCGAAGAAGAGGAGGAAGAGTTCCCGAACGAGATCATCCTCGAGATCAGGGCCGGCGCTGGCGGCGCCGAGGCGGCGCTTTTCGCCGAGGAGCTCGCTTCCATGTACCGCGCCTATGCCGCCAAGCAGGGCTGGCATGTCGCTGTTCTCGACGAATCTCGCTCCGACGTCGGCGGCTACAAAGAAGTCTCTCTCGAGATCCACGGTAAAGACGTCTATAAAAAGCTTCGCTACGAGACAGGCGTCCACCGCGTCCAGCGCGTGCCCGAGACGGAAAAAATGGGCCGCGTCCACACGTCGACCGTCGCCATCGCGATCTTGCCGATCCGCAAAAAAGTGACGTTCGAGATAAACCCCGCTGACATCGATATGGAATTCTCCCGTGCCGGCGGCAAAGGCGGCCAGAACGTCAACAAAGTCGAAACGGCCGTCCGTCTCGTCCACAAGCCTACGGGCATGGACGTCCGCGTCACGAGTGAGCGCAGCCAGGCCAAGAATCGCGAGAAAGCCATGTCGATGCTCCAGGCCAAGCTTCAGCAGATGAAAGAAGAAGAGGAGGCAGCCAAATTCGCCGCCAATAAAAAGGGCCAGCTCGGCACAGGCGCCCGCTCGGAGAAGATCCGCACGTATAATTTTCCCCAGGACCGCATCACCGACCATCGCATCAAGCAGTCTTGGCACCATATCGAGACCGTCCTTTCTGGCGAAAAACTCGGCGATCTCATAGACACGCTCGCTAACTTCACCGGCGAAGTCTCATCCGGCGGGGAAGAAGACGAGGAATAAGAAAGTTTGTTAAGAGATTAAAATGGGCCTCTGGACGATGCCTGAGCGGAGACTTGCGAGCGCGACGGCGCGAGCACGAGGAATTTTCCAGCAGGAAAATATCCGTGCTCCGCGAAGACATCGTCCGGAGGCCCTATTCTTGCCTTTTAAAGTCTTATTTGGTAAGCTCTCGAGACAATGCCAACCGCAAAAAATAAGGAATCGATGGTCGACGCGATGTTCAAAGTAGGGGCTCATTTCGGCCTCTCCAAGTCGCGGCGCCATCCTTCGACCAAGCCATACATATTCGGCACCAAGAACAAGATCGAGATCTTCGACCTTGAAAAGACGAACGAAGCTCTCGAAAAAGCCAAGGCGTTCGTTGCTTCTGTCGCTGCGGCGGGCAAGCAGGCTCTTTTCGTCGGCGGTAAAAGCGAGGTCATAGCCGCAGTCAAAGCAGCCGCCGCCAAAGCTGGTCAACAGCCCATGGTCGCCGGCCGCTGGATCGGCGGGACTTTGACAAACTTCGGTCAGATCAGGAAGCGCATCGAAAAATACGAGAACCGCCTCAAAGAAAAAGAGAAAGGCGAGCTCGCCAAGTACACCAAAAAAGAGCGCCTCCTCATCGACCGCGAAGTCGCCAAGCTCGAGACTCTGTTCGGCGGCATCGTCTCTATGAGAGAGAAGCCCGGCGTGCTCATCGTCGTCGACCCAAAGAAAGAGTACATCGCTGTCGAAGAGGCGCGCCAGACAGGCGTCCCTGTCGTCGCTATCGCTTCGTCCGACTGCGACATCAGCCTCGTCGATCATGCTGTTCCGGCGAACGACTCGTCCGCTGCCTCCTCGGCGTTTTTCCTCGATGAACTCGCTCGTGCATATGCTGAAGCGAAGGTTTTGAAACCAGAGACATCGACGAAATAAGGCTCCGCAAAGGCCTTTCGAAAACCACGAAAATTTTCTGCTGAAAATTTTCTTTCTCCGGCGCCGTCGCGCCTACGAAGGGTTTTCTCAAGGCCTTTGCGGAGCCTTATTTCTCTGGTATAATGGCGTCCTAACAAATTTACCACCATGGCAACTATCACGAGCGATCAGATCAAAGAATTGCGAGAGTCTACAGGCGTTTCCGTCATGCAGTGCAAGAAAGCCCTCGAAGAAGCCGGCGGCGACATGGCCAAGGCCGTCGTCATCCTTAAAAAGAAAGGCGCTGAAGCGGCCGCCAAGAAAGGCGACCGGACTCTCGCTGCGTCCATGATCCAGGCATACATCCACGCGACGGGCACCGTCGGCACGATGGTCGAGCTCGCCTGCGAGACTGACTTCGTCGCGAAAAATCCCGAGTTCAAACAGCTCGCGTACGATATCGCCATGCATATCGCCGCGTCCAAGCCGGAATTCGTGAAAAAAGAGGACATCACTCCCGAGGCTCAGGCGGTCGCCGAGTCCGTCTTTGAAAAAGAAGTCGAGGGCAAGCCGGCCGAGATGAAGGCCAAGATCCTCGAAGGCAAGCTCGCGGCCTATTTCGGCGAGCGCGTCCTCCTCGACCAGCCTTTCATAAAGAATCCAGAGCTCACCATCGCCGCTCTTATCTCTCAGGCCGTTCAGAAATTCGGCGAGAAGATCGAGATCGTCCGTTTCGTCCGCTTTGGCGCTTAATCTATATCGATGACTATCCAGATTACGATCATGGCGGTGTCGGCGGCGGGCATGATAGCCTTGCTCGTTCACAAGCACCTCGAGCTCTCTCGCGGCCTCGAGACGCGCGTTCACGATATGCGTCGCAAGACCGACCCGGTCCTCTCCGAGATCCATCAGGCCGCCGGCCGGGCCGTCTCGCACGTCACCTGGAGCAATATCGTCCTCGCCGTCAATCTCGCTTTCGTCCGGGTCGTCAGATTCTTCATGAACGTGTCGCATCGCGTGCACAAAGCATCGTCCGATCTCGTCGAAAAAGCTTCTCGCAAGACGGAGGACCTCTCCAAAGGCGGCGCCGCCTCTTTCTATCTCAAGCAGATCAAGGAGTCCAAAGACAGCTCGTTGTCGACAACACCGACGAAGGAGCTGTAAGCTTGGATCAGGCCACCTTAGCTCAGCTGGCAGAGCAACTGTTTTGTAAACAGTAGGTCCCCGGTTCGATCCCGGGAGGTGGCTCCACGCGGAAATTAAAAAACCGGTCCCTCTCAGGCAGGGGCCGGTTCGCATGTGGGTCGGTAATAGACGAGCCTTGGAGTTGGAGCGTCGGGAGAGCGCTCTTCGCGGAGAGGGCAGACGACGAACGTCTCGTGGCGGAGGCCGTGCGTCGCTTCCTGGATCTCCTCCGCGATCACCGCGTCTCGGCATGAGAACAAAATGTCGCGGTGCGCCTGATCGTACTCGGCAGTGAAATCGTCGAAACCGAGCTCGATCCGCCTACCGGCGCGGACGGCGTCTCGGAAGCCTTTAAATGCCGGGTCGCTCGTCACATGCAGGGTCGAGTCGTGGCCGAGAGCGAGAGACAAGACGCGCACCGCGAGGGACTCGACTTTGCAAAAGGGGATGATGTTGGTATTCATTCCTAATCGAACATTACCATTGAATACCTGTTTGTCAACAGCGTGCCGCCCGGCCCATTTTTTGCTATATTTTCCTTATGAATTCCGAAGCGCCGGCCAAACCAGGTCACCTCCATCCTGTCACGTCCGCAATCCGCGAAATGTGCCTTATTTTCGGCAAGCTCGGCTTTTCTGTCGCCCAGGGCCCGGAGCTCGAGGACGAGTTCCATAATTTCGACGCTTTGAACGTGCCGCCCGATCATCCGGCGCGCGATATGCAGGATACATTCTGGATAAAGACCAAGCCGGGCGAAAAACGCCATGTTCTCCGCACGCATACATCGTCTGTTCAGATCCGCTTCATGGAAGCGATCACCCAGGGCGCCCTCGGACCGCAGCCTTTCAAGATCGTCATCCCCGGCAAGGTCTATCGCAACGAGGCGACCGACGCTACCCACGAGGCCCAGTTCTATCAGCTCGAGGGCCTCTATGTGAACAAGACCGTCTCCATGGCCGAACTCAAATGGGTGCTCGAGCGGTTCTTCAAGGAATTCCTCGGGCCAGAATCAAAGATCCGCTTCCGCTCGAGCTATTTCGGCTTCGTCGAGCCAGGCGTCGAAGTCGATGTCTGGTTCCGCGGCAAATGGCTCGAAGTCGTAGGCGCCGGTATCGTCCATCCGAAAGTTTTCTCCGCCGCTGGCCTCGACCCGAATGTCTGGAAAGGCTTCGCATTCGGTTTCGGTGTCGAGAGGCTCGTCCTCATGCGCTACGGCATCGATGACATCCGCCACCTCTATTCCGGCGACTTGCGCCTCATAAATCAGTTTTAGACCGCGATGAAGATTTCATATAACTGGCTCGCCTCATATTTCAAGGATAAGTCGCTCCCTGCGCCAGAACGGCTCGCCGGGCTTTTCAATATCCATTTCGCCGAGGTCGAAGCGATGGAAAAAATCGCGGCCTCCGACGGTGTCCCCGCGGACACTGTGCTCGATATCAAGACTTTGCCTGACAGGAATCATTACGCCTTGTCCCATCTCGGCGTCGCTATCGAAGCTGGCGCGATCATCGGCGCGCCTGTCTCCATGCCTCATTCGCTAGATGTCGCGATCGATCCTTCCGTGCCGGCGCCGGAGGTAAAAGTCAAAGACGATAGGCTCTGCCGCAGGTACATGGCTCGGCGGATATATGATGTCAAAGTTGCGGCGGCGCCGGCATGGATCCGCGCGCGCCTCGAAGCCGTCGGCGCGCGCTCCATCAACAGCATCGTCGATGCCACTAATTACGTGATGTTCGACATCGGTCAGCCTTTGCATGCGTTCGACGCCGACAAAGTCAAAGGCGCTCTCGTCATCCGTCCTGCCAAAGCCGGCGAGAAGATGACGACTCTCGACGAGAGGGAAGTCGAACTTAGCACAGCCGACCTCGTCATCGCCGATGATATCGGTCCTCTCGCCATCGCCGGCGTCAAAGGCGGCAAGCGCGCCGAGGTGACGGTCTCGACGCGATCGATCATCCTCGAATCGGCTAATTTCGATCCGACGGCGGTCCGCCGGACGTCGACTCGCATCGGCATACGGAACGATTCGTCAAAACGCTTCGAGAACGAGATAACGCCCGATATAGCCCGCCTGGCCCTCGATCAAGTCACGGCTCTTATCCTTGAAACGTCCGGAGGCAAGGCTGGCGCCGCGACAGACGTCTATCCAAAACCCCTCAAGCCGTGGACGATAGAGACGGATGCCCGGACGATGAACGCCGTGATAGGCATATCGCTTTCCGCCAAAGACATGGCCGACATTCTCACGCGCCTCGGCTGCGTCGTCGAGACGTCAGGCGACGTTCTCCGCGTCACGCCGCCTCTCATGAGGATCGACCTCGCTATCGCCGAGGACTTGGCCGACGAGATCGCTCGCATGTACGGATATGACAAGCTCGCCGCTACCGAACCGCCGGCGGTGCCGCAGACGCCCGTCGACAAGACGTTCTATTGGACGGAATTTCTCAAGAATGCTCTCGTCAAGGTCGGTTATTCCGAGATTCAGACGTATTCGCTCGTAAAGAAAGGCGCATTCGAGATCGCCCATCCTCTTGCGAGCGACAAATCGGCTCTCCGCGAACGCATATCGCCCAAGCTCGCCGAGTCGCTTTCGATGAATGCTCTGAATGCCGACCTCCTCGGTCTCGAGGCTATCAAGATATTCGAGATAGGGAAGGTGTTTCCGAGGTCAGGCGAGCGCACATCCGTCTCCATCGGCGCTCTTCAGGTCAAGAAAAAGAAAGGCACCACCTCCGAGTCGATCCTCAAAGAAGCGCTTGCCGCGATCCAGCCACGCTTCGGCCCGATCGCCGAAAAGATCGAGACCGGAGCTTTCGGTGCCATGATCGAGACCGACCTTGACGCGATCATCGCTCGCTTGCCCGACGGCGCTGTGGACGATCTCGGCTTTAAACCTCTCTCCCGCGATATCAAGTACAAATCGTTCTCGGCTTATCCGTTCATCGCTCGCGACATCGCCCTGTTCGTGCCGGCTGGTACGGCAGATGCCGAGGTGGGCGACGTCATCGCCGCCGCGGCCAAGAAAGCCGCCGGCGACCTCCTCGTGAAAGGCCCTGATCTTTTCGATCGTTTTGAAAAGGACGGCAAGACCTCGTATGCTTTTCGGATGATATTCCAGGCGTCAGACAGGACCCTTTCTGACCAGGAAGCGAACTCATGCATGGACGTCATATACGCGGCCGTCCGGTCGCGCCAGTGGAAAGTCAGATAAGGCTCTATTAAGGGCTATTTCGACCTATAGCCCTATTGTGAAAGGACCCCCGATTTGCTATAATCAGGAGACAAAATTTTCTGTATGGCAGCATCCAAAGAACCGAAAAAAGACGAGAAAAAGCAGGCAAAATACGGGGCCGAATCTATCCAAGTCCTCGAGGGCCTCGAACCGGTGCGCAAGCGCCCGGGCATGTATATTGGCACGACCGGGCCGGATGGCTTTCATCATCTCGTCACCGAGATCTTCGATAACTCGCGCGACGAAGCGATGGGTGGTTTCGCGAGCGACATCGAGATCGCCATCCTCCCTGGGGAGCAGGGTAACGAGCGCATTCGCGTCGTCGATAACGGCCGCGGCATCCCCGTCGATGTCCATAAACAGACGAAAGTCTCCGCTCTCGAGACGATCATGACCGTCCTTCATGCTGGCGGCAAATTCGGCGGCGAAGACTCCGGCTACAAAGTCTCCGGCGGCCTCCACGGCGTCGGCGCATCCGTCGTGAACGCTCTCTCATCCTATTGCCGCGTCGAAGTCCACAAAGACGGCGGCTTGTATGCCCAAGAATATTCCCAAGGCAAGAAGAAAGCGAACGTCAAAAAGATCGGTGCTTCCAAGCTCCACGGCACGGTCACGATATTCGAGCCCGACACGGCGATCTTTGGCCAGCAGAAATTCGATTTCAGCCGCCTTGTCACCCACATGCGCCAGCAGGCATACCTCGTTCGCGGCCTGCGCATATCGGTGATCGATGCTCGCGGATATAAAGGCTCTATCGACCTCGAAGACGTCTTCTATTTCCGCGAGCTCGGCCTCGACGTACCGTCCCAGACGTTCTATTTCGAAGGAGGCCTCGTCTCTCTCGTCCGCTTCACCAACGCGCTCCAAAAGCCGATCCACAAAAACATCTTCTACGTCGAGAAAAAAGCTGAAGGCGTCGAGTCCGTGGAGATTGCTCTTCAATATGTCGACGATATCTCCTCACGCATCTTGCCGTTCGCGAACAATATATATAACACGGAAGGCGGCACTCACATCACCGGTTTCAAGACGGCCCTTACCCGCACGCTGAACGGCTATGCCCGCAAAAATAATCTTGTCAAAGAGAGCGAGGACAATTTCACTGGCGACGATGTCCTCGAAGGCCTGACCGCTGTCATCTCCGTCAAGCTTCGCGAGATCCAGTTCGAGGGCCAGACCAAAGCCAAGCTCGGCTCTGTTGAGGCTCAATCGGCCGTTGCCACTGTCTTTGGCGAAGCGTTTCAGCTCTTTCTCGAGGAGAATCCCGATGATGCGAGATCGATCATAGGCAAGGCCGTGCTCGCCCTCAAGGCCCGCAAAGCCGCCAAAGCCGCAAAGGATTCGATCCTCCGTAAGGGCGCTCTTGAAGGCATGACTCTTCCCGGCAAGCTCGCTGACTGCGAGTCGAATTCCGCCGAGGAATCCGAGCTTTTCATCGTCGAGGGCGATTCGGCCGGCGGCACGGCGAAGACGGGTCGCAATAGGAAATACCAGGCGATTTTGCCTCTGCGCGGCAAGATCCTCAACATCGAGCGCGCCCGGCTCGACCGCATGCTCTCGTCGGAGCAGATCAAAAATCTCGTCGTCGCCATGGGTACGGCGATAGGGGAGACGTTCGACATCGGCAAGCTCCGCTATCACAAGATCATCATCGCGACCGATGCCGACGTTGACGGCGCGCATATCAGGACGCTCATTCTCACGCTTCTCTATCGCTATTTCAAGCCGCTCATCGAAGGCGGATACATATATATAGCCCAGCCGCCTCTCTACAAAGTTAAACGCGGCAAAGACCTTCTCTATTTCTATTCCGAAGAAGAGAAGACTAAGATCCTCGGTAAGGACGAGATCCCTCTCGAGGAGGAAGCGCCAGCTGAAGAGGCCGCGGAAGAGGCAGCCGAGGAGGAAGCCGCCAAGGGCAAAAAATCGGCGAAGCTCCACGTCCAACGGTACAAGGGTCTCGGCGAGATGAATGCCGAAGAGCTCTGGGAGACGACGATGGACCCGGCTCGCCGCTTGCTCAAGAGAGTGGCGATCGAGGACGCCCAAGACGCCGACAAGGTCTTCGACATGCTCATGGGCACCGATGTGCCGAGCAGGAAAACCTTCATCCAATCGAACGCTCACAAGGCAACGATTGACGTCTAATCTTTGCGGGGTATACTGGCGGCAAACCAGTCACCGATGACCCCGACTCCCGAACATTATGCTCTCGCGGCCGATCCCGATCAGCTCCTCTGCCGCTATACCCAGCTCGCATACTCCGCTCCGCAGACGGATGGCGACAAGGACGAGATGCAGGCGATCCTCGCCCGCCTCGGCCTGACCGCTGCCGAAGCCCTGGAAAAAGGCGAACAGCTCTTTTTCGGCAACAGGCGCCCGCCAACCGCGAGCTAGTCGAATAAAGGCTTTATATAGGCCGCCAAAACGTCGTTTTTTGGCGGTTTTTTCATGGTACGTCGTATGCTTGACAAATATATGTATCGATGTATAATATACCAGTAACCCTGAAATTCTAACAACCTTCAAGAGAAAGCACTTCGCAAATGTATCGTCGCAATGAATGGTCGGGTGTCACCGGCCGCCAGTTCGAAGAAGAGTTCGTCGCTGAGTTCCGGTCAGTCTGGGACGGGAGCTACATCCCGTTCCGCCGCGCGATGGAGATCGTGCGGCGGAACCAGCCCCGGAATGCGGTGCACGCGGAGGGCCAGCGCCTCCTCGTCGCCATCGCAGAGGCGATGGGCGTCTCCGTGAACGAGCTCACGCTCTTCACGGCGGCGGGCAACAACGCCTTGGACTGGTTCCACAAAGTCGATGCGTTCATCGACTTCCGTGGGGTGACCGTCAACCTCGACTTCAAGATGCGGAACCTCGATAGCCGTAAGGCGTTCGTGGTCCGCCCCCTCGACGTCGAGAACGGTTTCAGCTTCCTGGCCCAGAGCATCGCATCGTTCATCCGTCGCGGGATGGACATGCGGGGACTGGTACCGGTTTAGGCCGACACTCTTCTTTTGCCAAGCGCTCCTCACGGGGCGCTTGTTCATTTCTCCTGCGAGCCATTTGACACCCGCCCCGGCGCAAGCCCCGCGCTTCTAGCGCGGGGGAAAAGCCAAATCCCTGCCTCCATTGCGATACAATGAAAGGATGCAAAAACCGATATTCTGGCGGGGAGGTCACACAAT
>JAGWHV010000016.1 GCA_028866595.1 Patescibacteria group bacterium
CGGTTCTTCTTACCAAACGTCGTGAGCCGCTTCTCGTGCACGTAGTCGTCAGGCACCGTGATGATGCCGAGGTCGGCGAGCAGAGCGAACTTCTCGGTGGGTTCTGCAGGAGCTGTGGGCTCCGGCCGCACCGTCTCGAGATGGGTCACAGGCCGAGGGACGAGACACTCCGCGAGGTTCTTCTTCAGACCCTTCTGGTTGGTCGTCCACCTCTCGGCGGTTATCTGGTCGATCTCGCCGGGACGCGGCGCTTGGCGTAACAGGGCGGCTTGGAATTCCACATACCACCCCGGGATCTCTAGTAAGGCTGTACTCATATGAGCTGTTCCTTTTTTTGAGGTACTTTCCGGAGTCTGCCGGATCAGGCGTGAGGAAGGCCCCACATCCGTACTATGCCATAATCATAAAATCTGTCAAGGTACCCTCCGCGGCGGCCAGATATGGAGGACGGCGCCGCCGATATTTCCTTCATTTTTATTTTACCGGCGCCTGCTATACTTGTTCATATAGCAAATCGCATATGAACACATATTCCATACCAAATCTCGACAGAGTGATGACGATAGACGCGGATGTCACGGCCTATCCGGTCGGCGAGCGGCAGTATATATACAAGCTCCGGGACTTGCCCGAGGCTGACAAGCCGCGGGAGAAAATGATCGCTCACGGGCCGGCGGCGCTCTCGATCGTCGAGCTCGTCGCTGTCATCCTCAATTCCGGCACGGTCAAAGAAGACGTGCTCTCGATGGCTTCGCGGGTCATCCGCGAATACGGCGAGAAAAGCTTTGCCTCATTCGACGATCCGAAAAAAATCGCCGCCGAGCTCGACATCCCTCTCGTCAAAGCCTGTCAGATCGTGGCGTCATCCGAGCTCGGCCGGCGCTTCTATAAAAAACCGGGTGGCAGGAATATCGCTATCAGAAATGCCAAGGACGTCTCCGCCTACGTCCGCGACATGCATGATCTGCCCAAAGAATATCTCCGCGGCATATATCTCAATAACCACCACAAAATCGTCCATGACGAAGTGCTCTCGATGGGAACGCTCGACGCCAATCTCATCCATCCGCGGGAAGTCTTCAAACCGGCTATCGAATACGGGGCGGCAGCGGTCATCCTCGTCCACAATCATCCGTCAGGCGTCGTTACTCCATCAGCGGCGGACATCGATGTGACTAAACAACTCATCGACGCGGGCAAGATCATGGGCATAGCTCTCGTTGATCATGTCATCGTCGGTAAGGGCAAGCACCAAAGCGTGCCAGTGATATACGAATAAAGGAAAAAGAAAGAAGCATCCTGTCGGACACGGAATTTTCTTGCTAGAAAATTCCTAGTGTTCGCGCCGTCGCGCTCACAATGTCCTCCCGGATGCTTCTTTCTTTTTCCTCTACCCTTGTGTCACTGGTGTCTCTTTGAGGCTGAATGAATACCGGAGGCCGTAGAACATGAGAAGGCCGAGGAATATGAAGAGGCCTTTCATGTCGAAGACGGTGAAGAGTATCGTCGCCATGACAGGCGATATGACGTAGGCGAGGGGGCGCGTCATGCGGGAGAACGTGATCGCGTGCGTGTTCGTGGCGTCGACATGCTTGAAGAAATAGCTGTCAGACATGACCTCTACCATAGCTGCGCCGATGCGGGTCGTGAACAATATGGCCGCCCAGACGAGCACGCTGTGGTCGCTCACGATGCCGACGAGGACGGTCGTCGCGCCCATGACGATAAAGCCTATGTGAAGGATGTTCTTCTCGCCGATCCTGTCGGAGAGCCTTCCGAGTGGCGTCTCAAGGATGACAAAGGGCGCGAGCATGGCCGTGAATATGATGCCGATGGTCGCCCAGCTAAAGCCGAGCGTCTGATTGAGGTATATCGGCGTATATATGATCATCCAGGCATAGAAGAATTGGAGGAGGAATTGGATGAAGAGGATGCCTTTGACGTCGCGATCAGCCCAGACGACTGCGAAACTCTTCCAGAATGGTACGCGCTCGAAATTCGGATCCTTGACGTCGCGCAGGCCGAAAAAGAGGAGAAGGATGACGGGGATGAGCAATATGCCGGAGACAGCATACATATTCCCATAGAGATTATCGCCGAGGATCCAGGAAGCGAGAAGCGGCGCGACGAGCCAGGCGCTGTTTTCGATCGTAAGGAAGGAGCCGCGGATCTTGCCTGTCTGCCTATCGGCCGAGAATTCTTCGAGGAAGAGGTCGAGAGTGAAGTTGATGAGAGCGATGACGACGAAGTTCAAAAGGAAGGACGATATCACCACCATCGTCTCTTGGCCCGTGGCGAGGCCGGCAAGCGAGAGGAGCTCGATGAAAAGAAGGACGAGAGTCGTTCGAAGATTGCCCCAGCGCCGGAGCACGTCGGCCATCTCGACGAAGGCTATGAGAGCGAGGATCGAACTCGCCGTGTAGACGATGCCGACGAGGTCGGTGCCAGTGAACTTGGCGAGGAATGTCGAATTAACGAACGCCGGGATAGCGGAGCTTAGGTTGTAGACCGCTCCGATGACGTACATAACGAACCGCTTGCCGGCGAGTCTCCGTTCTTCTGGCATAGTGCCGCTATTATATCGTGAGCAGGACGGGGATGACCACTGGCCGCTTGGCTGTCTCTTGGAAGAGATGGCGCGAGACGGCGTCAGTGACATTGGCCTTGATCATCTCGACGTTGAGCGGGTTCATGCCGCGAGCCGACTCTTCGATGGTGTTCTTGATGATGGTCCGGGTGTCGCGGAGGAGGTCCTGCGATTCGCGCAAATAGACGAAGCCGCGAGAGATGATGTCGGGCGACTTGCGGAGCCGGCCGGTCTGGGAGTCAATGATGGCGAAGACGATGAACATGCCATCCTGGGCGAGCATTTGCCGGTCGCGGATGACGACTTCCTGGACGTCGCCTACGGCGAAGCCATCCACGAGTACGAGATTCGAAGGCGCCTTCTCTTTGAGGACGCGGATCTTTGTGCCTTGGTCATAGAGCTCGATGACCGAGCCGTTGTCGGGTACGATGATATTCTCGCGAGGCGTGCCGATCGCTTGGGCGAGCTCGGCATGCTGGCGGAGCATGTAGTGCTGGCCGTGGAGCGGCACGAAGAAGCGATACTTGATCTGCTCGTGGATCCAGCGGAGCTCGTCGCGGTTGCCGTGGCCGGACGCGTGGATATCGGAGTCGAGATAGGTGATGACTTTTGCCTCGGTGCGGTAGAGATTGTCTTTGAGCTTCACGACCGCCGAGTAGTTTGTCGGGATGATAGATGAAGAGAGGAGCACGGTGTCGGTCTTCTTGAGCTTGACCTGCTTGTGCTGGCCGGTGGCCATGCGCATGAGAGCGGCGAATTCCTCGCCTTGGGCGCCGGTCACGAGCATGACGATCCTATCAGGCGGATAGCTGTCGATCTCGTCGACGGGGATGATGTTCTTTATGTCGGCGAGCTTGAGGTGCTTGATGATCTCGACGTTCGTTTTCATCGAGCGGCCTTCGACGACGACTTTTTTGTTATAGCGCTCGGCGGCCTTGATGATGGCGATGATGCGCTCGACTTGCGAAGCGAACGTGCCGATGATGAGGCGGCCTTTCGTTTCCTTGATATAGCGATCGATATTCTCGATGACGACAGATTCGGAGAGCGAGAAGCCCGGCTTCTCGATCGACGTCGAGTCCATGGTCAGGAGCAAATATTCTTTGCCTTTGAATTGCTCGTATTGCTTGACCTCTTCCTCTGTCGGGATGCCCTTGATGTTGTCGACGCGGACGTCTTCGATGAAGACGATCTCGCCGTATGGCGTGCCGACGACGAGTCCCATCGAGTCAGGGATGGTGTGGGAGATAGGGAAGGTCCGGACCTTGAGAGCGCCGCAGGTGATGGTCTCGTTGCCGCTGATGATCTTGATATCGAGCTGTTTGAGGTGAGGGAATTCCTCCTGGCGCTTCTGGATCATGATGGCGCCGAACTGGCGGGTATAGAGGGTCGGATAGCCGATTCTATCGATGACGTAGGGTATGCCGCCGATGTGGTCGAGGTGGCCGTGGGTGATGAAAAGGGCCCGGATCTTGTTTTTGTGCTCCTCGAGGTATTTGGTGTTCGGCAGGATGTAGTCGATGCCCGGCGTCGCTTCGTCCTTGAATTGAAAGCCGGCATCGATGACGATGATGTCATTGCCGAATTCGATAGCGGTCATGTTCTTGCCGATCTCTTCTACGCCGCCGAGGGGGATGACGCGGATGACGCCCTCCTGGATAGGAGGGACGGGCGTAGAGACGGCTCTGATGTCGGTGGCGCCCTCCGAGCTGTGCCCGGCGTGGGCGCCGTGGGCCGGCCGGTGCATGCCGCCTCCCCGGCTGCTGCCGAAACGCCGCGCTGGCCTTTGCCTGCGCATCATGCGCTTGACCCGGCTCGTACCAAAAGGCCGGTCTGAACCGTTATGAGGTCCGCGCCGAGGAGTCTGATGCGCGTTCGATTTGTTCTGTTCTTCCATTGTTCGAATAAATATCTGTTACTCTGCTAATTTTTGACGAAAATATTCCAGACGCGGTCGGTGCTGATGTACCAGTCTTTGACATTCAGGA
Source organism: Patescibacteria group bacterium (assembly GCA_028866595.1). Taxonomy (GTDB): domain Bacteria; phylum Patescibacteriota; class Minisyncoccia; order Phycocordibacterales; family UBA6065; genus UBA6065. The sequence goes on from JAGWHV010000016.1 coordinate 4,576, forward strand.
ATCGGTCGGACGTGGTGGTGATCTCGCCGAGCTCTACTCCATGGAGGTCTTTCGGCACGGCATACAGGAAATCGGGGCTCCAGAGGAATATCGCTGGCTCATCGGCGGCAACGATCGCCTGGAGCTTTCCATAATCGGAGGCGATGATGTCGGAAGAGGTCGCTGCCCGCATCGCTTCGAGGAGAGCGTCGGCCTTGCTATTCGTGTACATGGCGATGTTCAGGCCGGGGTCGTTTCTCTGTGAAGAATCCCAAAACGGATAAAGGTCGGCGCTCTTGCCAGTAACGAGGCCGAAAAGGAGAGCGTCGTATTTGCGCGGTCTAATGACGCTCTGGTTAAGGTCGGACGGTTCAAAGACTTTGACGTCGACCTGGACGCCGAGCGCCGTCCAGTCGCTCTCTATTTCCTTGGCGGCAAGGACGAGCTCCGGTACGTCGGCGGTCGCGAGCGATATCGAAAGGGTGGTCGTGGCGGCGTTCTTGCCGCGGCCGCTCACGAGCTCGTATGTCCCCGTGACAGGATCCTTTTTCCAGCCAGCTTTGGCGAGCATCGCTTCTGCCTCGGCGAGTGACGACGAAGCTTCGAGGGCTGAAGACGAGGCCGTCGCGTCGTTCGCGGCGCTCTCTGCCGAAAGCTTCTCGGCGACGGTTGGCGGCAGAGGACCGTCGATCGCCGTGCCGTAGCCGTCGAGGACGTCTCGGACGATGGCCTGCTTGTCGATCGCCATGTCGAGAGCTTTACGGACCTCGGCGTGGGCAAGGATCTCATTCTGATTCTGGTTAAAAAAGACTCCGAATATGCGGGTGAGAGGCGCAGAGAGGATGTCGACGCCCTGATTCGAGGCGAGAGCTTTCGCCGATTCAGGCGACAGGTTCGAGGCGCTCTCTATCGTGCCGTTTTCGAGAGCGGCGAGCATGCCTTGTTCGTCATTGAAAGGCTTTATATACAACGTCGGTATGTATGGCGCGCCGAGAGCATACGATGGATTCGCTTTGAGGATGAATTCCGTCGGGATGCCGTCGCTTGAACGGATGACGGACGCTATCTCGTACGGGCCCGAACCGATCGGATCGGCATTGCGGGTCGAGAATGGTATCTGATCGACAGTGACGGTCTTCCAGATATGGGCCGGCATGATGCCCATGGTCAGATTCTCGATGAAAGGCGCGTATGGCTGTTTGAGGTGGAAGACGACGCTGTTCGTTCCCGTCTTTTCGACGGTCACGCCTTGCCAATTGACGAAGCGCGGGCTCTTGAGCGTCGGGTCCTGGGCTTCTTGGATGGTGTAGAGGACATCGTCGGCGGTGACAGGCTCGCCGTCGCTGAAACGGGCATCACTCCGTATGGTCACGGAGTAATCGAGGCCATTTTGCGAGACGTTGTAGCTCTCGGCGAGATCGGGCGCGACGCTGCCGTCAGGCATGTCTTTGAGCAAACCTGAATAGACGAGCTCGGTCAGGTCGCGATCAGCATCCGAGACGGCGAGGAGCGGATTGACGAAGCGGGGCGTGCCGACGATGCCCTCGACGAGCGAGCCGCCACGAGCCGGTACATCAACGGAGAAGGCGTCGCTCACTTTGCCGAGGAGAGACAAGGCGCCGGCCGCGAATATGACGGCGCAGACGACGAAGAGGACTTTTTCAGTTATGGAAAAAGACTTGACGAGGGCGTCGAGCTTGGAAATGCCTTTTGCCTTGCGCTCTTTGAAAAGGGCGCTCCAGAGAGATGGTTTCGGTTCCATTTAGTATGAAGCCACGGAGATCTGCGAAGGAGTATCTAGCGGAGAAGCGAGACGAAAGAGGTAAGCGCGAAAAGCACGCCGAGCACGATCGTCGCGATGAAAAGCGACTTCTCGAGGCCGCGGCGGGTGTGGAATACCGATCCGGATGTGTCTCCGCCTCCGAGCGCTCCGCCGTTCTGCGCGCCTGTCTGCTGGAGAAGGACAGCGGCTATGAGCAGTATCGATATGACGATCTGTATATACGGCAATACGCTAGAGATACTCATGGGAATGATGCTACCACGGCGGGGAAGAGAGCGCAAATAAAAAGAGGGAGACGCGTCTCCCTCTGGTCAGGCCAAAGCTTCGTGGGCCCAGACGATGTTCCCATCGTCTCGGAGCCTGGCGGTCTCCTCCGCGCTCACCCTGACAATGAGGAGGTCTTCCTCCCAGGCCACCGCCGCGGCGATAGCATGGGCGATCCGCGTCCACGACGTCTTGAAATGCGTCTGGTCGGATTCGAGCTCGATGAGGGCATTGTTACCTTCGATCGACATGCCGGCGATGTCGGAAGCGTTGATCATCCGGCGGAACAGGACGGGGACGCGAGGATTCCTGGCGTGGAGCCGCTTGGTCAAGACCACGTGGGACGCGGAGAGGATCCTGTTGAATTGGATCATTGCGTACCGTTGGTTCTGGTAGACTGACACGGAATATTTTAATTTGGGGTCCATTCATCCCAAACTCTATCCGTTCTCGCCGAAAAATCAAGACTATTGACTCGAACGCCGTCTTTATATATAAAGCGAGAGAATATCCCGAAACTCCCGTACCTAATGAACTTCTTCGAAGTCATCTCGATCGTCTGCCTCGTCGTGGCATTCATGTTCGTCTGTCTGGTCAGTCTCAGTCAGATCTGCTACCTGAACGAGTGCCGCTGGAATAAATACCAGCCCAACTGGTATCGCTCGCGTCTCTGGGTCATAGGGCTTTTCACGATCTTCGAGGCCGCGTTCGTCTTCCTCGCCGGCGTCGCCCTTCTCACCGAACGGATCATCCCTCATTTCAGTCTCTGGTGGGCGGATGGCCTGAGGACGGCGGTCGTCCTCGGCGGCCTGGCGCTGATCCTCTGTCGCGCTTTCGAGCGTCTCGATAGGGCAGTGAGGACCGCCTAGACCATTTTTCCGAAGCTCCCGCATCCGCGGGGGTTTTTCTTTGCCTGCGTGCGACCTATACGGTACGACAGACGGCGTATGGTAGAATCATAGCCGCCGGTTCCCTTATGCAAGAACACGAACACGAGAGGCATAATCCCGTCATCACTTTTCTTGACCGTTTTCTCGACGTGCCCGAGGCCAAGGTCACGTATCTCACACGCGTCACGCCGATCGACCGCTTTTTGGCCGCGACTTTGCTCAAGCTCCTCCCGCCGTGGGTCTCGCCGAATGAGATCACGATATCGCGGCTCATATCGATCCCATTCATCGTCCTTTTGCTCGGATACGGATATTATGCCGCCGGGGCGATCTTGTTCCTGTTCGCCGCTCTCTCTGACGCTCTCGACGGTGCTCTCGCTCGGACAAAGCGCAAGATCACCACGTGGGGCACTCTCTACGATCCCATCGCCGACAAACTCCTCGTCGGCTCCGTCGCTGTCATCGTCATAAGCAAATACATAAGCGGCTATCTCGCCCTCGCTATCGTCGTCATCGAATTCCTTCTCATATCGTCTGCCTATTTCCGTTATAAAGGCCGCGTCGTCCCGGCCAAGACGATGGGCAAGACAAAAATGATCCTCCAATGCGTCGGCATCATCGTTCTCCTCGGCTATATCGTCTCCGGCGCGCTGGCGCTCCTCATGGCGGCGACAGACATCCTCTATCTTTCGATTGTTTTCGCTTTGTTGTCGCTTTTCGTGTTCAGGTCGATATAAAGGAAGAATGCCCCCGCGCCGGCAAGCTTGGAGAATGCCAGGAAATCGAGTATAAATGTATTTCAGCGACAGAGCATTGGAGGCGTCGCATAGTGGTCTAGTGCGCGGCCCTGGAAAGGCCGTATGTCCGCAAGGGCATCGAGAGTTCGAATCTCTCCGCCTCCGCAAATATATTGACAGAATGTCAATAATAGTGTATTATGCCGATGTCGGGATTAATATTTTAATCCTACGAACATGGACCTTCTCATCGACATCTACGGCACTCGTATCGGCGCGACAGGAGAGCGCATCGTGCTCTCCATGCCGAAGCCTTTGGATCAGAAAAAGCCTCGAGCCAAGCGTAGAAAAAGAGGCACAGTGAAGAGGGAATATGAAAAGCGCGAATATCCAATCCGCCGTCTCGACAAGATCGTGATTCTCCGTCCGGCATCGCTCACGACCCATGCAGTCCGGCTTGCTCTCGAGCACGACGTCGACATCGTCTATCTCGGTGCGTTTGGCAAGCCGATCGGTAGATTCTTTTCGAGCGAGCCGAAAGGTCTGGCGACGCTCCGCAAAGCCCAGCTCGAAGCGTCGAACGATTCGATCAGATCGTTCGAACTCGCCCGAACATTCGTGAAAGGGAAGTGCGCCAACCAAATAAGCCACGTTCGCTATCTGGCTTTCAAATATAAACAAGATTTTTCCGCGGAGATACTTCAGATGAGGACGATGCTTGATTCAATAGGGTTGCTCCGTCCCAACTCTGCCAAAGATGATAAAAGCAAAGAACAGCTCCTCGGCATCGAAGGCTATATCGCCGACAGATATTTCCACTGCCTTCGCAGGGTGAGCAAATTCCCCGGCCGCATACCGCAAGGTCGTGACAAGCATAACAGCATGCTCAACTACGGCTACGGCATCCTCTACAATGAGGTTGAGCGAGCATGTCTCTACGTCGGTCTTGATCCGTACCTCGGTCTCTATCACACCGAGGCCTACGGCAAACCCGCGCTCGTACTCGACCTCGTTGAAGAGTTCAGGGTGCCGCTCGTCGATATAGCTCTATTTCCGTTCTTCATTGACGGGCAGGTCGGCAAGAGAAAGCTTTTCCACAAAATGGCGAAAGGCGAATACCAGCTCTCCGCCGAAGGCAAGGCGCTCGTCGTCGAAGCGGTGATGAAGCGATTGCACGGCGAGGTCAGCTGGGATGGCAAACGGTATACGCTGAAGCAGGTCATCGAGATGCAGATCAGATCGCTCGGGCGATACTTTACCGGAGCGGAGAAAGGATATCAGGCATACCAACATGAATAATATACTTTCCATGACGATCATCGGTTGGAGTACGAGAAATTGGAGACACCGCCGCCAGGCGATCGAGTGGTGCCGAGACTATGCTTTGACCGGTATCACGAGAGATACGTATGTCGGGGGACTTTATCCGCGAGAAAGGACAGAGCTCGAGACCCGGCTTAGAGCGCTTTTCAGTCAAAAGACGGAGAAAGTCTTTCTTGTGACCATGTGTAGATCGTGCTTTAATTCAAGCATGGCGCACAGGAGTCTCATTCAGGATGTGACGATAGAACCAGATTTTGAAATCCTGCAAATGTCAAGAATTTTCCCGAAAATATCTAGCAAGTTATAGCTCTAGAGGTCTATATACCAACAAAGGGTGTTGTGTGACTGTTGACATCGGCCACGGAAAACCTCATCCTATTAGCGATGCTAATGGAACCAGATTTACCTGATCGCGAGCGGTTGATTTCGCTGCATTCATCGAACCTTTTTGATGCCCATTGCAGAGCGCTCCGACGCCTTACCGACGGACCTCGGATGCTACCGGAGGATCCAGAGTTAATTGCGGAAAGCCCTCTTTTCGTCAGCTTCGATCCCGGCGCGGTACCTGACGTCCACTGGCGAAATGCTCCGGCGGCTCTAATGCCGTACCTCCGCCATACCGGCAGTCCTCATGACCTCTCTCACCGCCTTGTCGATCACTACGAAGCACGAATTCCATCAAACTCGGTTTTACGCGTTGCAGCAGCTCTATCCGAACGCCCAATGTCCAAGAAGGCCGTACTACCGATTTGGAGGGAAACGGACCTATTTAACGAAGTCACTGCACCGTGCCTAAACTATGCTTGGTTCCGATTGAAGCAGCACGAGGTTGACGCCCATTTTGTGATGAGGGCGTGTGATATTTATACAAAGTTTCCTGCCAACGCCGTGCTGTTCTCATCCGTCCTCAGAGAGCTTTCAAACTCGCTCGGAAAGGCAGTCGGCCGTCTAGATATATTCATCGATTCGGCGCATATATATAGGATCGACGCCGATTCCGTCCGCGCTTTTATTGCTACACAGCACGCTGCCGCGTGACAGCGAGTCCACTGACTATTGTTAGGCGTCTCTTTGGGGAGCTACGTGTAGAAAAATCGCAGAGTCGTCGAAACGAATATGTTCGTCAGCTCTTCAAAATCCTAAGCGCCGAAAGCTATCGCGAAGGCGAGATTGCTCATATCGTCAGCGGCGGGATCCTGGACAATGGCTTTACCAAACAGCCAACTGGAATTCTCAAAATCCGTCCACTTCACTTTCTGTATTGGAAGTATTCTGAAGTAGACTGGGGGCTCTTGATCGAACACAAAGATGCAATTCCGTCACGCCGATTTGTATATGTAGCGTCGGTCTTTTATAACGCATTCAAACGTGCGAAAGACGTTCCCGAATCATTTGACGCAGGTATCAATCTTTTACACCTCAATACATATCTGCGAGTGCCTCTCTACTCCTCGGCAGCCACTCGCGGCGCTACAGCTAAGGTCAATCAGAACTATGGCTTCCCGGCCACCTACGTAGCAGAGGCCTTCCCGGTTACATCGCAAGAGTACCGCTTGTCCGAATGTTCGCTGGATATTGTAACAGAGCGCCGCCGGAGTAGACACCTATACAACCGCGGCTATCTCTTCCGCCTTCCTGATCTGTCCCAGGTATTCTACTTTGATCGTAAGGCTAACATTCAACTACAAAACGATCTTGCGATCGCCGTTATTAGTCGTTTTCGGCGGCATGACCTTATTCCAAAGGACAACGATGTAAGGCAAGTTACAACTATTCTGCGCGAGACGATGGAAATTCCTGCTCAGCGCAATCTTACGAGGCTCACCAGAAACCTACTCAAGAACATCCAAGACCTGCGATACAGTGTGCTGGGTTCGTGCTTATTCGAGCTGATCCACGAGTTTCTTTCCGACTCCGAAGCTAATATTCACTCAGTAAACGGGGCGCTGCAATCGCTTGATCCGCGGCAAAAAGCGCATTGGTCAACCCGCGCATTCCGCATAACGTCCTATGATCATCTCTCAAGAGTGATTCGAGACAAGACCAAGGGAAACGATGCTTTCGATCGCTTTCTGGCCTACCTTTGGGACGAGCTTCCCATTCGCCTTGGGGCCATGCTTGGCGACAATTTCCAGGCCGCCAACGCTTGCGCAATAAATGGATTGCTGTTCGAGCCCTTCTACTCCGCACATTTTTCAGCCGCGTCGGACGGTCGTCCAACCCACGCCCTCATGGGGTTGGAAACCAGCATCAATGAGTTCATGGGGTCGCACCTACTTACCTTGATGGCCAAGCAGCGAGTCGGATCCATCTGTATTCCCTTTCAGGCGGATAATCGAGGCGAGTTTCTGATGACGCCCCTTATAAACGATGCGCCCCATCTTTCGGTTGACCGAGTTCGCATTCACGTCGACGCGAAACCGCCGTCAGTGACCATCGAGGAGAGGGGCATCACGGCTAGAGTAGTAGTTTCTCACGCTGAAAACGAACTAGAGGTCTATATACCAACAAAGGGTGTTGTGTGACGTCATCCGGACGGTCTTTCGCGAGAAGAGTCCGTGCAGAAGAAGGAGCCTGAACTCATGAGGCTTTCCGTCCGCGAGAACGCTGTTCAACTGCTCAATCGAACGAATCCGCTGTGCTGTCATGGCGTGAAAGCTTAGGGGCTGATAACCCGACCTTTGGCGGGCCGGCACCTGCCGTCCGCGCTCTCGACGCACCAGCCGAGGGTCAAGGCCAGGGAGCGGAGCGACCGACCTTGACCGGCTGGTATACTGGAGAGAGGCGGCGGCGGGGCCCCTGCCCCTTTCTCGAGAGTCTGATTTCACGAGCGTTGGCCAAAAAGCTGACATGCCGCTTCCGTCAATTCCATCACATTGGGAACGAGGACATTGTGAATATTGGCCCACGATTCAATCCCGCATTTCTTTGGAAATCAAAGTACGCAGCTGTGGCAGTTGGCAATCACTCCGTCTTTGGCATATAATCGGCTTATGGTCAGAGTTTCTAGCTTCGATTCCGCTAAAGTCCCACCACTCGGAGTTTATCGGCACTACAAGGGGACCGACTATCGATTAGTTGCCATTGCGGAGCATGAAGCAAACGGCGACTTGTACGCCGTCTATCATGCTGTATCGAATCCGAAACAAATCTGGATTCGCCCATTGAAGGTCTTTATTGAAACAATACATGTTGATGGCTCGACTCACCCAAGATTTCGTTTAGTGAGCTAGATTCGAGGCTAAAATGATACTCTCCGACCGCGATATCCATGAATCGCTCAAACGCGGTGAACTTCTCGTCGTAGCACCCAACAATAATTATCCATTCGATCCCGCTACACAGGTCCAGCCTGCGTCCATTGACCTCCGGCTTGACAATCGCTTTTCTAAATTCCCAGCAGACATATCGCTAATTGATCTTCGTAAGCTCGAAGAGATAAACAAACAACTATGTATCTTTTATGCTAACGAAGCAGAGCCCATTCTCCTTGAGCCTCACGAAGTCCTCTTTGCTCAAATATATGAGCAAATCGCGATCCCTGGAAACACTGTAGGCCGCATTGTAGGCAGGAGCCGCTTCGCCCGATTGGGCCTATCGATCACCTCAACGGGGGACTTTCTGAATCCCGAGTTTGAGGGCGCGATGCCGCTTCAGCTGGTAAACCACGGCTCGTTACCAATCGTCATTTACCCTTACATCTCCATCTGCCAGCTAATCCTAACGCGCACTCAAAGTGATGTTCTCATCCCCTATTCGAAGCGGGGGGACACCCCCTATAACCATGAAGTACACGCAAGTCCTTCGGTGCTTCATCGCGACCCCGTGTTGACCGGTGATAAAGCTACTGCACCACTCCAGGAGCAAAGGCAGCGTACCCTCGTTAGTCGATATCTGGAAGAGCGGCGAACGGATCTTAAAGAACAGCAATTCTTCCGTCTGATATTCGACAACAGCACGCATGTCAGCCTCTACGGAAATATCGATAATACAGACGGCCAGTTGTTTCTGGGTCGGTTTGAAGAAGCCGTATCATCGGCCTCAGAACGCCGAGGTACCCCAATCGACCTCGCAGTATCCGCGTTCAAAAATGACTTGTTCCAGACTAACGCAATCGCTAGAGGTCTATATACCAACAAAGGGTGTTGTGTGACGGGAGAAATGCGACATTGAATGCTCATTTGATTCCGCTTACAGTTTCCGTGTCCAGCCATGATCAATCCAGTTCGCAGCGCACCAAAGAAGAAGGGTACGACGGGGTCGTGCAGCTTTCATTCGTTCAGTCCGTCCAACGAAATTACCTCCTTGAGCTTTCAGCTCCCTTTCGAAGAGGCGCTGAAGCTGAACATCGCGATTGACGAGGCCGTCCGGCAACTCAATCGCCTCAATCGAGCCCGAAAGGAGGCAAGAGATCTCGGCGTTACGATCATCTTCCATCAGGACATCCATCGGGTTGTGGTGACGACCGACAAGCTTAGCGGGA
>JAGWHV010000017.1 GCA_028866595.1 Patescibacteria group bacterium
ATACACCGTTTATCCGCAAAAGCAAGCGCCTGCTCGTGTTGAAGGCTCATATTCCTTTATATATAATGGTTCTGCTCTAGATTCTTGCGGTTTTATCATTCACTTTTACCAAAACCAATGACACCATCAGGTTCATCGAGGCTGGACAGGCTTGCTTTTATAGTCTTTCAGATCACTCTCTTCTTGACGCCGGTATTCTTCATACCATCGGCCTCGGTGCCTGTGCAGGTTGGCAAGGCCGCTCTTATCCTCTACGGCATCACCATAACGCTCATCCTCTGGCTCATCGCTCGGCTCAAGGATGGGGTGTTCTCGGCGCCAAAGACGATCCTTTGCTGCGCTACGGGAGTCTTTGCCCTCGGCTATACGCTCGCCGCGCTCTTCTCGGCGAACCACATGGTCTCCATCGCCGGCCAGGGCTTCGAGCTCGGTTCGCTCGCATTCTTCTTGCCGTCGCTCGTCCTCCTCGCTCTCGTGCCCGTCATCACGAGGACAGAGAAGCAGATATTCTATTCGTACGCGACGCTTCTCGCTTCGTTCCTCGTGGCCGCGCTCTTCTATGTTATCCGCTTCATCGGCGGCTCGGGCGTCTTGTCGTTCGGCATATTCACGTCTCTCACCTCCAATTTCGTCGGCCAATGGAATGACCTCGCCATATTTTTCGGTCTAGGAGCGATGCTCTCTCTCATCGCCCTCGAGCGCGCGACATTGAGCCGTCTTTTCAAGACCCTCGTCTATATCGCTTTCATCCTCTCGCTCGCTATGCTCGTCGTCGTCGGCTTCACCTCGGTGTGGGTCGCCTTGGCGGTGCTCTCGCTCGTATTCTTTATCTATGAGCTCTCGTTCGGCCGGACGGCGAATGTTGGCTCGCGGATCCCATATCACGCTCTCATCGTCCTTATCGTCTCGGTCATCTTTATGTTCTTCGGGAGCGGCATAACGTCTCTCGTCTCGAACTCTCTCGGCACGTCGCAAGTCGAGGTAAGGCCGTCATGGGCGGCGACGTACGATGTCTCGATCGCCGCGGTCAAAGATCACCCCGTCTTTGGCGCTGGCCCTGACCGTTTCGTCTCTGAATGGCTCGCGCACAAGCCTGCCGGCGTGAATGGCACGATCTTCTGGAACACTGATTTCGACTACGGCATCGGCTTTTTGCCGAGCCTTCTCGCTACGACGGGCATCGTCGGCTTCTTGGCTATGCTTTTCTTCATCGGCGCGTTCGCTTGGATAGCCGTCAAGGCTCTCCTCCGCGAAGGTTCGTCGCCGTTCTCTCGGTACCTCGTTCTCTCGTCGCTTTTCGCGTCGGTCTATCTCTGGATCTTTGCCATCGTCTACGTGCCGTCTGACGCGATATGGATCTTGACCGTTGCTCTCACCGGCCTCCTTATCGCTTCGCTTCGCGAAGATAAGGCGATTGCCCTCCGCGAGCGCTCTGTCGTCGGTAGGCCGGCGGCGAGCTTCGTCGCCGTGCTTCTTGGCGTCATCGCTCTTATATGCGCCATCTCCTTCGGCTATTTCGTCACTCTCAAGCTCGTCGCCAATGTCTATTATCAAAAGGGCATAGAGACGCTCAATTCCACGGGCGATCTCGATAAGGGCCAGCAAGACATAGCCGCAGCTATCGCTCTTTCGCCCGTAGACGTCTACTATCAGTCGCTCTCGCAGGTCCTCCTTGCTCGGCTCAATAATCTCTCTAACTCGACGTCGACGAATCAGTCGGCGCTTCAGACCCAGTTCCAGAGTTATCTCTCTTCGGCCATTCAGGCTGCTCAACAGGCTGTCGCTCTTGATCCGACGAATTATCAGAACTATCTCCAGCTCGGCCAGGTCTTCGAAGCAGTCGTGCCTCTCAATATCCAGGGCGCGTTCGACAACGCTCAAAAGGAGTATCAGCAGGCGCTCTCTCTCAATCCGAATGATCCGGAGATATATCTCGTCCTCGCTCGTCTCTCCGTCGCCGATAAAGACGCCGCGTCGGCCAAGGATTACATAAACAAGGCCCTTCAGCTCAAGAGTGATTACGCTGACGCGATATACCTCTTGTCGCAGATCCAGATCGCTGAGAACGACGTGCCGAACGCTATCAAGTCCGTCTCTGCCGTCGCCACGCTCTCGCCATCCGATCCAGGGATATTCTTCCAGCTCGGCTTGCTCTATTACGATCAGAAAGACTATCAGAACGCCGTGCTCGCTCTCGAGAGGGCAGTCTCGCTCGAGCCGCAATATGCGAATGCGGAGTATTTCCTCGGCCTCTCGTACTACTTGACCGGCGCTCCAGATAAAGCCCTCCAGGAATTCCAAGACCTCGCCAAGACGAATCCTAATAACTCCACGGTAGAGCAGGCCATAGCGAATCTCCAAGCCGGCAAGTCGCCTGTGCCCCCAGCCGCTGCTCAGTCAGCTACCACCCAATCGGCTGCTCCCGTCAAGCAATAAATGGTAAAGAAGATCCTGTCATTCGTCGGTAAAGAGATAAGCGGCCTCCATGAGGCCGCTTATCTCCTCGCTGGATCAGCGGTAGCTTCGCTCATCTTTGCCCTCGTCCGCGACAGATTGCTCGCACATTTCCTTGGTGCATCCTCGTCGCTCGATGTCTACTACGCGGCTTTCAGGGTGCCAGACTTTCTCTTTGTCACCGTCGCATCCCTCGTCTCGGCGGCGATCCTCGTGCCGTTCCTCATCGACAATCGCGAGAAAGAGGCGAGCGGCGAAGTCCCTGCTGGCGACTTGAGAGAATCGATATCAAGCCTGTTCTCGGCGTTCTCGATCATTATCCTCGCGACATGCGCTGTAGCCTTTCTCATCATGCCGTTCCTCGACGGCCTCCTGTTCTCGAATCTCGTCGCCCTCGGACATGGCCCCCTCCTCGTATCGATGTCGCGCATCCTCCTTTTGTCGCCGATACTCCTCGGCCTGGCGTCGTTCTTTGCGTCGCTCGCCCAGATCAGGAATCGCTTCATCATATATGCATTCTCGTCGGCGCTCTATAATGTCGGAATCATATTCGGCATTCTCTTCTTCTTGCCGACGATAGGCGTGGCCGGCCTCGCTTGGGGAGTGGCTCTCGGCGCGGCGATGTTCGCCGCCGCTCAGATACCTGTGGTCGTGAGAGACGGCTTGTTCCCACGATTCGTCGCTGATTTCGCCAGCCGCGGCAATTGGAAAAAGATACGGCGCATCATCGTCTTGTCCATACCGCGGACGATCACGATGTCGTCCCAGCAGATCACCGAGCTCGGCTTGATATCGTTCGCTTCGTTCTTGTCGGCCGGCTCGATCTCGATATTCAACCTCGCCTTCAATCTCCAGTCGGTGCCTCTCTCGATCGTCGGCGGCAGCTATTCGTCGGCGGCCTTTCCCGTGCTCGCCAAGCTCGTCGCCCAGAAGAAAAGGGAAGAGTTCCTCGGCAAGATGATCGACGCCTCCAAGCACGTGATATTCTGGTCCGCGCCGATCATGGCCCTTTTCATTGTCCTGCGCGCCCAGATCGTTCGCGTCATCCTCGGCTCGGGACAATTTACCTGGTCAGACACCCGCCTCACTGCCGCCGCTCTGGCTCTCTTTGTCGTGTCATCGTTCGGCCAGAGCCTGATGCTCATATTCGTCCGTGCGTTCTACGCCGAAGGCAAGACCTCCAAGCCTCTCCTCATCAACGTCGTATCGACGATTGTCACGGTCATCCTTGGCTTTCTCCTCGTCAAGCTGTTCCATTCGGCGCCGGCGTTCTCTTCGTTCGTCGTCTCTCTCATGAAGACGGACGGTGCCTCCGACTCTTCCGTGCTCATGTTGCCGCTCGCATTCACTCTCGGCGCTTTGCTCAACATGTATCTCCATTGGCGGGCGTTCTCGAAAGAATTTCCGGCTTTCAACAAGCCGGTCCTCGCCACCGCTTGGCACTCATTCGCCGCCGCCGTCGTCGGCGGATATGCCGCGTACATTGGCCTCGTCTTCTTTGGCCCGATATTCGGCCTCACCACGACGTTCGGCGTATTCATGCAAGGCTTCCTCGGCGGCGTGATCGGCATTATCGTCATATATCTCACGCTCAAGCTCTTGAGATCGCCTGAGCTCCACGAGATCCACGAAGCCGTCAGGCACAAGGTCTGGAAAGTAGACAAGGCGTCTCTCGATAAATTGCCGTCGTAAGGACGAGGTCTCACGCATGCTTCGTCGGAGAACGCGTTGCCGACCTGCTGGCCGTCGCGCTCGCAAGCCCGACTCGAATACATCGTCTGATTTTCCTGATACTTTAAGGGCTTAAAATAAGGCCAGAATTGGCGTTTTCGGCGCTGATATGATATTTTGAGCCAACCTATGGAGATATCTCGAATCCGGAATTTCAGCATCATCGCTCATATCGATCACGGCAAATCGACGCTCGCTGATCGTTTGCTTGAGATCACCGGCACGATAGAGAAGCGCAAAATGCAGGAGCAGGTCCTCGATTCGATGGAGCTCGAGCGCGAGCGCGGCATCACTATCAAGATGCAGCCTGTGAGGATGCGCTACGTCATCCCGGATGGCGCGGCGCGAGGGGAGTATGAGCTCAATTTGATCGATACGCCGGGGCACATAGACTTCTCGTACGAAGTCTCCCGCGCTCTGAAAGCAGTCGAAGGATCGATCCTTCTCGTCGATGCCACGCAGGGCGTTCAAGCCCAGACGCTCACGACTCTCAACATGGCCCGCGACTCGGGCCTTGTCATCATCCCTGTCGTATCAAAGATCGATTCGCCTCTCGCGCGCATAGACGAGGTTAAAGCCGAGATCGCCCAGCTCCTCGGCGTGCCGGTAGGCACGATCCTCGGCGTATCGGGCAAGACAGGAGAGGGCGTGCCAGAGCTCCTCGCTGAGATCGTCCGGCGCATACCACCGCCGCGCGTCGAGTCGGCAACTGACCTCCGCGCCCTCGTCTTTGATTTCAGTTATTCGAATCACCGCGGCGTGACCGTCTATGTCCGCGTTATGGATGGCGTCGTTAAAAAAGGCGATAGCCTAGTCTTCCGCGTCGCCGATGAGAAGTTCATCGCCGGCGAGGTCGGCGTATTCTCTCCCGACGAGAGGCCGTGCGATGTTCTCTCCGCTGGCGAGATCGGATACATCGTCACCGGCGTCAAAGAGCCGGGCATAGCGAGCGTCGGCGACACTATTACCGGCGAGCGGAGCCAGCTCGCGGCTTTGTCGGGTTATATGCGGCCGTCGCCGATGGTCTGGGCCTCGATATATCCGGAGAGCCAGGACGACCTGACGCTCCTCCGCCAGGCGCTCGGCCGGCTGTCGCTCTCTGATTCGGCTTTCACCTACGAAGAAGAATCGTCGGGAACCCTCGGCCGCGGCTTTCGGTGTGGCTTTCTCGGCATGCTTCACCTCGAGATCATCACCGAGCGCCTTCGGCGGGAATTCGACCTCGAGCTCGTCGTCACGACGCCATCCATCACATATGAAGTGACCCGCACGAATGGCAAAAAAGAGATCGTCTACTCACCGCCGCTCTTCCCTGACGAAGGAGACATCAAATCGGTCCAGGAGCCTTGGGTCAGGCTCAAGATCATCACCCCGAACGCGTATATCGGGCCTTTGACGCAAGTCATATTCGAGCATGAGGGCTCTTCCGATCATATGGATACGTTCGGCGACGGCGGCGCGGCCACGGGTAGGACTTCGATGACGGTCGACATGCCGCTCCGCGAGCTCATGAGGAATTTTTTCGACGAAGTGAAGAGCGTCTCTTCAGGCTACGCTTCGATATCGTATACGCCGACGGATATGCGGCCGGCCGACGTCACTAGGCTCGATATCCTCATCGCCGAGGAAGTCGTACCGGCATTCTCGCGTGTCGTCGCCCGGAGCAAAGCGTACGACGAAGCCGAGCGCGCCGTTGAAAAACTCTACGGCATATTGCCAAAACAGCTTTTCGTTACGAAAATCCAAGGTAGAGCCGGCGGCCGTATCCTTGCATCCCGAACGCTCGCTGCCCTCAAACGCACCGTTACCGCGCACCTCTCCGGCGGCGACATCAGCCGCAAGAAAAAACTCTGGGAACAGCAAAAAGAAGGCAAAAAACGCCTCATGGAGCGCGGCCGCGGCAACGTCAACATCCCCCAGGACGTCTTCGTCAAGATGATGCGGATGGGGGAATAGGCAGGTTCGATGACCTACCGATACAGAGAAGGCATGTACAAGAGGATCATCGATATGGCGATGAGAACGACGATGATGCCCCAGATGAAATTCATCCTCCGGCGATGCTTTGGATTGATTAACATGATATAAAGTATAGCATGAGGGAGTTCCAAGAACGACGGCGGATGAAGAAATTCCTGCATTCGAGATACGCTATCGCGGTCCTTGCCGTCGTCTGTCTCTTGCTCTTGCATAGTCTCTGGGGCGTGTATCAGAAATATCAGAAGAGCGAGACTCTCGTCGACCGGACGCGCGATGATCTGGCCACTCTTCAGAGCCGGGTCGATTCCGTGAACCAGTCGATCGAAGAATTGAGCACGCCAGAGGGTCGCGACACGGCCCTCCGCGACCAATTCGGCGTCGTCAAGCCAGGCGAACGGATGGTCGTCCTCGTCAACGACGCGCCGACGGGCACGCCCTCGGCCGAAGCCACGGACACGAGCTGGTGGGGGCGGTTCTTGGGCTTTTTCGGATTATGACGCGAGATTAGTTTAGTGGTAGAACACGTGCTTCCCAAGCATGGGGCGGGAGTCCGATTCTCCCATCTCGCACAATCAAAAATATCGTGGTCTAGTCAGTGGCGGCTATGGCGAGGGTATATAATATCGTCATGAAAAAAGTAGAGATATATTCGACGCCGTCATGCATGTACTGCGGCGCAGCAAAAGATTTTTTTAAGAAGAACAATATAACCTATACCGAATACAACGTAGCGACTGATCAGGCCAAGCGCTCCGAGATGCTCGAAAAGAGCGGCCAGCTCGGCGTGCCGGTGATCGACGTCGCCGGCGATATCGTCGTCGGATACGATGAAAAGCTTTTGAGGCAACTGTTGGAGGTCAAGTAATCTTACTGCTCCAAAGAAGAAATTATCAAAAGAGAAAATATCAGAGATTGTGTCTCTTCGGCAAACCGGACACTCGTTGCCCGAGATTAAGAGAGCTACCAAACATTCAGCTTCGACAGTATCCAAATATGTAAAAGGCGTAGAAGTTCTGCCGGCGTACAGAGAGACGCTTCGAATAAAACAAGGCGGCAGTCATGAACGAGCGAGGATTAAGTGGCAAGAAGCGAAGGAAGAGGCGGGTCACCTCGTCGGCAATCTTTCGTCGCGCGAGCAAGTCTTGCTCCTCATAGGACTTTATTGGGGCGAAGGATCAAAAGGTTCTTTTGATCTTATAAACGGGGATCCATTTCTGATTCGTTGTACAAAGATGGACTATTGGCGCTCGGAGTCAAAGAGGACGATTTACGTCTTAATTTTAGGATATTCTCTGATATGGACAAAGATACTATTGTGAAGTTTTGGACCGACTTTCTCCAAATCAACAAGAGACAAGTCGGATGGTTCGAGGTCGTTGAGAGTACAGGCAAAAAGAAGCTTCCATACGGAATGTGCCGTCTTCAGGTGCGAAGAGGGGCGCCGTATTTTAAACTCATCATGAGTATGATAGATTTCTTAAAGTCCGATTGCTGCCGTAGTTCAATGGATAGAACGGAGGTTTCCTAAACCTTAAATGTAGGTTCGATTCCTACCGGTGGCACCGATTTCAAGGCATCATGATAGCCTTGTGCGTAGGCCTTTTTTCGGTATACTAGGTCGGTGACCCCGGAAGAACATCAGCTTCTCATAGAGACCCGCCAGCTGGCGGAGCAGAATGCGGCTATACTCGCCAAACTCGATCGCTCTCGTAAGACGACGACTATCATACATATCGTCTACTGGACGCTGTTTGTCGTTCTGACCATCGGTTCCATCTATTTCGCCCAGTCATACGTGAGCTCGCTTCAGAGCGCGCTCACAGGGAGCGGCATCCTGGGTCAGTGATATGCTTGGGTAGCTCAGTTGGTAGAGCGTCCGCCTGAAGAGCGGTAGGTCGCCGGTTCGATCCCGGCCCCAAGCACAAAGTCAGCACCAAAAACGTCCATGTTCATCGAACGAAACATCTGCAATCCGGAGGCAAGGTCAGGCTGGATCGAAGTGATCGCAGGTTGCATGTTCTCTGGCAAGACGGAAGAGCTTATCAGACGATTGAAGCGCAGCTCGATCGCTAAACAAAAAGTCGCTATATTTAAACCTGCCATAGACAAGCGCTATGACGTCATGAAAGTCGTCTCGCATGACAAGCATGCCATCGACTCTGTTCCCGTCATTCGCGCTGAAGAGATCCTCAAAAGATCAGTCGATGTCGATGTTATCGGTATCGATGAAGCGCAGTTCTTCAACGACAAGATCGTCGACGTGGCGAACGATCTAGCGAACGCCGGTAAGCGTGTCATCATCGCTGGCCTCGACATGGACTATACCGGTAGGCCGTTCGGGCCCATGCCTCAACTTCTCGCTATAGCCGAATTCGTCACGAAAGTGAACGCTATATGCTCTAAAACGGGCGAGATAGCCTCATATACGTACCGATTCGAGAGTAAAAGCGATGAACAGGTGTTTGTCGGCGAAAAAGAGGCATATACCGCCCTCAGCCGTCGCGCATTTTTTGAAAATATGAAATCCCGCGGCGTATATCGAACCAGTTCGCGCAAACCAGTCAAACATAAAACAAGATAGAACGTATCATTCTGAAAATCCTCTGTTTATACTGATTTCACTCGCAGTTTGTTCTGCTTGGACTTGTCGACTTTCGGTAGTTTGATGGTGAGAAGGCCGTGGCGCTCGATGGCTTCAGCCTCTTCGACTTCGATCTCTTCGGGGAGCATGACGGTGCGGGAGAACGAGCCCCAATAGAGCTCCTTGTGGAAATAATCATGGTCCATGACCTCCACGGTCTCTTCGCGCTTGCCCTTGATCGTCACCATATCGCGAGTGATGTTGATGTCGAGGTCTTCGGGGCGGACGCCGGCGACCATGGTCTTGATGATGATATCCTCTGGCGTCTGGTAGACGTCGACGGTGAGCTGGCCCTCTTCTTCGGTCTCTTCAAGGATGCCGCGCTCGTCGGCTGTCTCTTCCTCGGGCATCACGCCCCTCTCTTCATCCTCGAGCTTCACCGTGCCGGTAAGCCTTTCAAAGAATGACTTTTTTGGTTGCATGTATTTAATACGTTATTGGTGGACCGCCTTCGCTCTCTCAAAGAGGAGCAGGACGCCGATCGCCGCCGCCCAGACGCATCCGAAGACGAGGAACGTCTCACTACCGTTATCGTATATTATAAACAGGTTAAAGAGGGCGTGCAATGCGATCGCGACCGATAAGCCGACGATCCGCCAGGCATTCTTGGCCAAGCGTCCGCGGTAGAACTCGCGGGCGATGAAATAACCAAGCACGCCCGATGAGACGACGTGGAGGAGGCTTGCGCCGACAAAGCGCATATTGGTGGCGATGAGTCCTTGGAGGATATGGCCATCGAGCAGGGGATTGAGGATGAAGAAGGTATTTTCGAGGGCGGCGAATCCGAGGGCCGTGGTGATGAGGTATTCGATGGCGTCGATAGGTTCGTCATTGTCGCGGGTGCGCAGGGCGGTGAGCCAAGCCATGAAAAGCTTCATGCTCTCCTCGAGAGCCGCCCAGAGCCAGAGCGTCGTCGCTCCGAGCCCGTATCTTTCTATGATCCATTTCTCTGGGAAATAGACGAGAGCGACGGCCGCCATGCCGCCGAGGAATGCAAGCATGATCCGGCCGCGCGGCTCCGGGTGGAGCTTGTCCTCGCGGAGCCAGAACCACAGCCAGAATAGGGCAGGCACTATGCCGCCAAGGGCGGCGTATACGAATGAGTAGGTAGTGTCGGTGATAGCGAGCATTGAGGCTAAGGTGCCATGATCGGCCAGCTCTCGACGATGAGCGGCCGCTTGTCAGGCACGGGCATGTCCGACCAGATCTCTTCCGTCACGAACGGCGCAAACGGATGGAGGGCGCGGAGGATCTTTTCCAAAGTGTGGAGGAGTAGCTGTTTGCGGGACTTCTTTTGCTCATCCGTGCCGTTCTTGAGGATGTCCTTCGAGCTCTCGAGAATGATGTCGGCGAATTCGTGCCACGCGTAGGCATAGAGCTTTTCGGCGACGAGATAGAATTTGAATTCGTCCATCTCCTTTGTGATCTCGACCATGAGAGCGTGGCGCTCCTTTCGGATCTTTTCGTCATCAGGCGCGTATGCCGCGAAATCTTTTTCGACTTTCTCGCCTTCGGCCGCCGTAAGGACGAAGCGAGCGATATTCCAGAGCTTGTTGGCGAAATTTTTGTAGGCGCGAATCTTGTCCTCGGACATTTTCGTATCGTTGCCCGGGCCTGTGCCGACGATGAGCGACATGCGTACGGCATCGGTGCCGTATTTCTTGACCATATCGAGAGGGTCGATGATATTGCCGAGCGATTTCGACATCTTCTGGCCTTTGGCGTCGCGGACGAGGCCATGGAGGTAGACGGTCTTGAAAGGCTTCTGGCCAAGGAGATACGTCGACATCAGGATCATCCGAGCGACCCAAAAGAATATGATGTCGTAGCCTGTCTCAAGCACGTTCGTCGGGTGATATGTCTCGAGGTCGGGTGTTTTGTCGGGCCAGCCGAGGGTCGAGAACGTCCACAAGCCCGACGAGAACCATGTGTCGAGGGTATCTTCGTCCTGTGTCCAGCCTTCGCCGGGCGATGTGGCGGATACGCGTTTTTCGGCGGTCGCGCCGGTTCCCTTGTACCAGACAGGGATGCGATGGCCGAACCAGATCTGGCGCGATATGCACCAGTCGCGAAGATTGCTGATCCAATTGACGTAGACTTTCGCGAAGCGATCAGGGATGAAGTCGATATGCATCGGGCCCTCTGGTACGACTTCGAGCATCAATTCTTTGAGGGATCTTCCGCCTCGGGCCGCGATCTTTTTATTCACATCGACGAACCACTGATTCATGATTTGCGGCTCGATGATGCCGCCTGTGCGTTCGGCGGTGGCGATATTGTGAGTGTAGTCTTCTTCTTTATCGACAAGGCCTTTGGCGCGGAGTTTCTCGACGATCTTCGGTCGAGCTTCGGCGATCTTCATGCCGGCGAATTCACCGGCTATAGGTAGGAGCTTGCCGTATTTGTCGATGACCTGCTCTTTGTCGAGCTTGTGCCTCTCGGCTATGTCAAAGTCGACTGCCGAATGCCACGGCGTGATCGTCATCACGCCTGTGCCGAAAGCCATGTCGATCGATGGGTCTTTAACAATGGTCGCGGTGATGGGGCCGTTGATCCATTCAAGGTCGATCTTTTGTCCGTCTTTGTACGTCGCATAGCGGGCGTCGTCTGGATGCATGACGACGTATTTGTCGCCGAACTTCGTCTCGGGGCGGGCGGTGCCGATGACGAACGGGCCGTACTTGAAATAATAGAATTTCGTTTTTTCTTCCGTATAGATGATCTCATCATCCGATATCGTCGTCTGACCCTTCGGGTCCCAATTGACGATGCGGTGGCCTTGATATATGAGGCCGTCATCGTACATGCGCTTGAACGCCTCGAACACCGCCGCGCTCCGCTTTTCGTCAAGGGTGTACGCCTCGCGGCTCCAATCGAGGGAGGCGCCCATTTTCTTCATCTGATCGACGATGGTGTCGTGGCTCTGTCGGGCGAATTCGTTCACGCGCTTGAGAAGCTCCTCTCGGCCGAGATCTTGGCGGCGCTTGCCCTCCTCTTTATATATCTCCGTCTCGACTTTCGATTGGGTAGCGATGGCGGCGTGATCGGTGCCAGGGAGCCAAAGCGTTCGGAATCCCCTCATGCGCTTGTATCGTGCGATGATGTCCTCGATGACGAGCATCGAGGCGTGACCGATGTGGAGAGTGCCGGTGACGTTTGGCGGCGGTTCGACCATGGAAAAGACAGGCGCGCCGGCGGCGGTCACGCCTTTTTCAACGCATGTCTCCGGTTTGAAAAAGCCGTCGGCGAGCCATTTTTCGTATATTTTCGGCTCTGTCGCGGCGGGGTCGTAGGGCTTGAGGAATTTGGCGTCCATCCGCAAATAATAGCAGAATCAGGGGGTTTTTTCAGCTTTTTGCGCCGCCGCCGGCTCGGCGGCGGCGCGCAGTCCGAGCGCGAGCGTTCCGGCGGCCGCGAGGGTCGTGTCAGCGCTTACTGCCTTGGTCCGGCCGAAATAGCCGGCGAGAGCGATCATAAGGCCGTTATCCGTCGAATGGTCGATCTGGGGCAAAAAGATAGAGAGGGAGCACTCGTTCGCCAGCTTTTCGAGCGCCTCGCGGATATGGCTGTTCGCAATGACGCCGCCGCCGATGATGAGCGTCGCGACCGCATAGCGCTCCACTGCTTTGCGCATCTTTGCGACGAGAACGTCGGTGATAGCGTCTTCCGTTTCGCGGGCGATGCCTCGCATCGCCGCTTCATCAAGGGGAGCGCCGCTCGCGCCGGAGAGCCGCCTTGTGAGATAGAGGACGGCGGTCTTGAGACCGGAGAAAGAAAAATCGATGTCACCGCTCTCCATCATAGGGCGGGGCAGGGGCTCGGGGCTCTCTATGCCGGCCTTGCGCGCTAGGGCGGCGAGTCTTGATATCTTCGGGCCGCCGGGGTACGCGAGGCCGAGCGTCCGGGCGATCTTGTCGAAGCATTCGCCTACGGCATCGTCCCGCGTCTCGCCGACGATTCGATATATGCCGCCGCGTAGAGCGTCGATGCTCTCGACAAGGACGATCTGAGTGTGGCCGCCCGATATGAGAAGGGAAATGGCAGGGTACGAGATCGATCGCTCGAGGAGCTCGAAAGTGCCCGCCTTCTCCTGTATGAGCGCTGCGAGGATATGCCCCTCCATGTGATTGCACGGCACGACAGGCATGTCCCAAACCGTCGCGAGTGCCCGAGCGAAATTGATGCCGACCCAGAGAGCCGGTTCGAGGCCCGGCCCGATTGTTACGCTTATAAAGTCGATGGCGGGTCGGGCGATGACGGGAACCGTTGCCTTGAAAGACTCCCAGAGCTCGGGCTCGCGCGAAAGGATGGCCTCGGCAGCTTCGATTTTTTCGGGTGTCGCGCTCGCTCTGTTCATTCTCTCGAGCATGTCCGCTTGGCGCAGGACTTTTTCAAGGACAGGCACGAGGTTGCGCTGATGCTCGCGCTTAGCGAGCGTCGGAAAGACGCCGCCGTATGAGGCGTGAACGTCTATCTGCGAATGGACAGCATTGCCAAGGACGCGGACGTGAGCGCCTGCCTCGTCGACTTCGATGAGGCTTATAGCCGTCTCGTCGCACGATGTTTCTATGCCGAGGATTCTGAGGATGCTCATGAGCTTCACTATAAA
>JAGWHV010000057.1 GCA_028866595.1 Patescibacteria group bacterium
GCCTTTTTCGAGCTTGCGGATGCCTTCATATACAGTGAAAGGCGCCGGGATATAGCCGAGGGCGAGGTACCAGTCGATGCCGCGGCGGTCGAAACGGAGAGCGGCGCCCGTGCCCCCGATATTTTTTCGGCGCAAACGGCGCAAAAGAGAGACGACGCCCTTGATTTCCGAGGCAAACGCGAAAACGCCGCCCTCGGCGAAATAATAGAGCGGCTTTATGCCCTCGTGGTCGCGCATGAGCACGATCTTTTGGGCCGGAATGTCGTATAGAGCGAGCGCGTACATGCCTTGGACGCGTTTCGTCATGTTCCTACCCCATTCTTTATATGCATATATAAGGACTTCGGTGTCGGACGTCGTCTTGAATGAGTATTTTTTTTCGAGCTCGGCTTTGACTTCCTTGAAATTGAATATCTCGCCGTTAAAGACGATCCATATCGAGCCGTCGGCGCCGGACATCGGCTGGGTCGAGCGCGGATCGAGGTCGAGGATAGAGAGACGATGATGGCCGAGAGTAACGCTATCGTCGGAGAATACAGCCGAAGCGTCAGGCCCGCGATATGAAAAGCATGCTCCAGCCTCGCGGACGAGCTTCTCGTTCTTCTCGTTTATGCCTATGATGCCGCACATACGGTTATTGTCCTATGAATTGAAGTATAGCCTCTGCCCGGCCTTTCCAGCTATAGCGTTCGACGAGAACCCGGGCCTTCTCGGCTTTTTCTGCGCTCGCTTTCGGATCGGCAAATGCCGCGCCTATCGCCCGAGCGAGAGCCGCTGGATCGCCGGCCTTGAAGAATGTCGCCGTCTCGCCGGAAAGCGTTTCGCGTATCGAAGGCAGATCCGAAGCGATGATCGGCACTGATGACGCCATGTATTCGAACATCTTGAGAGGCGACGTATATCTCTCCGATTCTTTTGATATCGGAGCGTTCGGCAGGAGCAGAGCGTCGCTCGCTTTGAGGATATGCGGGATGAGCTCGTGCCTGACATGGCCGAGTATGATGACATTTTTCAAGCCGCGGCGGCGGACGATGTCGGCGTATCTCGCCCGATCCTCGTCCGTGCCGCCGATGATAAGAAACGTCTCCTCCGGGCGCTCCGCCGCCGCGCCTATGACCGTGTCAACGCCTTTCCAAGGGTAGAGATGGCCGACGTATGTGACAATGCGAGCGTCCGTCGCGAACGCGGATATGCCGATGTCCTGCGCGAGGCTGCGCCTCAGGACAGATTTCTCCGGCACGCCGTCGAACGCGGCGATGTCGACGCCATTCGGGGCAACGAGGACGCGAGCAAAGCCTCGCGCGCGGACCGCTTGAGCCGTGCCGCGAGAATTGGCGATGAGACCCGCGGCGCCGCGAAGCTCGTCGACGAGCTTCGCGGCGCTTTTCTCTTTCTCCGGAAAATTATGAGCATCATAAAAGACCTTGTACCCTCCCTTAGAATACGCGGCGGCGACTTCCGGGTTTCTCGTATATATGACAGCGTCTTTCCCCACGCCCGCCCGGCAGAGAGCGCGGAGAAAAAGCTTCGTCTGGATGACGAAAGCCGCCGGCCCGAGGAACCGGGCGAACCGCACGGCGTCGAAGCACGGCACATACGTCGCTTTGAAGGCGCGCGGCAGGCCGTAGTATGAAAAGACATCCTCGGCGATGCCGTTTCGCCGTCGCGGCACGAACAATTCGACATCGGCGCCGGCCTTCTCCATCTCTGCGCACATCGTCGCGATCTGATAGCCATGAGCTTTCTCCGTCGGCATCCGAGCATTAACGATATAGGCGATCTTCATTTCTTCTCGAGGATAAAAAAGTGGTGGTACTGGCTCTCGAAAGGCACATAATCGCCGACGAGCCGGCCATGCTTTTCCAAGACCTCCCGCACAGCTTTCACTGGATAGCCTTTCTTGCCTATCTCCCAATAGTGCTGGCCGTTCCACTCGTGCTTTGGATGATACGGGATCTTCCATGAGAACTTCAGCCCAAACTTCGGCATCTTGAAAAGAAACCGAAGCGGTGGCCCGAAATGAGGCACGCTTATGAACACTCTCGAACGCGCCACCCGCGTCATCTCGGCGACCGCCGCGCCGAATGACTCGAATGGTATATGCTCGAGCACTTCGAAGGCGCAGACGACGTCATATGAGCCGTCGGCAAAAGGCAATTCAAGGACGGAGCCGACGACATCTGGCTTGAGCTCGGGATCGATGTCGACAGATGTATAGCTGATGTCCGTATTTCGACGCATATAATCACCGATCACTCCGTCTCCCACGCCGATCTCAAGGACAGAGCGCGGCGACGCTTTCTCTATCTCGCGGAGCTGATACGAATAGCTCGCGAAGCGCTCGGGATGAACATATGAGCCGAGGCTGTAGTGCTTTTTATCGACCTGTTTTTCCATACCAGTGCCGGATGCCGGTGATGAGACCCTCTAGGCTATGCCGCCGTACTACTATATCCCGAAGCTCCCTTCCAAGCGAAGGCAGCGCGGCTCTCCTGGCTGCGAGCGAATCTATAGCTAGGGCGAGAGCTTGCGAGTCGCC
>JAGWHV010000058.1 GCA_028866595.1 Patescibacteria group bacterium
GACTTGTCGCGCCGAGACCTCGACGAGATCATGCGGCTCGGCACGTATCCTGCGGTCATCGCCGAGAGCGACTCTCGCATCCGGGAGGACATTCTACGAAATCTGGCGACGAATTATCTCTACAAGGACGTATATATGTTCGAATCGATCAGAAATCCCCGGGTATTCGAGGGGCTTATCCGCATGCTCGCTCTCCAAATCGGATCGCTCGTGTCCGTGAATGAGCTGTCGGTCGGCCTCGGCATCAGTAGAGGCACCGTCGAAAAGTATCTTCGCCTACTCGAACAATCCTATGTAGTCCGAATCGTGCGATCATTTTCGCGGAACCCTAAAAATGAGATGAAGAAAGGTTTCAAGGTATTCTTTGTCGACATCGGCATTAGGAATGCCGTCATAGACAACGTTTCACCCGTCGAGGAACGGCCTGACAAAGGCGCGATATTTGAGAATTTTTTTGTGAGCGAGAGATTGAAAGCGGCTGCGCTCGAATCGTTTCCGCCGTCGATTGGATTCTGGCGAAGCCGTCAAGGAGCCGAGATCGACGTCATCGAAGAAAGGGCCGGCAAGATAAGCGCCTATGAATGCAAGTGGTCGGAGACTCTGAGTGATTCTTTTCCTGTGTTTAAAAAGGCATATCCTGAAGCCGAAATGGCTGTAGTGAACCCAGCAAGTCTGCTCGTGGGAATAGAAAGAAAAATGATATGAAAAATAACCTGCCTCTCGAACTGTTTGAAAAGCACCGTGCGATGCTTGGACTCTTAAATCCAGTGGTTTTTGATCATGAAAACCAGCTCTTTGAAGACCGCCATGCCCCGATAGCGAGCGCGGTGGTTTTTCTGCCGAAATCGAAAGCTCTTATAGATATGACGCTGGCTCTCGTGTCTGAAAAAGTTGCTCTCAACGGCATCATCGTTTTGGCCGGTGCGAATGATGCGGGAATCAGGTCGGCAAAGGATTCATTCGAAAGAAATATCGGGCCGGTTGAGCAAAAGATCGTCGGTAATCACTCGGCGCTCTATGTCGGCCGCAATAAAAAGCTCGGCGCAGGTAAAACGTGGAGAGATTTTCTGTCCTTCTCCCCTATAACATTCAAAGATACGAAGCTTGAGGTCGCAAAACTACCCGGCGTATTCAGCGCGGGCGAACTGGATGAGGGAACGAAGCTTCTGCTTGAGAATATTCCTTACAATAAGACAAAGGTTCTCGACATAGCCTGCGGTGCGGGCGTGATCGGAGCCATATACAATAAACTCGCGCCAAAAAACGACGTGACTATGAGCGATTCGAGCTTCCTCGCGGTCAGAGCGAGCGAAGAGACGCTCAGGAAAAATAATCTGGAGGCAAAAGTTCTGCTTTCAGACGTTTTCTCAAGCGTCGACGGCGCATTCGACCTCATCCTCTCTAATCCGCCGTTCCATACAGGCGTTGAGACGGATTATTCTTTCATAGAGAGATTCGCGCGGGATGCGAAAAAGCACTTGAATCGCGGTGGTGAGGTATATGTCGTCGCCAATTCATTCTTGCCGTACGAAGAGACCCTCGGAAAATATATAGGTCCCGCCGAGACGGTCGTAAATGACGGTACATTCAAGGTGATCAGAGCGACATGCCCGTGATCGCCGTAAACAGCCACGGGATGAGTGGCGCGAAGAACTGCCAGATAAAGAGCAGGAACACGATCACGCCGAGAAAGCCGAACCGTTCGATCGCCTGCCTGACGCGCATCCAGCCGGACGGCAGGATAGCCGAGATTATTTTCGAGCCGTCGAGGGGCGGAATCGGCACCAAATTGAATATGGCGAGCGTCACGTTCACTAGGACGATTATCGCCGAGAGCGTCGTCACCGGCGAAGCGCCGAGACCCGCGGGTATCAGATAGAGGCGCATGAACAGACCGAATACCAGGGCGAGAGCGATGTTCGAGAGCGGACCGGCGGCGGCGACGATGGCTTCGCCCCAGCGGCGGTTGCGCAGGTTGTACGGATTGAACGGCACAGGTTTGGCCCAGCCGAACAGAAAGCTCCCCGGCAACATGAGCGATATGAGAGGCAATATGATCGTGCCCACGAGGTCTATATGAGGGATCGGATTGAGCGTCAGGCGTCCCTCATATTCGGCCGTGCGGTCGCCTTGGAAGAGAGCCGCCCAACCGTGAGATATCTCGTGGATGATCACGGAGTAGAGGAGCACGAGGAGCGAGAATATGAATTGAAACGTCATCTAGAGATTATAACGCATCAGGTAGATAAGCCCGATTCTTGCCTTTGTCAGACGGCCGTGTTACCATGGCGTCCTCATCACTTTTCCACGATTATGGCCAAAACTTGCCCAGTAACCAAGCGGACTTCCCTCGTCGGAGGCGGATACTCGAACCGCACCCGCGCCACCCAGTACAACCCGACCGGCAAAGTCCGACGCTATGTCAACCTCCAGCCAAAGAGGATCTACATCCCTGAGCTGAAAAAAACCGTAAAGCTCGTGCTCTCGACCCGCGCCATCAAGACCATCAACAAGAACGGCGCCTACGCCA
>JAGWHV010000018.1 GCA_028866595.1 Patescibacteria group bacterium
ATGACGGACATCGCATAGTCGAGATACGACTCGCGCATCTCCGTGGTGATCGACCTGGCTATTATCCCTTTCGAGCTAGCTGCTGGAGATTTCGCCTCTGGTGCTGGAGGATTTGGCTGTTTCGGACTCATGGTGTAAGACAAAAATAATAGCTCTAAACAAGCTTATCGTCCTTGTAGTATAGCATTTTTCCGCTATTCAGACAAAGTGCTCGTGCCGTTTGCGACTGTGCTCGTGCTGTCTGCCGCCGCGGTCGAGCTCGATACGCTCTGTATCGCCTGCTCTGTATTATTGATGAGCTGTCCCACCTGACTGCTGAACGAAGAAAGCGTGTCCTTGAGGCTCGGGACATTGCTGTTCGCGGGCAATGCGAAATCGGTGGCGCTTATCCGCATGGCCATGCCGATGCCCCAGATCACGGCGACGATGAGGGTGATCGAGAGCGACATCAAAAATACGGCCTTGCGCCTTTCTGCCTCGGGCTTTTTGCGGAGCTTGTCGAAAAAATCGAACATGGTCTATGCCGCCGGCAAAAGGACGACGACGTCAGCCTCTTTGCCGTCGAGGTCTTTTTTCTTGAGAGTGAGCTTGTCCTGCGGCTTGTCGGCCTCTTCGCCGGCTTCTTTCAGGAAAGCCTTGAGCGCCGCGCTGTTGCCGAAAGAGAGCGGGATGATGAGCTTCGGCTCGACCTTGACCGCGAGCTTGTACGCGTCGGCTGGCGAGAGCGTTCCCTCCGCGCCGACAGGCACGAAGAGAACGTCGACATCGTCGAGCGCCTCGGAGGCATCGTCAGGGATGTCTTTGCCGACATGAGCGCCGAGAAAGCAAAGATTCATATTCTCGAGATGGACCGTATACAAAGTGTTGAGCCTGTATTCCCCGCCGTATCTTGAATCCGACTTGAATCCTTTGATAAAGACCTCCTTGATCTCGTATTCGCCTGGGCCGGTGATAGCGAACGCTTGCTTCTCGCCAAAAGAAACTTGGTCGAGGCCGTTCATATCGGCGTCATTTATAGACACCAGAGCGATGTCAGCGCCGAATCGGACGGGCTTGAATCTCTTTGAATCTTTGGAGACGGGATTGACGGCGAGAGTGATGTCGCCGAATTGGACTTTCACGAACGCCCCGCCTTGATATGTGATTACCATGCGGAGAGTATAGTGCATCGGAGCATCTTTGCGCAAAGGCTGATGTTCTGGTAGTATGCGCCCTGCCAGTCCGATCGTCTGATCAGAACGGCATTACAAGGAAAAACCCTTGAAATTAACCCTCTCCCGCGAGCACGGCAACGAGACACGAGCGGAGAGAAATTTCGGGCATTTTTCATTTATGGTAAAAGAGAAAGAAATCAGCAAATCAGCGGCGGCGGCCGAGGCGGAAGCCGAGGCAAAGAAGCGGTCGGAGACCCCGATGGGCAAGATGCTCGCCGCGACCCCTACCCCGCCTAACGTCGGCGACCTCATCGAGGGCGCCGTCATCGCCATCGACAAAAAAGGCGTGTTCGTCGACCTTCCTCCGTTCGGTACAGGCATCATATACGGTCGCGAATACATCCTCGCTCGCGATGTCATCAAAAAAATAAACATCGGCGACAAAGTCTCGGCCAAGGTCGTCGACGCTTCGAACAAAGAAGGCTATATCGAGCTCTCTCTCAAGGAGGCCCGCCAGGCGCTCATCTGGACCGAAGCCGAGCAGGCCATCCTCGACAAAGCGGTCCTCGAGCTCCCTGTCAAAGAAGCGAACAAGGGCGGTCTCATCATCGAGTGGCAGGGTATCCAGGGCTTCTTGCCCGCCTCCCAGCTCAAGCCAGAGCATTATCCGCGCGTCCAGGACGGCGATAAGGATCGCATCCTTGAGGAGCTCAAGAAACTCGTCGGCCAGCGGCTCGCCGTCTCGATCATCGGCGCTTTCCCTAAAGAGGGCAAACTCATATTCTCCGAAAAAAATCCTGTCGAGGCGAAAGACAAGACGACCGCCGTCGCCAAATTCAAAGTCGGCGACGAAGTCGAAGGCAAAGTCACCGGCACCGTCGACTTCGGCGTCTTCGTCAAGATTGATGAGGGTCTCGAAGGCCTCGTCCACATCTCCGAGATCGATTGGGCGCTCGTCGACGATCCAAAGACGCGATTCAAAGTCGGCGATAAAGTCCGCGTCAAGGTCATCGAAGTCAAAGACGGCAAAGTCTCACTCTCGATCAAGGCTCTCAAGCCGAACCCATGGGCCGAAGCTGGCAAGAAATACAAGAAAGACATGGTCGTCAAAGGCATCGTCATCAAATTCAATCGCCACGGCGCCCTCGCCTCGATCGAGGAAGGCGTCGCCGGCCTCGTTCACGTCTCGGAATTCGGATCGGAAGAGAAGCTCCGCCAAAACCTCGAACTCGGCAAAGTCTATCCGTTCAAGATCACTCTTTTCGACGCGCCGAGCCAGAAAATGACCCTCTCCTACGCTGGAGACAAGAAGTAAAAACAAAAGACACGACCGAGGTCGTGTCTTTTGTTTACTTATTGAACGCGGCGTTGTATTCGCTCATGGCTCGTTCCGGAGATTCGCCGGCGGCCATCTCGAGGCAATCGACAACTTTCTTTATGACTTTTTTGAGATCGTCGGCTTCTTTGTCTTTGAATTCGGCGACGATGAAATTCTCGGTGATGGTATCGTGATCAGGCTTTTTGAGCTTGCCGGTCGCTGTCGCTGGAGTGATGCCGATCCTAATGCGATAGAAGGCCTCGGTGCCGACGGCCCGCATGACAGACTCGAGGCCTTTGTGGCCGCCCGAGCTTTTGTTCCAAGACATCTTGGCTTTGCCGAGAGGTATGTCGAGGTCGTCGTGGACGACGATCATGTGAGGCAGAGCCTTTATCGATTTGCCTGAAGGGTCTTTGACTTTCTTCGGGCCCTCGGCGCCTTTGGCGAATTTGCCGACGGCTGCGCCGGATTTGTTCATGAATGTCTCCGGCAATACGAGCGTGACTTTCGTCTTGCCTATTTTGCCCGAGGTGACGAGCGCTTGGGCTTTTTTATCTGGCTCAAAATCGGCGAAGCCCGCTTTTTTGGCGAATCTCATCACCGCCTCGCGGCCCGAATTGTGCCGCGTGCCCTCGTACTCCGCTCCCGGATTTCCTAGTCCTATGATTAACATGCGCACAGTATAGAACATTTTTACAAAAGAGGCAGGGAATGTTCTTCTGAAGATCCTTTGGAGGCGCGACGGCGCCGAAACGAGGAAATTTCGTCCACCGAAATTTCCGTGATCTTCAGAAGAACATTCCCTGCCCCTTGCGTCAACATATGTTTTCATACTACACTGATGCATCGATTAATCTTTTTCACTCGCGCACATGTCATTTGAAACCGAGCAGAGACCGACCGTGGCGCCTCCCGCCAAAAACGGCTCGTTCTGGAAAGAGCTCCTCGGCTATGCCCTCCTCGCTCTCGTTATCGTCGTGCCGATCCGGCTCTGGGTCGCTCAACCTTTCGTCGTGAATGGCTCGTCTATGGATACGACGTTCAAAGACGGCCAGTACCTCGTCGTCGACGAGATCAGCTATCGTTTCTATGACCCGAAACGCGGCGACGTCCTCATATTTAAATATCCGCTCGACACATCGAAATACTTTATTAAGAGGCTCATCGGCTTGCCTGGAGAGACGGTCATCGTCAAAGACGGCGGCGTGACGATCGTCAACCAAGACCATCCTCAAGGCATCAAGCTCGACGAGCCGTACGTGCACTCCCCCACGTATGGCGACATGACCGTTACTCTCGCTCCCGGCGAATACTTCGTTATGGGCGATAACAGGCTCGTGAGCTCGGACTCGCGCGCCTGGGGGCCGGTGCCGAGATACGACATCATCGGCGAGCCGGTGATGCGGCTCTTGCCGCTCTCCCAGCTCGGCCTTTGGCCAGGCCAAGTGGCGAGCTCGACGATGTTCGACACGCTCAATTCGGCGAAAGAGTAGCACTTAAAAACTTTTATATATCTATATGAGTCAAGCGGCACTAGCAAAGAGACCGACCACAAAAGGAAAGACGAAACGAGCAAAGATAGACCGCCCGAAATACGTCTCATATGACCATATAGACGCCATCGGCGAAGCCGCCCTCTTTTACGGGTTCACGCCGCTCGCCTTGCCGCACATCCATCCCGACGATTCCGCCGAAGCGAAAAAGATAAGCGAAGGCGAGATCGTCGTCGACCATGACGATCACCAGCACGGCGCCTCGGTACGTCTCGAGGAAAAAATTGCCCTTCTCCGCCTCTACGAGCGCGAAAAAATGTGGACCCAATCCCAGCCGGTCATGTTCTACTATCGCAAGCCGTTCGTCGGCGACCGCCGCAAGCCGAACCCGCACGAATCCCACCACGGCATGGAGATCATCGGCACGAATAAATCTATCGCCGAAGCCCTGCTCATCCAGGCGGCGCTCGCCGCCCTCAAAGACGCCGGCGAAAAAGACCTCCATGTCGAGATCAATTCTATCGGCGACAAGGAATCGCTCACCCGCTTTACCCGCGAGATCACGGCGTATTATCGCAAGCGGGCCGCCGAGCTCCCTGTCAAATGCCGCGAAGCCATGAGAAAGGACGTCTTCAGCTTGCTCGGCTGCGACCACGAGGCCTGCCGCCGACTCGCCGAAGAATGCCCGAAATCGATCAATTTCCTCTCCGAGCGCTCGCGCCAGCACTTTAAAGAAGTCCTCGAATACCTCGAGACGCTCGAGATCCCTTACATCATCAAGAATGCTCTCGTCGCCAATCGCGACTACTGCAGTGAGACTGTCTTCGAGATCAGGAAAGACGATCCAGCTTCCCATCCGCTCGCCATCGGCATCCGCTATGACACCCTCGCCCGCCGCCTCGGCGCCAAAAAAGACCTCCCCGCCGTCGGCGTCTCTCTCGCTCTTTCCAGGAAAACTGCCAAGAGCGATATACTCAAGCCGAGCCGCATCACCAAGATCCTCGATCCGCAAGTCTGCTTCATGCAGCTCGGGTTCGAAGCGAAACTGAAAAGCCTCCGCGTCATCGAAGCTCTGCGCGAGGCTCGCGTCCCCGTCCTTCAATCGCTCGCCAAAGACAAGATCGCCGGCCAGGTTGGCATCGCCGAAAAAGCCCAAACGCCCGTCGTCGTCATCATGGGCAAGAAAGAAGCGATGGAGGACTCCGTCATCGTTCGCGAATCCGCCACTCGGTCGCAGGACACGATCCTCATTAAGGATCTCGCTCAACGGCTGAAGAAATATAAGGTATAGGTCTGAACTTGAGCTTTTTAAGGCCCCGTGGTAGCATGTCTCGCACATGGCAACTATGACAACGAACGTAGAAGTAACGAGGAACGGAACAGAAAATCCATTGGGCGTATTGAGGCGCTTCACCAAGCGCGTCCAGGGCGCAGGCATTCTGCCGCGCGTGAGGGGCATTCGCTATCACGACCGAACGCTCTCCCACTACAAGCGCAAGATGCATACGCTCGAGGCTATCCGCCGCCGCGAAGAGCGCGTCGAGCTCATCAAACAGGGCAAGATCAATCCTGATATCCCTCGCGGCAGGCGATAGGCCGTATGACGGATCGTTTTTCGCTCATACACAAGACGAGAGGCACGCTTCCCCGCGTGCCTTTGTCCGTTCCTTTCGCCCGTATCAAGGACGCCGCTCTCGGCCCTGAATACGATCTCTCTCTCGTCTTCGTCGGCGACGCCGAAGCACGACGCCTCAACATCGAGCACCGTGGCAAAGACTATATCCCGAACATCCTCTCATTCGAGCTCGGACCCGATGCAGGCGAGATATTCATCAATCCCGGCGAAGCGAAGCGCCAGGCAAAAAAATTCGGTCGGACTCCCACCAACATGATCGCATTCCTCTATATCCACGGCCTTTGTCATTTGAAAGGAATGGAGCATGGCGCTACAATGGAGAGAACGGAGGCTCGACTTCGCAAGAAGTTCGGCATCTGACCTACTTTTCATGAGAAAGAACATCGCCGCCGGCATAGATATCGGAACATATCAAGTCAAAGTCGTCGTCTCCGAATCAGACCCGGAGCAGCCTGAAAAGCTGCCGCGCATCATAGGCTCCGGCCTGGCCGAGTCGAGAGGCTTGCGCCATGGCTATATCGTCAACACCCGCGACGTCACCAAGAGCGTCCTCGACGCGGTCGCCCAGGCGGAGAAAGCTTCCGGTTTCAAGATCAAGCGAGCCTTCATCTCCATCGGCGGCATCAGCCTTCAGAGCATCATCGGCACCGGCGCTATCGTCATATCGCGCGGCGACTCCGAGATCACTCAACTCGACATCGAGAAAGCGACGGCCGGAGCCGAGCGCAACGTACCAGCCGCCTCCATGGTCAATCGCCGCATCATTCATACCGTGCCCTTGTCGTTCAAGATCGATGGCAAGCCGATCATGAGCCGGACGCCGATCGGCCTCAAGGGCAACAAGCTCGAAGCTCGGGTGCTCTTCATCACCTGCCTGTCCCAGCATCTCGACGACCTCATCGATGCCATCACCGACGCCGGCATCGAAGTCCTCGACGTCGTCGCCTCGCCTATAGCCGGCGCGCTCGTCACTCTTTCCAAGAATCAAAAAGTCGCCGGCTGTCTGCTCGCCAATATCGGCGCCGAGACGGTCTCGATCGTCGTCTATGAAAACAACCTGCCGATATCTCTCGAAGTCTTCCCTATCGGATCGACAGACATCACGAACGACATCGCCCTCGGGCTCAAATTGCCGATCGAAGACGCCGAGAGCCTCAAGCGCGGCTCGCTCTCGAACGCCCAAGTTTCGAAGAAAAAACTCGACGAGATCATCGCCGCTCGGCTCTCCGACATATTCGACCTCGTCGAAGCCCACCTAAAGAAGATCGACAGGAACGGCCTCCTGCCCGCCGGCATCATCATCACCGGCGGCGGCTCCGGCGTCGCTACTATAGAGGATCTCGCCCGGGCCGCTCTCAAGCTCCCCGCCAAGATTGTCCTCAAGGACTCGACATGGTCCGTCGCGTATGGCCTTACCATCCTCGGTATAGGCGGCGATGACTATGCAGACCAGGGCATGAGCAAACCAGCCGGGGCTGTCGCCCGGAAAGTCGGCTCTTGGTTCAAACAATTCCTGCCATAACGATAGACCAACGCGTGTTGTGTTTTAAAAGCCTTTTGGTATCATGTACGCACCTTACCAAAACCACGGAGGCGTATTAGGTATCCCTTGGCCTAAGCCATCGCCGCGGCTTAAAATAACATTATTTCCATGCCAAACATCGTTCCCGAAGTAGAGACGTTCGCCCGGATCAAAGTCCTCGGCGTCGGCGGTTCCGGCAAGAACGCCTTGAACCACATGGTCAATTCCAAGATCAAAGGCGTCGACTTCATCGCCGTCAACACCGATGCGCAGGATCTCCATCACTGCCTCGCCAAGAAAAAGATCCATATCGGCAAAAATCTCACCAAGGGCCTCGGCACAGGGATGAACCCGGAGCTCGGCCGTCGCGCCGTCGAAGAGACGAAAGAGGAACTGCAGGAATCTCTCAAAGGGTCGGACATGGTCTTCGTCGCCTGCGGCATGGGAGGCGGCACCGGTTCGGGCGCGGCTCCCGTCGTCGCCAAGACCGCCAAGGAGCTCGGCACGCTCACCGTCGCCGTCGTCACGAGACCTTTCTTCTTTGAAGGCGCCCAGCGCATGAAGATCGCCGAACAGGCGCTCGACAACCTTAAAAAAGAAGTCGACGCCATCATCGTCATTCCGAACGATAAACTGCTCGCGAACGTCGACAAGAACACGACCGCCAAGGCCGCCTTCGCCATGTGCGATGAGGTCCTCAAGCAGGCCGTCGAGGGCATAAGCGACCTCATCACCACGCCCGGCATCATCAATATCGACTTCGCCGACGTCCGCTCCGTCATGGAGAACGCCGGCTCGGCTCTCATGGGCATCGGCTTCGCCTCTGGCGAGAAGCGCGCCGAGGACGCCGCAAAAATGGCGATCAGCTCGCCTCTCCTCGACCTTTCGATATCGGGCGCCAAAGGCGTGCTCTTCTCCATCGCCGGCGGCGATGATCTGACGATGTTCGAGATCCAGGATGCCGCCAAGATCATCACCGAATCGATCGATCCGAACGCCAAAGTCATATTCGGAACTGTCCGCGACGAGAAACTCAAGAAAGGCGAAATCAAAGTGACCGTCATCGCCACCGGCTTCGGTGATATGCCGACGCATAGCGTCACCAAGGCCAAGTCGCTCTTTTCCGGTCCTGAATCTTCAAAGGAAGAGCTCAAAAAGCAGATCCACAACGCCATCGCCACGCCAAAGGATGAGAAATCTGACGCCAAGGAAGACAAAAAATCTATCCCGACGATCGAGCACGATGACGACGATTGGGGCGCCGTTCCCGCATTCCTCCGGAGGAAGAAGTAGGGCGAAGATAAAAAGAGACAGTAAGCCCCATTGACTGCATAGGCAGGCGAAGTACAATGAAAGTCCTGATGGGGATGAGGATCTGGAAAAAGCCGGCCTTTACAGGCCGGCTTTTTCGTTTTCCGGACGAATAATTTAGAGAAGATTCAACGAGATTTTATCGCCACCAGTTAAGCTAGATACCGTAAGCTTGATGAACTTACGACCCCGGTGCTACGGTAGATCTCTCATCCCCATCAAATGAAGGGTTCGGGTTCGACTCCCGACGCCGGGAACATGCAAGAGCCGCTTTTCAGAGCGGCTCTTGTTTTATCTGATATACTATCTCCACTATGTACGACCTTGCTATCGTGGGCGGCGGACCGGCGGGCGTCGCGGCGGGCGTCTATGCTTCGCGCAAGCGCCTCAAGACCGTCTTCATCACCAAAGACTGGAATAGCCAGTCGACCGTATCGGAAGGGATCGAAAACTGGATAGGTACGGTCAAAATAGCCGGCCTCGACTTTGCCAAGGCGCTCGAGGCGCATTTGCGCGCGTACGCCGCCGACGTCGTCGATATCAAGACAGGCGAGCTGTGCGCTAAAATCGCCCAAAATCCCACCGGAACGAACGGCAATCCGTCTTTTACCGTCACGACAGACAGCGGCTCGTATCAGGCCCGGGCGATCCTCATAGCGACCGGCAGCACCCGCCGCAAGCTCGCCATCCCCGGCGCCGACGCATACGAGCACAAAGGCATCACGTATTGCGCTTCATGCGATGGCCCGATATTCGCCGGCCAGGACGTTGCCGTGATTGGCGGCGGCAATGCCGCATTCGAGAGCGCCGCCCAGCTCCTCGCCTACTGCAAATCCGTGACGCTTCTAAATAGGAGTGACGAATTCAGAGCCGATCCCGTCACCGTGAAAAAAGTCCTTTCCAATCCAAAGATGCGAGCGATCACCGGCGCCATCCCCATCGCTGTCAAAGGCGACAAACTCGTCCGCTCGCTCACGTACAAAGACAAAGACTCCGGCGAGGAGCATGAATTGCCCGTCACCGGCATATTCGTCGAGATAGGCTCGGTGCCGGCCACCGGCTTTGCCAAGGGTGTTGTCGCTATGGATGCCTTCGACCGCATCGTCGTCGATCCGCGGACCCAAAGCTCGTCAGTGCCGGGCATATGGGCGGCCGGCGATTGCTGCGACGGACTCTATCACCAGAACAATATCGCCGCGGGCGACGCGGTAAAGGCGCTCGAGGACATATACGTCCACCTGCACGCGAAATGAGGCGGTGCGCCGCCGCGCTCCGCGCGGCGGCGCCTCTACAAGAAAACCGCCCGCGTCAAACGAATACGCGCGGCGGATTTTCTTTTTCAAGCCTTCACTTCATATAAGCCTTCGAGACTGCGATTACGGTATCACCCGAACGGTCGCACTGCCGGTGATGCCGCTCCATTGGCCGACGAACGAATACGTCTGACTGCCAAGCGTTCCGTCGACAGGCAGAGAACCGGTGCTGAAATTACCGCCGCCATCGGCGCGAGCCGTGCTGACTATCTGGCCGTTAGCCATGACATTGACGGGCTCATTATTCCAGAAGCCGCTTCCCGAGAAATCCACGGACGTGCCGTTCCGGACGCTTACGCCATTGGGGGTAATGGTTGCTATGGCCGAAGATGTCGCCGTTGAATTAGCCGGGGTGGAGGTCGATACATTGCCAGTCTGGCCGTTATAGACAGATTGGATCTGTGCCTGGAGACTCGCTACTTCGCTCTGAAGCGCGTGTATCTGATTCTCAAGCTGGGTAATGACGCTATCGAGCGTGCTACTACCCGTCGAGACGACGCCAACCGGAGAGACGGTGCCTGTCAAAGTGCTCGTCGCGGTCATAGCCGCGGCCGGCATGGTGAATATCTGGTCAGACGAAGCGCCGTTCACACCCGAATCGCTGTTGGAAGACGCGACGAAATGATACGTCACGTCAGGACTAAGGCCGGTCATGAGAGCCGAGTGAGCAGTCGTGAGAGTATCATCGATCGTGCTTGAATGGCCGTAGTTGCCGGGCGAAAGGCCATAATAGACCTGGGTCGTGGCAGGTATGTCCGTTGACCACTCTACCAGGGCAGTGCCTGCCGTCGGATCGCTCGCCACGACGGTCGGCGCGCCGATGTTCGGCACCGTCGACGTGGCGCTCGCCGAGGCGGTGGTGGTACTCGTACTTGTCGCTACTTGGGCGGACGCACCTGTCGCGAACGCCAGGCCGAACAGAGCCATCGCGCCCGTGAGGGCGGCCGCCAAGAGCTTGTTGATTTTTTTGATTGCAGTGCTCATATCAGTTGATCATTAATGGTTGCTGATAAACGCGACCTGCATATCAAAATACGGGCTCCAACAATATTATGTTGCGGCGCGGCCGAGCGACCGCCGTGATCTAATCAAAATAAATGACCTTCTTGCAATTTTTCGCTCCGCAATTACAGACAAACTTCTCTCCTTTGTTGGTATGGTTGGAAAAGTCAGAGGTGAGCTCTTCGTCTTTCTTTATGTTGCGAGTGGCAACCATTATAAACTTGTCGACATTCTTGCAATTGGGCAAGCACGAATGATTGATAAAGTCTGCTGAATCCAGCTCCTTAAGCGACCTCTCGGCTAGCTAGATAGAATCCTGGGTAAAGCTCGAGCGCGTAGTGAAATCCGATCTCTTTTGGCAGCTTTCTCACCTCTGATTTCGTCGTCACCTTTCCTCCCCAGCAAGCGACCACAGTCCCCTTCTTTATGCTCTTTTTGGCAAATAGGCCTAGCCCCTGGATAGGACTTTGCCGAGTCTCTGTGCTCGGAGAAATATAACCGTTGACGCGAGGTCTCGTCTTTAAGTGCCGGAGAATTTTTTGATAGTTCATGTGAAAGGTATATAAAATGCGGAGAGGGGGGAGATTCGGTCACGGGTCTCGGCCTGCTGGCCTCGCCCGCGACCCTGCCTCGCGCCGTCGCGCTCCGGCTTTCTCGTCTCCCCTCTCACGCGCTGATGCTCCGCTCGAACGGCATTCAGCTGTTCTCGCGGATCATTGCGGAGAGGGGGAGATTCGAACTCCCGAGACCCTTTCGAGCCTGCCGCATTTCGAGTGCGGTGCATTCGACCACTCTGCCACCTCTCCGTGTTACAAGGGTGCCGAACGTAAAGACCATCTTAGCATTTTTTGCCAAAATGGCAAAAAATGCTATATTTTTGTGGCTCATTTGATAGCCAGTCCAGCCCCATCGTCTCATGGTTAGGAGTTACGCTTTTAACAAGACAGACGGCGCGGTTCTGGAAAAATCATTGGCCCTATCGTCTAATGGTTAGGACAGGAGCTTTTCAAGCTCTAAATCGGGGTTCGATTCCCCGTAGGGTCACAGATTAGAGTTAGTCTCAAGTCGCGTCAATATAATGTATTTTAGGTTTAGTAAATGGGTTACTAGAAATAAATTTTGAATCATTGTATAGTGACATTCACTAAGGTTGCTTGCATGTGTATGAGATTGATGAGAAATAAGAAACTTACCAACATACTTAAGGCTCCCGAAACGGAGAAAAAGATATTTGATTTATCTTCGTATTTTTCTGACCTAGTTAAATTGGCAACCGAAGAGTTAAATAGCAACTTTGCGGTAAGGCAACTTTCAAAGTTGCCTCGTAGTATTGAACTGCTTCCAACTGATCCAAGACAACTCTCTAGTTATAGAACGAGAATTGGCACAATGTTGGAATATGCAATGTGCACTTCTATAAATAAAATCTTGGAAAAAAGATACGGAGATGAGTTATTTTTAACTTTTGTGAGTGCTCATCAATACCCTGATTTTCACCTAAGAAATAAAAAAAGAGAAATTCTTGCGCGTATTGAAATGAAGGCAATTGACGCTGAATCAGATGAACAGGCTGCTCGTTTTGATGTTTCTACTCATTTAATTAACCCAGAGAAAGATTTATTGTTGATTATCGGATGGTCATGGCAAGATATTACTGGTAAAAAGGGTGAGAAAATCGCTGAGAGTCCACGTATTTTTGCCAGTTTGGTTATACCTGCAGGAGAATTAGCAAAAGAAAGGGACGAGCGTCTAAAAATTACTGGTGGAAAAATTGAGAAAGGTGAGGTTTTTGTATATAGCAAAAAGTCTAATAAATTTGTCCCTGATCCTGGTAATTATGGAAAATTCTGGAGAATTATTCACAGGTCAAGACTTACCCAAGCAAAACCAAGTTCTACAGTGACTGCTTTCATGGCATTCTTGGAACAGGTGGACAAACTTGCCCCTCGCAAAAGGTTCAATATCGAAAAAGTTGAGGACGATGCTGACGAAGAAGTTATCGGTTAAGCAAGGAGACTGTCTCCCATCTTTGTATTTGAATTCAAAATAATTTCTTGAATTCCGTTTTGATTTTCTTTAATGGTTTCTTCTAGGGCACGTCTCTTGTCGTGCAGAACTTCTAACTCCTTAACTATTTTTTGTTGCTTATCATATAAAGGAAGGGGAATCTTTGTATTTAATAGGGTTCCAATATTTATTCGTGGCCTACCAACCCCCGAAACTTGATAGATTATCTGCCCCAAGACAACATCACTTCTAAGAGCATGAGCGAGATACCTCCTGTCAAGCTTTATTGACTTTCCATCTATGGAGATTTCTTTAGTAGGCGTAAGAACAAAACATTCGGAAGATGCATGACCTTCGGT
>JAGWHV010000019.1 GCA_028866595.1 Patescibacteria group bacterium
GTGGGACTCAATGAAGACAAAGTGAGACGATACATCGAGTGGCAAGGCAAGAAGGATGTACCTCAGAAATCCCGCCTGTTCTAGTCCTCATGCCGCCAAAGGAAACCCCGGGCATCGCCCGGGGAGGAGGTCATTTATGCTTTTTATATCTGCACTTTTTTAAAGAAATGGCCACCGAGCCAGAGGAATATCACCGTGAGAGCCGTAAGAACGACGAGATCGAGGCCAACACCGAAATGGCTCGATCCTATGAGCAGGCCGCGCATCGCGTCTATGCCGTACGAGAGCGGGTCGACGATGGTGACCGCCGTCAGGAACGAGGGCAGGCCGTTCAGGGGATAGAGCGCGCCGGAGAGCAGGAAAAGCGGCATGATGAGAAAGTTCATGACCGCCTGGAATCCCTGCATGTCGCGGAGCATCGAACCGATCATCGTCGACACCGACGTGAACAGAAGCGAGATGAGGATCATGACGATGATAGCGGGTATGATCATCCAGATATTCGGCATCCGAAATCCAACAAAAAACGACAAAAGCATGACGATGAGGCCTTGGCCGGTGGCTATGGTCGCGCTGCCTATCGTTCTTCCGAGCATGATGTTAAAGCGCGACATCGGCGCGACGAGCGTCTCCTTGAGAAAGCCGAACTGGCGGTCCCAGATGACTTCCATGCCGGCGAACATGCTCGTGAATATGATGTTCATGCCGACGATGCCCGGCACGAGGAAATCGACGTAATTGCCCTGCCCCGCGCGCTGGAACACCGAACCGAGGCCGTAGCCCATGGCGATGAGATAGAGAAGCGGCTGGAAAAGCGAGCCTGCCATGCGCGACTTGGAGCGGATGTATTTTTTGACCTGTCGGAGCCAGAGGATATAGATCTTTTTCATAGGATGTTCAGATTTTCTTTATCGCTATCGGCCGCTCTAGCGTCTGCCGCCGCGCCAGAGGGTGCGCATCTGGCGCATATGGTCGAGACCGCCGCCTCCCTCTTCGCGGATCGTCTTGCCTGTGAGAGCGAGAAATGCGTCCTCGAGCGAGGCAGTATTCGTCTGCTTCTTAAGGTCCTCGGATCGGCCGATGGCGATGATCTTGCCGTGATCGATGACGGCGATACGCTCGGCGGCGCGGTCGGCTTCTTCCATATAATGGGTAGTAAAGAATATCGTCGTGCCTTCGTTCTTGTTGAGCTCTTTCAAGTATGTCCACATGTGGTTTCGGGTCTGCGGATCGAGACCGAGCGTCGGTTCGTCGAGGAATATGATCTTCGGATGGTGGAGGAAACCGCGAGCGATCTCGAGGCGACGGCGCATGCCGCCGGAGAATTCTTTGACGAGGTCGTCTTTGCGCTCGTGGAGGTCGACGAGCTTGAGAAGCTCGGGAATGCGGCGCTTTCTGACGTCGTCGGGCACGTCATAGAGGACGCCGTGGAGCTCCATGTTCTCGAGAGCGGTGAGGTCGTCGTCGAGAGACGGGTCTTGAAAGACGATGCCGAACGAGCGGCGGACCTCGGAAGGATGATGGACAGGGTCATGGCCGTTGATACGGACGTCTCCGCCTGTCGGCTGGAGGAGCGTCGTCAGTATTTTTATCGTCGTCGACTTGCCGGCGCCGTTCGGGCCGAGGAATGCGAATATCTCGCCGTCCTTGACGTCGAAGCTGATGCCGTCGACCGCCGTGAATTCACCGAATTTCTTTGATAGGTTCTGTACGGTTATCATAACGATTAATGATATAGTACGGCCGTGAATAGTAAAAGGTTTAAGTCCGCCGTGCTCCGGTATTATACAGCAAGCGGCCGTCATGACCTGCCGTGGAGAGAGACTCGCGACCCATACCGCATCCTCGTCTCCGAAACGATGCTCCAGCAGACGCAAGTATCGCGGGTACTGTCGAAATATGACGAATTTCTCAGGGTATTTCCGACCGTTCGGGCGCTCGCTACCGCCCCGACCGGCCGCATCCTGCGGGCCTGGCAAGGCCTCGGCTACAATCGCCGGGCGATTTTGCTCCAAAAAGCGGCCCGGGCAGTGATGAGCGATTTCGGCGGCCGATTCCCAAGGACAAGAGACGGGCTCGAATCTCTGCCCGGCGTCGGCCAATCGACCGCTGGCGCGATCATGGCATTCGCTTTCGGCCTGCCGACGGTTTTCATAGAGACGAACATACGGTCGGTATTTCTGCATTTTTTCTTCGCGGGGCGGCGCAGTGTTCATGACCGCGACATATTGCCTCTTATCGAGAGGACACTGCCCAAAAACACCGGGCGCATCGGGCGCAGGGCCGGCCGCGGCGAGCGCAGCCGCCTCGACATCCGCCAGTGGTACTACGCCCTTATGGATTATGGCGTACATCTGAAACAGACTATGCCGAATCCGTCCCGGCGGAGCGCTCATCATGCCCGGCAGTCGCCTTTCAAAGGATCAAACCGCCAAGTTCGCGCC
This sequence comes from Patescibacteria group bacterium, assembly GCA_028866595.1. Lineage (GTDB taxonomy): Bacteria > Patescibacteriota > Minisyncoccia > Phycocordibacterales > UBA6065 > UBA6065. The sequence continues at coordinate 2,445 of JAGWHV010000019.1, forward strand.
GAGATATTGCGGTTTATTCTCTCTGTCGGCGCACGAGGCCGCACGACTGCGGCCATCACTCGACACATCGCCATCACTATGGGCCCGACGCCGCACGACATCCGGGCGAATATCGCCGCTCTCGCTCGCGAAGGCTTCATCAGGGAAACCGCCCGAGGCTGGAGAGCGTAGTAAAGGCATGCGGACTCTTTTCATAATCGTCGTCGGACTCATCATCGCTCTCGGAGGCGTCATCGCCTACCAGGCGGCGACATGGCCCAGTAATACGCAAGCGTCGACAATCTGCCCCATGGATGCGCGACTCTGCCCTGACGGCTCGTACGTCGGCCGTGTCGGCCCGGACTGCCAGTTTGCGGAGTGTTCGGGAAATCTTGGCGGATCGAATAGCGGCGCTCCGGCTCCGAACACCGTGGCGGGAAAGTAAATGAAAAGAAATAAAAAAACGCGGAGACCGTAGTCTTCCGCGCATGGACCTCAAATCAGTTCCCCTTGATCGTCTGGTCGAGCCGCTGAATCTCGTCAGGCGACATGGACTTGATTTTAAGGATGATATCGGTCGAGGCGATTTTCGCCTCCTCCTTCTTCACCTTGGTCGCCTCCGCCGCCTCGACTTGGCCTTCTTGGACGGTCTTGTCGAGAGGCAGCGAGAGATTGTCGAACCCTTGAACGGGGACGGTATCCTCGCCGGAAGCGATGTATCGGACCGCGACCTTGTCGCCGGACTGGGTGAGCGTGATCTTCACATACTCCCCGCTCGAGACGGTGAATATCCGCGGCACTCCCGCGAGATGGAACAAGTACGTACTGCCATTCCCGCTCACATCCTGACGGATGCGGTCGATGGTACCGGTAAGCTTCATCGATACGTGGGTACCTGGCAGAGCGATCTGCTGACCGCTCTGGTACACCAGGCTCTGATAGGCCATAAAGGCTTCGAGCTGGGTGTTCCCGACCGCGACGTCCTGCGGATTCGCGATCCTAAGGAGCGCCACGCCTTGGTAGGCGTGATTATCGTTCGCCAGAGGTACGACCGAGGTCATGACGCCGTAGACGTTGTAGGTCTGCGGCGTCGTGGCGTGCAGGTGCTTGTATTTTACCTGCTGGTTCGCATCGACAGAGGAGATGATGGCCGTATCCGTGGCTCCGCCGTCGGTTCGGTAGTAGACACTCCTGCCGGTCCGCGCGTCGGTATACATGAGGCCGATGAGCGAATCATCAGCCGAGTTCGTCGACGTCACGCCGGTGACCCATTGAAGTCGGTCGTCGGCACCGCAGACGAGAACGGGCATTTCGGACGTAGTAAGATCTTTCTTGCCCCACCACGAATTCCACCAGCCGCCCGAGTATTCGCCGCGTTGATCGATGTAATCTCCGATCAAGCCGCCGGGAAAGACGCGCTCGACCCATTTCGGCATCTGATCGAGCGAATATCTTGAGATCTCTCCCGAAACGGGATCGACGACTGCGACGCCATCGATCTTTTCGCCCCACCAAGCTACCGACGGTTTGTACGTCGAGACGACCCACCGCGGCTGGCCCTTGTCATCGATTTCGAACCGCGGCTGATATAGACCTTCGCCCATGAAGCCATTCATGCGGAGATACCGTTCAAGGTTCTGGCCGAAGAATGCCCCGGGGGTATAGTGCATACAACCGCCCTCCGACAACTTGACGAGCTGCGGCAACCGTTCCGGGTCTTCAGCGTCGACGATGATGTAAGCAGGCACTCCCGCCGAACTCTGCCAGACGCTGAATCCCGAGAAATCGAACGGAATGGCGTAGATGAGGTGTCCATCGGGCGCTTTCTGAAGCGTCGCTGAGCCCCAATCGAGCTCGAACTGGCTACCAATCGCGCCCGCATTCGCTACCGCCTTCTGGGCAAGGTAGAGAGCGTTCTCGGCCGAGACCATCTGCATGTGCCGCGGATCTTTGGGCTGGACGTCGCGCGTCCAATCCCTTTCTTCCACGTGACCAAGAAGAGAGGCATACGTGCCGGCATTGAATATCGAGGAGCCAGTAAAGGCAACCGATATAACGGCAGCGATGTAGCCAACGGGAAATATCCATACCCAGCCGTAGCTGTAGAAGCTCCCGTCTTCCTCGCCCGAGATCGTCGATTCAAAGATCGCCGAAATGGACACTGTCATTCCGAACCAGAGGCCCGGAAGGCCGAAGACTGGCCAGACGGTCGATACGGAATTCCCGTAAAAGATCCACCAGCCGACAAGGAACGAGATCGCGCCTATGATGGCCGCGAGACCGAACCGCTTACGAACGGCCAGAGGCAAGACGCCCAAGGCCGCGACAACTAACGCGGTGAAGCAATACATATTGTTGAGGAGTTTGTTGTTTCAAGGGGTGCGGAATGCACCCGATCTTGTCTGGCATCTTATTAACACATATATACGTCAAGGTCAAGTATCTGCTCTGGCATCATCCCTATACAATTAGACCGTGGATATAAGCCACTCTCTAGAAAAACATTTTCGCCTCCTCCCCCAGCAGAAGGCGGCTCTTGCGAAGCTCGGCGTACGGACGATCGAGGACCTTTTGTATCACTTCCCTGCCCGCTACGGCGACACGGTCACTGCGCGCGCTATCTCTAATCTCGCTAAAGGCGACTCTGCCGTGATATTCGGCACGGTGAGCAAGCTCAAAACTTCGAAAGGCTTCCGTTCGCGCATCCCGATGGGCGAAGGCTTGATCACAGACGACACCGGATCAATAAAAGCCGTCTGGTTCAATCAGCCATATCTCGCCAAGATGATCCCCGACGGAGCATTCGTCCGCGTCGAGGGTAAAGTCTCGGAGCGCCGCGCAAAATCCGCCGCCGGATCGCAGGCACAAGGCGCGCTCTATCTCTCGAATCCAAAGATCGAGACAGTCGCGGCATTACCGACGGCCGTCGGCGAATCGCTTTTCGGCGGGATTGATGGCGCGAACGGAACCGCAGGGACACCGAATATCCTCTATCCGGTATACCCCGAATCGCGCGGCATAACTTCGAATTGGATATACCACGCGATCCAGCGCGTTTTTAAAAGCGGTGCCCTCGAGAGCCTCGTCGATCCGATCCCGGATGACATTCTCGAGAGGTACAATCTGCCGAGCCTGGCCACGGCCATGATCTGGATCCACGCTCCGCAGAACGCCGACCACGCTCTCGCCGCCCGCAAACGCTTCGCCTTCGAAGAGGTGTTCTTCATCCAGCTCGAACGCCAGCGCGAGAAAAAAGAATGGCAGAAAAATCCCGCATTCGTCATCGAGCCTGCCGCTGGGCTCGTTGATGGCTTCGTCAGCCGCTTCCCCTTCTTGTTTACCGATGCCCAGACGAGAGCGGTCGGCGAGATCCTCCGCGATTTCAAGAAAGGCCACGCCATGTCGCGCCTCCTCGAAGGTGACGTCGGCTCGGGCAAGACAGCCGTCGCTGCCACGACAGCGTTCGCAGCTATCATGACGAAGCCGCGCGGCCGGGACGGCCGCGCGGCCGCCTCCGGCTCTCTCCAGGTCGCCTACATGGCGCCGACAGAGATCCTCGCCTCCCAGCACTTTGAATCGTTCATCGAATATCTCGCATTCGCGAGCGGACCATCTGGCGCCGTCCAAGTCGGCCTCATCACGGGCTCCGGCTGCAGAAAATTCCCCGCCAAGACGCCGACGTACAAGAACGGCGTTCGCCAGGATTGGACGGACATATCGCGCGTCCAACTCCTCAAATGGGTAGCGAACGGCGAAATTCCTATCCTCGTCGGCACGCACGCCCTCATCCAAAAGTCCGTCCGCTTCAAGAATCTCGCTTACGTCATCGTCGACGAACAGCACCGATTCGGCACCGCCCAGCGCGCCAAGCTCGTCGGCAAGAACGAAACCGATTCGCGAATCGCTCCGCACCTGCTCTCGATGACGGCGACGCCGATACCGCGCACCCTCGCTCTCACGATATATGGCGACCTTGATCTCACTGTCCTCGACAGTATGCCTCACGGCAGAAAGCCGATCATAACCGAGGTCGTCGCTCCCGACCGCCGAGACGAAACGTATGAGAAGATCCGCGCCGAGATCCGACGCGGACGCCAGGCATACATCATCTGCCCGCGCATCGATGAGCCCGATCCGACCAAAGAGCTCTCCGTCCAGGCGAAATCCGTCAAAGAAGAAGCCAAACGCCTCAAAGCGAACGTATTCCCCGAATATGAGATCGGCATCCTTCACAGCAAGATGAGAGACGCCGAAAAAGAGCGCGTCATGGACGATTTCAAGACCGGACGGACGCACATCCTGGTGGCGACGTCGGTCGTCGAGGTCGGCGTCAACGTGCCGAATGCGACGGTCATCCTCATCGAAGGCGCCGAGCGCTTCGGCCTCGCCCAGCTCCACCAGCTCCGCGGCCGAGTCGTTCGGTCAAATCATCAGGCATACTGTTTCGTTTTGCCGGAGACGCGCGGCGACAAGACGGTCGAGCGCTTGCGCGCCCTCACAGGCGCGAAGAACGGCTTCGAGCTCGCCGAATATGATCTCAAGTTTCGCGGCGCAGGCGAACTCTCCGGCCGGCGGCAGTGGGGCGTCTCTGATGTGGCGATGGAGGCTTTGCAGAATATAAAGATGGTCGAAGCCGCCCGCGCCGAGGCGATTCGGATCATCGAAGAAGGCGGCCTGGAAGGCGCGGGCGGCGGATCGGGCGGCGCGGCGGCGAAATATCCCGCCCTGGCCGCCGAGCTCGGTCGCCGCGCCGCCGACAGGATACATTTTGAATAATAAAAGCCCCGCATTCGCGGAGCCGCGGGTCACTTTCTCGAATCCCGGATAGCCTGGAGCCTCTCGATGATCTCCGGCGTCAGATTGACGACGAACGAGGACGAGGATACGGAGGGCGCGGGCGATTTGTATATCACCACCCGCCAATCGGTTCGGATGCCGAAGGTGATGCCCTCGTCACGAACCTCAGGAAACTCGTCCTTGAGCATCTCCTGGAACACATCGGCGATCGTACGCGCGAGACCGTGGACCGCGGCGGCGCGGCGAACGAGCTCGCGCCGCTCCGCAGACGGCATGTCGGGCCGCAGCGCAGCGCGGATGTGCTCGAGAGTTTTGTTGCCCTCATCGGTCGCCCGCATAGTAAGCGAATACAGGGCCTTGGTCCTGGGATTTTGGATCGTGCCAACGATCACTTCCCCGGGCTCGACCTCGTCGTCCGGCGGTATGAGCTTGATATTCTCGGGATTCCCCGAGAACACTTGAGCGAGTACGGATTCGATGTTCATTCGCAGGCAATATTGCGCAACAGCCTCTAGAAAGTCAAGAGACCAATCTGACGGATCATCAGACAAATAAAAAACAGCGGATATCCGCTGCGCGCGCCCTAGCTATTGAACCGCTTGATGAACTCGTCGACCCGGCTATGGTGAATCACGATGATGTCATTTGGAATCTTCACGATCATTTTGATCGGGCGGAGAGGCGAGACCTCCCACGCACGCTGGAACCGCATCAAAACGGCGAAGCCGAGTTTGGCGGAGATGCCAGCGATCGGGTTCCAGTCCCACGGCGTGGTCATGCCCGAGGCGATGACAACGGCGCCGACTTCCCCCTTCCAGAGCCGAGCCATCTTGATGCCGATCGAGCCGCTCGAGACTTCCATCGACTTGAACATCAGCCCGCGACCCGTGATCTCGCTGATCACCGGCGACAGTCCGCGCGGATCGTCGCCGAGAAGGATGTACTCATCCTTGATCGACCCCGGCTTGATCGACAGCTCCTCGTGGAGCGTATCGTTCCAGCTGAAACGGTGGACCTTGTCGGAATCGGGCCGGTAGTAGTAGATCTCGCGGGTCATGACATCGCCGACGCACGCGGCGATGACGACATTGTTCCTGACGAGCGAGATCATCGTACCGATGCCCGTCGACTGCCGGCGGATGAAGGCCTTGGTGCCGTCGAGCGGGTCGACGGTGAACCAGATGTTCTCGCCTGGGATGGAACACGAAGTGCTCAGTCCCTCTTCTTCGGCGACGACGCCGTAGCCCGGAAAGGACTCGGCGATCATCCGGCGGTAGATCTCCTGGGCTCCGACGTCGACGTCCGTGACGAAGTCACGCGCCGTCTTGTAATCGACGTGCTTTTCCTTCGCTTCGAACGTCATCCGGTTCGCGGCGATGAAGGCCATGGCCCTGCGGACCATTTCCTTGATGATGATGCCGGCCGCCGGACCGTTCATGGTGCCCGGCAAGCCTGTTTCTAGTGCTGTGTCAGCGTTCATATGTCTCTAATCCCACCCTACGAGATAGTGCGGGGAGTGTCAAATCCAGCTATACTTTGCCCATGAAAGTGACTTTCACGTACGACAAGGCTCGCGACGCCTGGTGCCTCTTGAACAAAGGAAAGTCTTCCAGTAATTCAAAATTCCCTACCGGCGTCTACGTCAGGCTCGTCGAGAGATTCGGAAACGATCCCGACATCGAAAAAACCGAAAAGTTCGTCGGCGAATTCATCGACTCTCTCCACATCGATACAAAAGAACGGGCGATCGGATTCCAGAGAGAATGGGACGCCGTGTCGGCGGAGTTTCAGAGGCGAGCGGAAAAAATATTCGGCGTCTCTCTCCCAAGCGACGTCACGGCCTACCTCACCGTGAACAATCGGTGCCCGTACAACATAGACGAGAATTGGTTCTTCGTCTCCATGACATATCCGCCAAAAGACACGGCGATGCACGAGCTTTGGCATTTCTACACATGGTACGGACTCGGCCCGGCAGAACAAAAACGTCTCGGCAAAGAAAAATACAACGATTTGAAAGAAGCACTGACGGTGCTCCTCAACATTGAGTGCGCGGATTTGTTGGATAAACCAGACAAAGGCTATCCGCAACACGCCGGTCTCAGAGAAAAAATCGCAGCGTTCTGGGAAAAGAACAAAGATGTCCGGGATCTATGGGACTATTTGACAGACCTGGCGCCCATTCCTCTTTTTTGATTCTCTGAGACGAGAGCACTGAGGATAGATAAGCCGAAATCGTCAGCTGTCCTTATCTTTTCAAATGCATCCCGATCGACGAAATACACCTGTACGCCGTTCTCGATCATCGCGTCGAGGGTCGAGGCGTATTCAGTCTTGCCCGATGGCGTCACTGCCGTGGCGCTCTTCCATTCGGGATGGTCCTCGGTCGGACTTACGTTCTCGAAATCATCGCTCGGTAATTCATATATAGCTCCTCCCCTGTCGGATCTCAAGAATCTCTCCTTATCGGAGATCGCCATCAGCACCAGACCATTGTGGCTAGAGAGATGCGCCCAACTGTCGTCCCATCGGACGAGAAAAGCACTCGCATAGGCCTTATTCGAAGTGGCAAAAACTACTGGGCCGTCATCGGCCGATCGTATGTGCTCCTTTCTCGGCTCGAATCTCTGGATATTCCGATCCGGCGAAGCGTGGTAGAGAATGTGGGGCTTTTTACTCATACTTGGATTAAAGTGTCCGCCCTCTTGGATTCGAACCAAGGACCCCGGAGGTATAAGCTCCGTGCTCTAACCAACTGAGCTAAGGGCGGATGTATATGTGCCAGCCTAACCAAAACAGCTAAGGGCGGATGCCGAACGCTCCGTTATACTAAACCACTCTGCCGGCAGAAACAATCTCGTGTGGATACGAATCGCCGCAGGCCGGCGTATACTTTAGCGGGAGACCGCACATGAACCAAACCGCTATCGCCTTTATCCTGACGGACGACCCCATGGGCGCGCTCGTTACGAAGACAGCTGGCAGATTCGAACTGCCCCATGCTTGGGAGACCGACTCGGGTCGCGACACCGTCGACCGCGCCATAGGCGCGATCGCGCGGATCGAGACGCGCGGAGAGATCGCCCGGCTCTCGGGAACGTGCATCTGGAACAACATCGAGACTCCCGGCGTCGTGCTCCGGCTCTCCGGCTGGACGATCCACCCGCTCCATGGCATCCATCGGGCGTACATCGACCGCGTCCTTCCAAACGAACAAGGAGATTCCATCAGATTCCTCCGCAGTTTAGGCAAAGAAGGCCAAGCCGCCGCATCGAAAGCAGCCTAGATGGGCGGCTTTTTATTGCAAAACGCCGTACGCGGCGCCGTGCGATCTTGTCATGCGAGCGCGCGCCGCCAGATAGGTGTATAATCACGGCGAAAGGAGGTCACATGACCACGTTCTTCCTTGTGTTCAAGAGGGAGAAGAAAGGCGCGAGGCTGCTTCTCACGAGGAGCGGGCAGAGCGAGCCCTGGGGCTTGCCCTCGGCGACGATCGAAGGCCCTGTCGACAAGACGAGGGTCTCCGCCGCTCTCGCCTCATATTTCGACAAGATCGATGTGAGCGAACCGGCTGAGGTCGCGGAGCGAGAGCTCCACGGCGCCGATCGAGTCTTCGGCCGAGCGCGGGCGCGCGCATACGAATGCGTCGTGTCCGGCTCGACCGCCGCGAGATCGATACTGCGAGCGTGGTTCGCCCCGCTCGACGCCGCGATCCCGAATCTCACCGAAGAGGCGTTCGCCGCCCTTCATCTCCCCTATATCCAAGGCCGCGCCCTGTAAGCGCGGCTTTGTTCATGATAAGGTGAGCGAGGCCTAGGCTACGCCGCGACGATTTGCGGCTCGATGTCTTTTTTCTTTTTTGGCGTGACGCCGTGAGCGACGAGGATCTTGTCGAACTCCTCGCGCTCGATGGTCTCGACTTCGATGAGACGCTTGGCGATCGCCTCGAGTAATTTGCGGTTCGTCTTTATGGCTTTTTCGGCGCGAGTCATGGCTTCGGTCATGATAGAGCGCACCTCGGCGTCGATCTCGGCAGCGACTTTCTCCGAATAGGCGCTCTCTTCGACGCCGCGGCCGAACAAGACCCGGCCGCCAGCGCCTTCGAGAGCGACAGGCCCGAGATTCGAGGACATGCCGTATTTCGTCACCATATCGCGGGCGAGAGCGGTCGAAACCTGGAGATCATTCGACGGTCCGGTCGTGAGGTCGCTAAAGAGCAGCCGCTCGGCGACGTAGCCGCCGAGAGACACAGCGATATCGTCGAGGAATTCTTTTTTAGACTGAAGCTTGCGGTCCTCGAGAGGCAGATGGAGAACGTAGCCGGCCGCGCGGCCGCGCGAGACGATGGATATTTTGTGAACGGGATCGGCAAATTCGAGCACGGACGATATGACGGCGTGGCCGGCTTCGTGGTAGGCGGTGATCTTTTTCTCCTGATCGGAAAGGATGTGGCTCTTGCGCTCGGGGCCGAGCATGACTTTTTCTATAGCCCGGATGAGATCATATTGCGAGACTTTCGTGCGGTTCTCGCGGGCGGCGAGGATGGCGCCTTCATTCATGAGCGAGTAGAGATCAGCGCCCGAGAATCCCGGCGTCCGCTCGGCGATGACGCGCAGATTGACGTCCTCGGCGAAAGGCTTCTTCCTGGCGTGAATCTTGAGGATCTCTTCGCGATCGTTTCTGTCGGGCACGTCTATGGTGACGCGACGGTCGAAGCGGCCCGGGCGGAGAAGCGCCGGATCGAGGACATCAGGCCTGTTCGTCGCCGCCATGACGATCACTTTCTCATTCGGCTCGAAACCGTCCATCTCGACCAAGATCTGGTTCAAGGTCTGCTCCCTCTCGTCGTTGCCGCCGCCCATGCCGACGCCGCGCGAGCGGCCGACGGCGTCGATCTCGTCGACGAATATGATCGCTGGTGAAGCTTGTTTCGCCATCTTGAAGAGATCGCGGACGCGCGAAGCACCGACGCCGACGAACATCTCGACGAATTCGGAGCCTGATATGGAAAAGAACGCCACGCTCGCTTCGCCGGCCACAGCTCGAGCAAGCAAAGTTTTACCCGTGCCCGGCGCGCCCATGAGAAGGATACCTTTCGGGATAACGGCGCCGACGTCGAGGAATTTTTTCGGATTCCTGAGGAAATCGACGATCTCCATGAGCTCTTGCTTGGCTTCTTTGGCACCAGCGACGTCTTTGAACGTCACGCGGGATTTTTTGTCGTCAGGATGGGTGATGCGGGCTTTCGATTGGCCGAACGTGAACGCCTGCATACCGGCGCCGCGCATCTGCCGCGTCAGGAACCAGACGAGAATGGCGATGAATATGACAGAGAGGATGAGAGGCGAAAACGTCAGGAGCCAATAGCCGAAGCCCGATGGCGCCTGGACTTGGATATTCACCGTCGAGAGCTGGTTCGGCTTGACGCCATAGTTGACAAGCGTGGTCGTGAGGGCGTTCTCGGCTTCTTTTTTCGTCGTCTTGGTGGTGCCGTCATTGTACGTAGCGGTGACATTGTCGCCGTCGACGACGATCGTAGAGACGATGCCTTTCGACACGTCGGCCGCGAGCTGAGAGAGCGACTCCGGCGTGCCGCCCGCCTGATTGTTCGACAAGAGCGAATAAAGGGCGATGAGGAAAAAGAATATGAGGAGTCCCATGCCGAAACTGCCGAGGAAGCGCGTCAGGCTCTGCCGCGGCGGCGGATTGTTCTTTTTGTTCTTGTTATTAGTCGGTTTTGGTGCCATATAGTCGACATATTATATCAGAAACGCTCAATGTGATAGCATGAGGGCGGAGATGCGCTTTTGAA
>JAGWHV010000059.1 GCA_028866595.1 Patescibacteria group bacterium
GCCGCCGTCGTGGCGTACATGATAGCCGAAGGCCTCGAGAAGCGCTTGCCGTTCCGCCGCGTCATGAAGCAGACGATAGAGAAGGTCATGGCCAACCGAGATGTAAAGGGCGTGCGCGTGTTCCTAGGCGGCCGCCTAGGCGGCGCCGAGATGGCCCGCGTCGAGGATATGAAGAAGGGTCAGATCCCGCTCCAGACGTTCCGCGCCGACATCGATTTCGCCCGCGAGAAGGCTCACATGACCTACGGCGACATTGGTATAAAGGTCTGGATCTACAAAGGCGAGATATTCAATAAGAAGGCCGCCGCTGCTGATCGCCGCGTCGAATAACAAAAACCGCCATGCTAGCACCGAAAAAAGTAAAATTCAGGAAGTGGCACGTGATGCGCAAGAATCCGAACAAGGTCGGCTTCGACACGCGCGGCACATACCTGTCGTTCGGCTCGTTCGGCATCAAGGCGACGACCGCCGCTCGTATCCGCTCCGAGCAGATCGAATCCGCCCGCAAGGTGATCTCTCGCGAGATCGGCAAGAACGGCAAGCTCTGGATCCGCATCTTCCCTGATATGCCGTACACCCAGAAGCCGGCCGAGGTGAAACTCGGCAAGGGAAAGGGCGATCTCCAGGGCTATTGCGCGCCGGTCAAACCGGGTCGCGTGCTGTTCGAGGTCGACGGCATCGATGAGGCTATGGCCCGCGAGGCTTTGCGCAAGGGCGGCACCAAACTGCCGGTCAAGACCGTTATCGTATCCCGCGAGATCGTCGCATAATACACACCACCATGTCGATTTTTGGAAAGAAAACCGAAGACAAGAAGACAGCGGCAACGGTCAAGGCCGTTTCGTCAGGCACCGTCAAGACCGTCAAAGCAGGCGAGGGCAAGACCCTCGAAGGCGTCGTCGTGTCCACAAAGATGAAGGATACCGTAGTCGTCCGCGTCGACCGCTTCGTCAAAGTGCCTAAATATGAGCGCTTTATCAAGGTCTCTAAGCGCTACAAGGCTCATGACGCAGGCAACATGCGCAAAGAAGGCGACAAGGTCACTATCATCGAGACGCGCCCGATCTCCCGCGGCAAGAATTTCATCGTCTCTAACTCCTAGCCTCTAACTCTCCACCCCCATGATCCAACCACGTTCTATCGTCGTCATAGCAGATAACTCAGGCGCAAAGATCGGCCGCATATTCAAAGTGCTCGGCTCTGCGGCCAAACGCTATGCCAAGATCGGCGATGTCGTCGTGCTCTCGGTCCAGAAGGCCGAGCCCCGCAAGGCGGTAAAGAAGAAGGATGTCCTCCACGCCGTCGTCGTGCGCTCGGTCAAAGAGACCAAGCGCAAGGACGGATCGTATATCCGTTTCGACGAGAACGCGGTAGTGATCCTGGAGAAGGGCAAGAAAGAGCCTCTCGCCGGACGCGTGTTCGGGCCGATCCCGCGCGAGATCGCCGAGGAAGGCTTCCAGACCATCGCCAGCCGCGCCGCTGAGATCGTTTAACTTCTATCTCCTAGCTTCTAACTTCTAATTTCCAATACCATGCACATAAAAAAAGGAGACAAGGTGAAGGTCCTCACAGGCAGAGACGCAGGCAAGACCGGTGAGGTGGTCAAGGCCATGCCGAAAGATAACCGCGTCGTCGTCGCCGGCGTCAATGTGATGAAGCGCCATCTGCGACCGCGCCGTCAAGGCGAACCGGGTCAGATCATAGACAAAGAATCGCCGATCCACGCTTCGAACGTCGTCAAGGCAAAGTAACATCGTCGTCATCTAAATCTCATTATCATGAAAACTCTAAAAGAAAAGCAGAAGGATGCATTCGTTGCGATGAAGAAAGAGTTCCATCTCGAGAACGCCATGCAGGCGCCTCGCATCATGAAGGCCGTCATATCTGCCGGCGTCGGCTCATTCAAGGACAAGAAGAAGATCGAGCTCGTCGAGGACCGTATTGTCAGGATCACCGGTCAGAAACCAGTGCTCAAAGGCGCCAAGAAATCGATCGCCTCGTTCAAGAGCCGCACCGGCGACCCTATGGGATTTCAGGTGACGCTTCGCGGCGACCGCATGTGGAGCTTCCTCGAAAAGCTTGTTCACATTGCCCTGCCTAGGACGAAAGACTTCCGCGGCCTGCCGGCTACGTCGATGGACGGCATGGGCGGCTACTCTATCGGTCTGCGCGAGCACACGATTTTCCCTGAGACGACCGATGAGGAGCTCAAGGACGTATTCGGCCTCGGCGTGACCGTAGTCACCAACATGCGCGACAAGGCGGCGACAAAGCGTTTCCTCGAGCTCATCGGATTCCCGATCAAAAAGGCATAGATTTGACTTTGACCCTGTATATTGATAGTCTTTCCAAGCATTATGGCAAAAACCTCAGTCGTAGCACGCTCGCAAAAGAAGCC
>JAGWHV010000020.1 GCA_028866595.1 Patescibacteria group bacterium
CGAAGCGGCGGCGCCTCCTTTCTCCGCATATATGTTCACAATGACAAGAACGCAAAGAAAGACCAGGAACAAGATCGCCTTCGTCTCGCTCGCGCCGCCGGCGAACGTATCTGTGACGACGTGGAGAAGCGCCAGGAATCGCATGCCGAAATCATAGCACGGCCCAAAAGTACCCTTATTTCACAAGGCTTTTGACCTCATTGACACCCTTTTTTATATATTGTATCGTATAAGGTAGTGGAGATCTTTGTCAACCAAGCCTCCACCCTACATTTCAACCTCAAATCAACCTCAAAGAAAGGTACATGTGAAAATCAATGTCTGGCTCGTAGCGGCGATGGCCGCAGTGTTGTACACATGCGCGCCGATACGACTTTCAGGTCAGGGTCAGGAACAGAGCTTCGGCAAAATGGTGGCCCTGCCGCCATTCCTCGTCGAGGACAACGTCAAGGGTCACCTCTGGCAGTACGCCAGCGTCCGCGACCCGGCCGGCGACCTCGAGATCCTCTCGAACGCCGATCCGGGCGCGGCCGAACGCTTCGCCCAAACCATGCTCCGCCAGGAGAAGCTCCTCCGGGAATTCCTTCCCGCCGACCTTGTCGGCGGCTGGAAGATCCCGGCCGAGTACATCCTCGTCTCGAAAGAGTACGAGCGGAAAATGGCACGAGGTATGCGCGACGCCATGGAGACGCAAGCCCGCCGCGAGGCGGTCAAGCGCGTCATGTCGTCGGACGACTTCGACATGCTGCCCGAACTCTGCCGGGAGGACTCCGAGTCCTCCGACACGATCATCCAGCCGAATGACGAGATCGAAGGCGATACATTCGTCCCCGAATACGTCGGCGTGATGCTCGCGAACCGTCGCCCGACCTTGCCGGCATGGTTCAGAGCAGCCGCGCTCGGTCTCTACGCGCAAGCGGATTGGTCGAATGCGGACGGGGCACCGAGAGACATCACTCTCCCGCCCATGGGACGGGTCACGGTCACGGGGAGCGTGGAAACGCTCTTCATGTCCAATCCTCCCGCGCTCGTGCCAGCCGACCAGATCTCCGTACACGAGTACGGGTCATGGCAGGCGCGGGCGACGCTCTTCGTTCGCTGGGCATATGATGGGCAGTCCGAGCGCCGACAGGCGCTCTGGCAGTTCGTCAGAGCCGCGGCGTCGCGACCCGTCGACGAAGCGCTGTTCCGCTCATGCTTCGGCATGGGATTCGGCGAAATGGATAACGTCCTCGCCGGATATGGTCAGACCGGAGCGGACAAGCCCGTCTTCTTGGCGAACCGCAAGGTTCCCGTCGAAGACGTCGCTTTCCGCGACGCTACCTCGACGGAGGTCGCCCGCATCATGGGCGATCTCATGGTCAAGGAGATCATGCTCGTCCGGGCCGAAGCTCCCGGAAACGTCCAGAGCTACATCGGCCGGGCAGAGGCGACTCTACTCGGTCCCTATAGCAAGGGCGAACGGGATCCGGCTTTCCTCGCCGTCCTCGGCCTCTACTACCATGTGGCAGGCCAAGACGACGAAGCCGCGGATATACTCGGTCAGGCGGTCGCCGAAGCGGACGCTCTCAAGCTCCCGCTCCGGCCGAACGCCCGGATCGTTCTCGCGGCTATCCGCCTCGAGAGCGCCCTGCGCAAGCCCGAGGGTCCGAAAGGATCCTTGAGCCCCGCGCAGACCGCGTACACCCTGGCCCCGATTCGTCGGAACCCGGAATGCGCCGAGAGTGTGGTCGACCTCCGCATCGTCTATCAGACGCTCGTTCACTCGAGCGCCGTGACAGCGGCGGATGTCGAACTCCTCGAGAACGGCACGACAACGTTCCCTCTCGACAAGGGCCTGCGTATCGCGATCGCCAACGTCCGCCAGCGGAGCGGGAGGAATGCGATCGTCGCAACACAGTGAGGGGCTTGTGACTCAAGGGCCGTCGACTTTGCTCGATGGCCCTTTTTATTATCGAGGAGAAAAAGCCTTTACCTCCTTAAAATTCCCTGAACACAGGATTGAACGCGTTCGGATCGACCGTCACGTCGAACGTCGCCGAATCGCCCCCGCCGTTGCCTTCGAACGTCACCGTACAGGTGTGCGATATGGCAGCTGAGAATTGGACTTCCACACCGAGGCCGATGGTGCCCGACGGAGCGCGATAATTATCTGAACCATCGGCAGTCATGACCACTTGAGGGTTCTTGACGAAGTCGCCTCCATCAAACGAGTATCCCGAAACGCTCGGGCAGTCCGTGGACTGGACATCAATCGTCACCGGCTGATTGAAACCGCTCACGGGATTCACAGATATGATCCCTTGGCTCGTCTGTCCGCCCTCGGAGGCGAGGAATCTTACGGGCAAGCTCGGAGTGCCGTCGATGGTAAAGCCCGAGGGATTCTGCTGTTGATCGTTCTGCGGTTGAGAACCGCCGTTATTCCCGTTGTCATATACACAGGAAGCATCAGCGCCGTAGTTCGCGGCATTCGGATCGGTGCACTGATACGAAGGCGGAACGACGCATGATCCCGGCTGGCCATAGTTTGAAGCGCTCGGATCTTGGCATGTCTCGACGACAGGACAGAGATTATCGCCTGGTGCAGTCGCAGAGCAGGAGCCGTCGCAAGCGATCGATCCTTCGTTCGTCATACCGCAGGAATTGGCGCTGCTCGTACATGCCGAGCCCTGATCAGCGGCGCATCTAGGCGGACAGAGATTGTCGTTGGGAGCGACTCTTGACGAGCATGAGCCGTCGCACGCTACCACCCCGCTATTCGTCATACCGCAAGAATTAGCAGGACCGGAGCATGCAGAACCTTGGTTCGCCGCGCATTTAGGGGCGCAGAGGCTTTCGCTCGGCGCGGTCGTCACCGAACAGGCGCCGCTACAGTCATATGTGCCAATATCCGTCATACCGCAAGAGTTGGCCGGGCCTGAACAAGTATTACCATAATCGGCGACGCATTTCGGAGGCGGTGGGACGCATAAGCTGTCGCTTGGTGTCGAGGCAGAGCACGTGCCATCGCAACCTATGGTGCCCGCATTCGTCATGCCGCAGGAATTGGCAGCGCTCGTACATGAAGATCCATAGCCTGTCGGGTCTGCTGGAGCCGTCGTCACCGAACACGAACCGTCTGAACCGATAGTGCCCGAAGTGGTCTGGCCACAATCATTAGCCGGGCCTGTGCATGTATCGTACGTGCATGGCAGCCAGTAGTTGTAGTCAGTGGCGTTTGGATCCTCGCATACTCGCCCGCAAAAGAAGGGATCGGTCGTTATAAATCCGTCAGGACACCGATATGTGACATTACTACCTCCTGAATCATAGCCGCCTCCCCCACCGCTACTGGAGCAATTCGCTCGAGGGTCGGAACACGGATCACCTTGCGCATGTGTCACGGAGACAAACACGGAAGACGCAGCCAGGAGAGCCAAGGCTGTCATGAACCCGACTGATACGCGCATGAATATGTCTTTTCTTTTCATCATATGTTCTGGGATGGCCCTTGGCGCCGCCTATGGAATATCCAAACGACGAGAGCGATGACTGCCGCCAGAGCCGTAGCGATCTCCGCTGAGAGCATGCCGCTCGACCAGGTCACGCCTCTGCCCTGCCGGGCGGCCTCGGCTGCGCAGCCGTCGGGGTCGCAGGCATAGGCAACAGATGACGACGCCAGGAGCCGCCCGGCGCCATCAAAGACCCTGCCCGAGAGCGTCATGTCTTGATTAAGCGAACCCTTTGGCGTAAACGCGAGCTGAAAATAATAAAGCGGGGTATGGGCTACCTTGATAAGAGAACCAGAATATATCGTCTCGCCATTAGAGCCGGTAAGCGTCGCCTGTACCGTAGAGGTAGACATGTCGTTCGGAGCGAAATTCTCGGCTAGACAGCCGACGAGGAGGTCATGGTCGGGCGATAGCGGAAACGCGCTCACATAAAGAGATCGGAAGCTCGGTTCGACGATGTCCGTGCGAACGAGGCGCGTCGAGATGTACGAATGCTTGTAACCGTCGATGAGCTCGGCGGCGAGGATATAGTCGGAGTGGGTAATGCCCTTCGCCGAGAACGTCGCCGGTACTTCGCCGTTCGGAGCGATGATGATCTGGCTCGTACCGGTAGCGACGACGCTCTCTGGATCTGCGAAGTTCGAATGATATAAAGTCCAAATGACCGAGGCGGTGCGCGGCGCCGTGTAAGTACTCTCGACGTGGAGCGTCGCCTTGATCGAATCGTTACCCGCCATTCCGACTAGTCCCATCGGAGATGGCGCCGTTCCATTTACCCGGAGCGATGATTGGTCGATAAATGACGTCTGGTTCGTCTTGCCGTTCACGAGAACGGCATAGCTCGCCGCCGGGATGCCGAGATACTCGGTGCCGCCGACAGCGAACTGACCCGCCGAATCGAGATAGACGTCGATGCGATAGGGACCTGTGAGAAGGGACGCCGGGGCGTGCCAGGTCACATAAAATGACGTCGAAGAGCTCGCATTGAGATACAGCGACATCGGCGTCAGCCGGTCGACCGTGTCTGTCGCCGTATCGTACGTCGAACCGGCCCGCTTGGCGAGCTTGACGACTCGGAGCACGACATCAATAGCAGAGATCGCATACGGATTGCCGTTCTCGATGATACCAGCAATCGAGAGGTCGCCGCCCGCATCGATGCGGTTCGGTCCGTGAAGGAGAGAGACCTTGACGTGAGGATTGGTGAGAGCACACGCGGCCGTGGCATCGGCAGACACGGCGGGCGCTCCCGTCATGAAGAAAAGGGCGACAGAGATGACGACGCTTATCTTTGACGCTATGCGGAACATCGCAATCATCTTACCATAGGAGCCGCCTACTCTGCTTCCTGGAGCTTTCGAAGGGCGATGCCGATGGCTACGGCGAATTCCGGGCCAGCTGTGCGGAGGACGGGTTCGAGGAACGCTGGCGCTTCTGTCTTGGTGAAAGGATCGCCGAGGACGACCTCTGTCTGGAATCGCGTCCGAGCGAGGTCGAGGAAGCCTTTGAGAAGCGAACCGCCACCCGTAAGGACGATCTTGGATATGCTCTTGTTGTATTTGCGCTCGTAGGCGCCGATGACCCGATTCGTCTCGGCGAAAATATAGTCGAGATTGAGCGATATCACTTCCTTGACGCTTTTATTGTCTGGTTCGGGAGAAAGCCCGATCGTTCGCTTTATATGCTCGGCATCGCCTACCGAAGCGCCGAGGGATCGCGATATCGCGAGAGTGATCTCCTGCGAGCCGCGGTTGATCGTATGCGACGCGCGCAGGATGCCCCGCTCGATTATGTAAAGCTTGGTCGAGCCGGCGCCCATATCGAATATCATCACCGAGTCAAGGCTCTGGTCGACGACAGAGCGCATCGAACTGAATATCTCGATCTCATAGAAAGACGCCTGGAGCGCTGCATCGTGCGATATCTGATTGAGCCGGTTGAGCACGTCGTTGTGGATGACGACGAGAAGGACGTCGATGCCTTTTTCCGGAGGCTTGGCGCCTGGTTCTGGCGGCTTGTCAAAATCGGTGAACGAGCTCTCTTCCTTGGGAATGACCCACCAATCAAGCGCGACCTCGGTTATGGGCACGGGTATGTATTTGCGCGCTTCGATCGGGATCATCGTCGCGAGCTGTTTCTGATCCATTTCCGGCATGCGGATGAACGAGAGGAGGCTCGAAGCGGCAGCTATGGATATGCCGCAAGACTTCGTAGTGACGTTTGCTTCCTTGATCAAGTCCTTGAGCGCCTCGACGATCTTGTCATTGGGCAAGTTCGTGGCCCGGCCGATCTCTATGCCCGCATACGGACCAAGGGCAAGCTCGCCGTACGTTTCGAGCACGGCCTTGCCGCCCTTCTTGCGGAGCTGAACGACTTTTATCGATGAAGAGCCGATGTCGACGCCAAGGACGCTCCCTGCCGGTTTCTTGAAGAGGTCATTAAGGAAAGGAATGGCCATATGCGAGGATTATAGCACGCGCATGAGAGAGCGGCGCGCGGCGCGGCTGTGCCGCGCCGCGCGCCTTTATATCTTCTTAAACAAAAATTTAACCCTGAAACGTATGCTACTCGCATGATATTCAAACGCGCGAAAGACTTCATATTCAGCCTTCTCGCCCCGCCCGATCCCCTGATCGAGGCCATCGAGCATATGACAGCCGCAGAATTCATAAAAGACGCCCGACGAACCCCCGCGATGCCAAGAATAGACGGCATCGAGAGCCTGCTTCCCTATCGCGCGCCTATCGTAAAAGCCGCTCTCGTCGAGGCGAAGACATATCGCAATAAAAAAGTGACGGCCCTCCTCGGCGCGGTCCTTGCCGAGCTTCTTCTAAGCGACTTGCCGATGTCGGAACTAGACGTATCTGCCACAGAGACACGGATCATCGTACCCATACCGATAAGCGACAAACGCCGTCGTGATCGCGGATGGAATCAGTGCGAGATCATTCTCGCCGACTTCGAAAAAGCGATCGCGGCGAAACGTCTGGGAACGAAATTCGAAATCCGATCAGATATCTTGATAAAGGCGCGCGAGACGACCGACCAAGTCGGCATGTCGAAAAGCGATCGCGCAAAGAATGTCCGCGGCAGTTTCGCGGTGCGCGCCCCAACCGATGTGACCGGACGCAAAGTGATCATATTCGACGATATCGTCACGACAGGAGCGACTCTGCGAGAGGCCCGAGCCACGCTCCTCGCCGCCGGAGCGGCGCGCTGCGTTCCTCTGGCTTTGGCGCACTAGGATCCCGTCGAGACTGGTACAAAAATTGAGGGCCGCCTCGCACAGCGAGGCGGCCCCTAGCACACTGACCTCTAACAGTAACCCCCGCGAACAGTATACGCGACTATATGAGATGCACAAGCCAGTTGACGATGGCGATGATGAGCGCTCCCAAGAAGGCGGCGCTAAAGGAGGCTATCGTGAAGCCGTTCACGAACGTGGCCACGAACCACAAGAGGAGGCTGTTTATGACGAGGCCGAACAGCCCGAGCGTCAGGATATTGATCGGCAGGGTTATGAGCTTGAGGATCGGCTTGATCGTCAGGTTAAGGATAGCGAATATGACCGCGGCGATGAGCGCCGGATAGAATCCAGATACGACGATGCCCGAGACGATATGCGGCAGGGCCATGATCGTCAGGGCGATAATGAGTATGCGAATGATTATCTTCATGGAGAAAAGTATACCATGTCCACTACCATATAAGCCGTCCGGCCTTGTATAATGATTATCCACTAATGATACGAAACATATGACCAAAGAGGCAAAGGAGACCGTCGCGAAAGTGCGAGCCCGCGAGATACTCGATTCGCGAGGCAATCCGACGGTAGAGGTCGATGTCACTCTCAAGGATGGCTCGTTCGGCCGAGCGGCCGTGCCTTCGGGCGCTTCGACAGGATCGCATGAAGCAGTCGAGCTCCGCGACGGCGACCCCGAGCGCTACGGCGGCAAAGGCGTCCAGAACGCCGTCGCGAACGTAAACGGGCCTATCGCCCAGGCGATCGTCGGCAAAGCTTTCGATCAGGCTTCGCTCGACGGTGCGCTCATCGAGCTCGACGGCACGCCGAACAAAGGCAAGCTCGGCGCGAACGCCATCCTCGGCGTGTCTATGGCGTTCTCTCGAGCGGCCGCGACAGCGCGCAAGATTCCCCTCTATGAATACTTCCGCGCGATAAGCGGCACGAAGAGAAAACCCTGCCTGCCTGTCCCTCTCATGAACGTCCTTAATGGCGGCAAGCACGCCGACAATTCGACCGACCTCCAAGAATTCATGATCGTCCCCCTGGGCGCGCCTTCTTTCAAAGAAGCTCTGCGCTATGGCGCCGAGACATTCCATGCCCTTAAAAAGATCCTGTCGTCGAAGAAACTCAACACATCTGTCGGCGATGAAGGCGGCTATGCGCCCTCCCTGCCGTCGAACGAGGCGGCTATCGAGATCATCATCGAGGCTATAAAGAAAGCTGGCTACACCCCGGGCATCGACATCGCCATCGCCATCGACGCCGCCGCGACCGAGATATACGAGAACGGCACGTACAATCTCAAAACGGAGAAGCGCCAGCTCTCTTCGAAAGAAATGGTCAGCTACTACGAGAACTGGATCAAAAAATATCCTATCGTCTCGATTGAGGACGGCCTCGCCGAGGATGACTGGGCCGGCTATGAGCTCATAACCAAAACGCTCGGCAAAAAAGTCCAGCTCGTCGGCGACGATCTCCTCGTCACGAACGTCGAGCGCCTCGCCATGGGCATCAAAAAGAAAGCCTGCAACTCGATCCTTATCAAGCTCAACCAGATCGGCACGGTGAGCGAGACGATAGCCGCTATCAAGATGGCCGAAAAAGCAGGTTACACCTCCATCATCTCCCACCGCTCGGGCGAGACAGAGGACACGATCATCGCCGATTTCGTCGTCGGCCTCTCGACAGGTCAGATAAAGACGGGCTCGACCTCCCGCACCGATCGCACCGCCAAATACAATCAATTGCTCCGCATCGAGGAAGAGCTCGTCGCCAAAGGCGAGAATGCCCTTTATCCCGGCAAAGACGCTTTCAAAGGATAAGAAAAAAAACCGCGCCCGTGAGGGTGCGGCTTCGTATTGAAAGTGGTCAGCTGAACAGCTGGACCCGGCCTCGTTAGGCTTCGATCAGACCGAGCGCCTCGGCGAGCTCGACGGGGATGTGAACCCGCCGCTCGTCGCGGAGGCCGCCGATCGGCTCGACCCGAACGCGATCGTCGCGAAGGAGATCCGGCATGGCCTCGAGGTCGAAGCGAGTGACGCAAAGGATGCAACACTTGCCATCGATGCAAGCACAGCCCTTGTCGATCCCATCGCGAAAATCATCCGCCGGTGCCACGACATCGTCGTCGCGCTGGAACTCGTGCTGATAGGCTCGATCGATCTCGTGCTCATGCTCGATCTCGTTGGGGTCAGCGAACCCCATCAAGATATCGACATCGATGCGCGGACGAACCCGCTGGGAACCGGGCGGACAATGCGACTCCCGCTCGATTTGGGCGATGGCCGCGTCGAGGGAGGTGGACCCCCGCGCCGGCCGTTGCTGTTTGGGTGCTAGTACATTCGGCATGTAGTGCCTTTTTGTTTTTGTTTTTGGTTCGACTACAGGGACCAACGAGTAATCGAATCAAGTGATCCTTTTATACCCTACAACTTCACCATGTATCGGTCAAGCGCGGCATATACTGACACCCCGGAATAGCTTCGCCCTGGTATCAGTTGTACTCCTCCCTATTCCGCCAGATCGAGATCGCCCAGACGATGAGAGCGATGATGAGGATGCCGAGGATCATCTCGCCGGCATAGGCGCGAGCGTCAACGACGAATGATATGAAGACATCGCCGAAGAAATAACCGCCGAATACGAAAAGAGCCGTCCAGATCGCCGAATTGGCGAGATTGATGAGGACGAATTTCCGGGTCGGGAGTTCGCTCGTACCTATGGCAAAAAGCGTCGGTACGCGCAAACCGTACAAGAACCGATAGCCGAAGAGGATCTTATTCTGATGGTTATGGATGAGGTCGTGAACTTTCTCCGCTCGGCGGCGCCAGTGGACGCGGTGGCGCTTTTCAAGAAAAGCCGTACCCTTCTTGCGCCCGAGGAAAAAGAAAAACTGATCACCGAGGAACGTAGCGACGAATGCGACGACGAGCACCCACCAGAGAGACAAAAAAGCCAAGCTCGCCAGGACGCCGGCGGCGATGACGACGATCTCGCCTTCGATGAACGTGCCGACGAACACCGCGATGAGACCGTATTGTGCGAGGATTACTTCAAGCATAGTGCGCGCCCGAGGCGCAGGCTCGACGTCAGGATTCGAGCGTCCAACCGTCTTTCAGGTAGGCGTCGAGCTTCTTGTATTTTACCTCTTTTTTCTCCCCGCCCCTGGTGATAACTACTTTGTCGTTTCGACCGCGATCATGGCCAGCGGCGCGGCCGGCCAGCTTCATATCAACGGTTATGCCGGCAGGGATGACGGGGGCGGCAGGCGCCGCAGCTGGAGCGCCGATCCCCGGCACGAGGCTCGCGACTTGAGCGTCGATCGCCGCCTGCATGCTCTTGAAAAGACCGAGGCCTTCGCGACGATACTCGATGAGCGGATCGCGCTGGCCATAGGCGCGGAGATTGACGCTATTGCGCAAATACTCCATAGCCTCGAGATGGTCGACCCAGAACATGTCGATCGTCTGGAGGAAAAGGTGCCTCACCGCCCGGATGAACATCTGATCGCCGAGCTCTTTTTTCTTGGCCTCGATCACATCCGCAGGAGCGACCGCTCGGACTTCCTTCTCTACATCTTCGTCGGGGCCGAGGAGCAGGGCCCGTCGCCGGTCATAGACGGTCTTGCGGTGGATATTCATGACGTCGTCATATTCGAGGACTTGCTTTCTGGCGTCGAAATTGAAGCCTTCGATGCGCGACTGGGCAGTCTCGAGAGAGCGGGTGATCATCCTGTTCTCGATCGGCTCGTCCTCGGGGATGCCGAAACGGCCCATCATCTTTTTGACCATGTCTGTCGCGAAGACGCGCATGAGATTGTCCTCGAGAGAGACGAAGAACTGCGTCGCGCCCGGGTCACCCTGGCGGCCGGCGCGGCCGCGGAGCTGGTTGTCGATGCGGCGCGCTTCGTGACGCTCGGTGCCGAGGACGAAGAGACCCCCGACGGCTTTGACTTTTTCATACTCTTCCGGCGAAGCGAGCGCGCCGCCGAGCTTGATGTCGACGCCGCGGCCAGCCATGTTCGTGGCGATGGTCACCGCGCCGTGGCGGCCAGCCTGGGCGATGATCTCGCCCTCCCTTTCGTGGTTCTTCGCATTCAGCATCTCGTGCCTGACGCCCTCGCGGCGGAGATAGTCCGAGAGCATTTCATTCTTTTCAATCGAGACGGTGCCGATGAGGACCGGCTGGCCTTTTTGATTGAGCTCTTTCACTTTGCGCGCGATGGCTTTGAGCTTGCCGGGCTCTGTCTGGAATATGAGATCGTTCAAGTCGGCGCGCGCGACAGGTCGGTTCGTCGGCACAGCGATAGTGTCGAGCTCGTACACCTTGAAAAATTCCTCCCGCGAAGTGAGAGCGGTGCCTGTCATGCCGGAGAGCTTTTTGTACAAGCGGAAGAAGTTTTGATACGTGATCGAGGCGTACGTGCGGGTCTCTTTTTGGATGGCGACGCCTTCCTTTGCCTCGATCGCCTGGTGAAGTCCTTCCGACCAGCGCCGGCCAGGCTGGAGGCGGCCGGTGAATTCATCGACGATGACGATCTCGTTGTTCCTGACGACGTATTCTTTGTCTTTATGATAGAGAGCTTTGGCCCGGACGGCTGTCTCGAGATGGTGGACGTATTTGACGCCGCGATCGGTATATATGTTGTCGACACCGAGGGCTTTCTCGGCTTTGGTGATGCCGGCATCGGTGAGAGTTATCGCTCGGCGCTTCTCATCGACTTCGAAATCCTGTCCGTCCGCGAGCGTGCCGGCGATCTTGGCGAAGAGCTTGTACAAGTCCTCCGATTCGGCCGTCGCCGCCGATATGATGAGGGGCGTCCGAGCCTCGTCGATGAGGATCGAGTCGACTTCGTCGACGATGGCGTAATTCCACTCGCGCTGGCGGAGGTTGTTCGGGTCGTATTCGAGGTTGTCGCGGAGATAGTCGAAGCCGAATTCCTGGTTCGTGCCATAGGTGATATCGGCGGCATAGGCTTCTTTCCTGGCGCACGGTCGGAGGAAGTCGTGAGCAACCTTGAAGGCGGCCGTCTCCTCGTCTTTGGCGGCCGTCTCGGGCGCGATGTGCGTCTTGTCATAAAGATACGAAGCCTGGTGGTTGATGACAGCGACCGTGAGGCCGAGGAAATCGTATATCTGGCCCATCCATGCGGCATCGCGGCGAGACAGATAATCGTTCACGGTGACGACGTGCACGCCGTGGCCGGTGAGAGCGTTGAGGTACGCCGGGAGCGTCGCGACGAGAGTCTTGCCTTCGCCTGTGCGCATCTCGGCGATGCCGGATTTATGCAAGATCGCGCCGCCGACGAGCTGGACGTCGAAGTGGCGCTGTTTGAGTGTGCGCTTGGCCGCTTCGCGGACGACGGCAAAAGCTTCCGGCAGAATGTCCTCCTCGGTTTCGACTTTGCCCGTCTTGCCGCCCGTCGAGAGGCGCTCCTTGAACTCGGCTGTCTTGGCTCGCAAATCGGCGTCGGAGAGCGCCGCCATGCCCGGCTCGAGAGCGTTTATATCGGGCACAAGCGCCAAAAAAGGCTTTAAAGCCTTGTCATTGCCGTCGCCGAAGATTTTGCCCAAGAAATTGGCCATATAGATATGGATGGAGCGCTATTCTAGCATAATTCTGGGCCGAATCCATAAACCTCGGGCTCGATCTCTATGCCTGTCGCCTGTTTGACCTTGTTCGAAACATCCGTCGTCAAAGCGCGGATATCGGCGGCAGTCGCGCCTTTTTCCGCGACGACGACGAGAGGCTGTTTCTCGAAAAGGCGGACGAGACCGCGAGCGTAGCCTTTGAGGCCACAGACTTTATC
>JAGWHV010000021.1 GCA_028866595.1 Patescibacteria group bacterium
GCAGGTGAAGCACTTTTAGGTCCGATTTGCCTCATCCTCTATCGTGTGCTCCTTTGCACAGAGGCTGTTGCGGAGAAAAACCCAAGGAGTACTATGACAACGAAAAGGCCGCGCGCGGCGCGCGGCCCGTTCCAGAACATAAATCTCTAAGCGATACTTGTGATGTGCATCAAAAGCTAAGCCGAGTTCGCAGGATGGCACCAGTAAAGGCGCCGAGGCGTCTAACCAGAACGTCCTCCGAGTGACGGCTAGTAAACCGTAAGGTTTAATCGCTTAGAGATTTATACTCTGGAGCAGATCGTGTTTTCAAACTCTGACAGCAGTATCTTAGCATAAACATTTTTGTATGTCAAGTACCCCGAAGGACAAGAATAAGGCTACGAATAAGGCAAATGAGACCGGGGACGACCTTTTCCTCGATACGACCCTCCGGCCGTCTTCGTGGGACGAGTACGTCGGCCAGAAAACGATAAAGGACAACCTCAAAGTCCTCCTCCGTGCGGCCGCTGAACGCAAGCATCCGCCCGAACATATCCTCTTTTATGGACCGCCCGGCCTCGGCAAGACGACACTCGCCCACCTCATAGCCCGCGAGACCGCTTCCCAGCTCAAGGCGACGTCTGGTCCGGCAATAGAAAAAATCGGCGACCTCGCCTCGATCCTTACCAATCTCTCGCCTGGCGACATCCTTTTTATAGACGAGATCCACCGCCTCAATAAAGCGATCGAAGAGGTGCTCTATCCAGCGATGGAGTCGGGCTCCCTCGACATCATCATAGGCAAAGGGCCGTCGGCGCGGACCATCCAGCTCGAATTGCCGCCCTTCACTCTCATCGCCGCGACAACAAGGATCGCTCTCCTGTCGTCGCCCTTGCGCTCGCGTTTCTCCGGCGGCACGTTCCGGCTCGAGTTCTATTCTGACAAAGAGATCCAGCAAATCATCGAGCGCTCGGCGAAGCTCCTCGGGATCGACATGGATGACCGTTCGAGTAAAAAAATCGCCGAGCGAAGCCGCTTCACTCCCCGGACGGCGAACTTCCTCCTCAAACGCGTCCGCGACCTCGCCCAAGTCGAGAAAACCCCCGTCTCTGTCGAGATCGTCGACCGGGCCCTAACGATGCTCGGCGTAGATGAGCTCGGACTGACCCAGGTCGATCGTGACCTGCTCCGAACGCTCATAGACAAATTTAGTGGCGGTCCTGTCGGCCTTAATACCCTGGCCGCATCGCTTGCCGAAGAAGAGGCGACGATCGAAGAAGTTCACGAGCCGTACCTCCTCCAGCTCGGCCTCATCGAGCGAACGCCGCGCGGCCGCAAAGTCACGGAGAAAGGCTACGCTCATATGAAGATCCCTCCGGAAAAACGCGGCAAGCTCTTGTAACTTAATCCTTAAAGACATGTCAGGACACAACAAATGGTCACAAATAAAGCATAAAAAGGCCAAAACAGACGGCGTGAAGTCGAAGCTTTATTCGAAATATTCGAAACTCATATCGGCTGAAGCTCAAAAAGCCGGCGGCAACAAAAATTCGCCCTCCCTGCGCGCCCTCATCGAACGGGCCAAGGCCGAGAATGTCACGAACGACGTCATCGAGCGAGCGATAAAGAAAGCGAGTGAGCCGGGCGGCGCTCTTGAATCGATCATGTACGAAGCATACGGGCCAGGCGGCTGCGCGATCATGATCGAAGCTCTCACAACGAACAAAAATAAGGCCGCTCAAGAGGTAAAGCACATTCTCTCCGACAATGGCTTCTCTCTGGCGACGCCAGGGAGCGCGTCGTGGGCTTTCGTCCGCGAGAACGCTGTATGGAAAGCGACGACGACCGTCGACCTCTCCGACGAAGACCTTGCCGCCCTCGAAAAGCTCGTCGGCGACCTCGAAGCGAACGACGAGGTCCAGGAGGTCTATACGAATGTGGAATGAGAATCCTCGCCATCGACCCTGGATACGAGCGACTCGGCATCGCGGTTCTCGAGAAGAACCCGCGGGAAAAAGAATCCCTCGTATATTCTGACTGCTTCAAGACAGATCCGAGACTGTCCCACAGCGAGCGTCTCGGCCTCATAGGCGCAGAGATCGACCGGGTCATCGATGAATACGAGCCGGGGGCTCTCGCCATCGAGACGCTCTTCTTCAGCTCGAACGTCAAGACGGCGATCGCCGTCGCCGAGGCTCGCGGCGTCATTTTGTATCAAGCCGCCGCACACGGCCTTAAAACATATGAATACGGCCCCGGGGAGATAAAAATCGCCGTCACCGGATACGGCAAAAGCGACAAAGACCAGATCATCGCCATGATCCCGCGGCTCATTCAGGTGGAAAAGACGATACGGCACGATGATGAATACGACGCCATCGCCGTCGGCCTCACCTGCCTCGCTGTTGAAAAGATCTGACCGAATTTAGACGACATTTATCCACACCCTGGCAACTTTTCAAAGGAAAACCTATTTGTTACAAATAGGGACGTTCTAAAAGAAAACGATATGCCGAGAAAGAATATCCAAAAAGAAGAGGTGCTCAAAGACGAGGAAGAGGAGGAGCGAAAAGCAGAGGACGAGGAAGATGACGATCCGAGTCCGAAGAAAGTAGCGAGCGATGATGATGAGGCGCTCCCTGAGGAACCGGAGGATCTCGAAGACGATGACGAGGAGAGCGACGACCCTCTCAACGATTTCATGACGGGAGAGGAGGAAAGCTGGTAACAAAAAACATAAGTATCTCGAGAAAAGACAGGGATACTTCTGTTTTTTGTTACAAACTTATCTCCTAATCCTGATCTTCAAAAATTCGTGCTGGCCGGCGCGGATGTCGAGGTCGCTCTCGATCTTGAAATCGAAGGTCGTTATTTTGTCGCCTGTTTTGAGGTTTTTTATCGAGCCGCCCGTGACGCCCCTCTTGAAAAGCGAACGGGATCCGTACACGCCATTCGATACGAGTACGTCGATGAGAGGTGTCCCTTTGTCCACAGAGACCTCGCGCGCTTCTGCCGGCATCTGCCCGCTAGAGAAAGCAGAGACGAATGATGTCTTGGCGTTCTCCGCCGCATCCTTGCCGTGATAGATCTCGACGACAGCAGACGCGAGGCGCATCTTGGCGTCGCGAGGATTGCCGGCGCCGGCCAAAAACGCCCGTTCCTTGGCGATCGCTTCATCTGGAACCGTCGTACACAGCTCGAGGCCCGAGATGATGAGACTATCCGGCCAGCTCATGACTTTACCGAGCATGTCTGTCGCGCTGTCTATCATGGTTATCATATTCCCTTCTGACTTGCCCATTTTTTTGCCCGTAGGATCGACAAGAAGCTTCGTAGCGATGACGAATTTTTCCTTGCCTTTGAGATCTTTCATAAGGTCGCGGCCGGTGAGCATATTGAACGTCTGGTCGTTACCGCCGATCTCGGCATCGGTATCAAGAGCGACAGAATCGTAGCCCTGCATGAGCGGGTAGAGGAATTCGTGCAGGAACACCGGCTTGCCGGAATCCATGCGCGCCCTGAACATGTCGCGCTTGAGCATCTGATCGACGGTCATGTGCGACGCGAGCTCGACGACGTCGCCGAAAGACATCTTCGCGAGCCACTTGCTGTTGAACACGATTCGGGCGGCGTTCTTGCCCCTGAAAGATATGAACCGGGAGGCTTGCTTCTTGTAAAGCTTGCAATTCTCGAGAACCTGCTTGCGCGTGAGTGGCTTCCTCGCGGCGAGCTTGTCGCTCGGGTCGCCTATCATAGCGGTAAAGTCGCCGATAAGCATGATAACCTCATGTCCCATAGCCTGGAGGGCGCCGAGCTTCATGAGAGGGATGGCGTGGCCCATGTGGAGAGTCGGACCCGTCGGATCGATGCCCATATACACCGTTATCTGCCGCCCGGAGGCGAGCGCCCGGGCGAATGACTCCTTCGAAGGAAAGACATTTTCCACGCCCCGAGCGAGGAAGGCCTCTATATGCTTCGGGTCAGTGTCGGTTTTCATGGGAACACTGTAACATAGCCGTATTTCATTGTCTTGTAGGGGCTTACATTTCCTGATATCGTACAAGGTACACATGAGAAAGAGCCCTCTCCATCGGTTCTGGAGGCATGTCAGAGCCCATACCTTCAAAGACATCGTAATCCTCGCTGCTTCGGCTTTTTGCGTCATCGCTGCTGTTGGTGTTTTTTGGATATCATCGCTTCACCTGCCCGACCTCACCTCCTTTGAGAGCCGCGAGGTGACCCAATCGACGAAAATATACGACAGCACCGGTACGATACTCCTCTACGACCTCAATCAAGGCGTCAAAAGGACCGTCCTCCCTTCAGAAGACATATCTCCCTTCATAAAAGAGGCGACTGTCGCGATCGAGGACGAAGACTTTTACCATCACGGCGGTATAAAAGTGTCTTCGATAATTCGCGCCCTCTGGGACGACCTGCTCACCGGCCACTACAGCGAGGGAGGATCGACGATCACCCAGCAAGTCGTCAAAAACACTCTCCTCACCGGCGACAAGACCATAACCCGCAAGCTCAAAGAGCTCGTCCTCGCTATCAAACTCGACAACGCTCTGCCTAAAGACCAGATCCTCACCATATACCTGAACGAAAACCCGTACGGCGGCAATCTCTACGGCGTCGAGGAAGCGTCGCGCCAGTTCTTTGGTAAAGACGCGAGCGACGTGACGCTCGCCGAGGCTGCCTACCTCGCCGCTATACCGCAAGCGACCACGTACTATTCACCATACGGCACCCACCTCAACGCCCTCGAGACCCGCAAGAATCTCGTACTTCAGAAAATGCTCGACCTCAAGTTCATAACCCAGGATGAGTACGACGCGGCCATACAAGAGAAGGTCCAATTCCAACCACAGAACCAGAGTGGCATAAAGGCCCCCCACTTCGTTTTCTTCGTACAACAGTACCTCGATAACCTCCTCGGCGCCGGTACGATCGAGCAGGGCGGATACAAGATCATCACCACCCTCAATATGGATCTCCAATCCAAAGCAGAGGATCTAGTCAAGACGACCGCCCTCTCGAACGAGCAGAATTTCGAGGCAAAGAACGCTGCCCTCGTCGCTATAGACCCTCAAACCGGCGGTATCGTTTCGATGGTCGGCTCGCGCGACTATTTTGACCAGGAGATCGATGGAAAATTCAACGTCGCCGTCGACGCGCAACGCCAACCAGGTTCGACGATGAAACCGATCATATACTCCGAAGCTTTCATGAAAGGCTACACGCCGGACACTGTGCTCTTCGATGTACCGACGGAATTCAGTACCGACTGTATGCCGTCTCTCACCGACATGTATGCCTCTTCGACGCCCCTCAAGTCTGGGGCTGTCTGCTACAAACCAGGCAACTACGATAATGAATTCCGTGGCCCGATAAGTATGCGCGACGCTCTCGCCCAGTCTATAAACGTGCCCTCGGTAAAGGTCCTCTATCTCGCCGGTGTGGACGATTCGCTCAATCTCGCCAAGAATATGGGACTTACAAGCCTGACCAGCGCTACACGTTATGGACTCACCCTCGTACTTGGTGGCGGCGAAGTGACCCTCCTTAACATGACAAGCGCCTATGGATCATTCGCCGACGACGGAACCCACGTCCCCTATACGCCGATCCTGCACATATACGGGCCCGACGGCGCAGAGATCATGCTCCCGCAACAACAGCCCGTGCGCGTCCTGCCGGCGACCATCGCCGAGACGATATCGAATATACTCTCTGATAACACAGCCCGGACGCCGGCCTATGGCCCAAATTCTGTCCTTTATTTCCCGACACGAGACGTCGCTGTAAAGACGGGTACGACGAATGACTCCCGTGACGCTTGGACGATCGGATATACGCCAAACCTAGTCGTCGGCGTATGGGCTGGGAACAACGATGATTCTCCGATGGTCAAGAAAGTCGCCGGCCAAATAGTGGCGCCTATGTGGAGCGCCTTCATGCACCAAGCCCTGGATACCCTCCCCGACGAACGATTCATACCGCCGCCGACCACCGATGAGACGAGCCTTAAACCCGTCCTCCAAGGTATATGGGAAGGTGGTCAGACATATACGATAGACACGATATCAGGCAAGCTCGCCACGTCTCTCACTCCCCCAGAGACGCGCAAGGAAGTGCCGATTCAGTCCGTACATTCAATCTTATATTGGATAAACAGGAATAATCCCCTCGGACCAGCTCCAACAGACCCGACGAATGACCCCCAGTTCACGCGTTGGGAGATACCCGTAAGGCTCTGGGCAGCGCAACATGGATATACGGACCAGTCCTCTTCTACGGCCGACGTCCCGACTTCGTACGACGATGTCCACACGCCGGCAAACATGCCGTCGATAACCTTGTCGAATATAAACCCATCGCAGACATACAGCCTCGACGATACGGTGTCGATACTCGTGAACGAAACGGGACGGTATCCCCTCTCCAAAGCATCCCTCTACGTAAACGACTCGCTCGTTGAGTCTATCAATAGAGCTCCATTCGTATTTAGATTCTCACCGCGAGACATATCGGGGATCCAGGAATCGAACCAAGTCCGTGTCGTGGGAGTTGATTCTGTGTACGATAAAACCGAAGCCTCAACTACGATGTCCGTGGCGTTAGACTCTGCTCCGACTCCATCCTCTCAATAGCCGCGCTTTACTTTTCGCTCATAAAAAAGTAGGCTATCGTCCGTATGATCTTTGTCGCAGGAGGGTTATTAATGCTCATGACCGTCGGAACATTGGCGCTCATAACAGGCGTCGGTATGATACAAAGGGACAAAGTCGGGAGCCTGCTTTGTGTAGTCATAGGTCTCGTACTCATCGGCATAAGCGGACTCGCCGGGAAAAAAGTTATCCTCGACGATCCGCGAGTTGTGAGGAGGCTCTCCCGGCTGGAATGACTCACCGTATGTCCCGAACTCTCACATGCGGAAATTCGCTCCCAAGGCGGCTCAGTACGGCCGCTTTTTTCATAAAGACGATCGCCCGGGCCGGGGCCGGGGCCTTTACATATAACACCCCTCTCTTTATGTCGAAATTGGCGGAATCGATACCACAGATTTCTTTGAGGACCTTCGAAACAGCCTCTCTTTGAGCGCGCGAATCACCCTCGAACCTTGAGAACTTCTTTAAATAATCTGCTATGTTGAACACGGTCGCTCGATCAAAACTACCTGTTCATCGGCATCACGAGATATGTGAATGACTTGTCGGAAACCCCCCTCATGACGAGCGGTTTGTTCGAGCCGCTTATAGAAACAGCGAGGCTGTCAGAATCTATCGAGGTGAGACAATCCGAGAGATATTTATGATTAAAGTTTATGTCGATGTCCTGGCCTGTGACGCTCGAGTCTATGGTGTTTGTATACTCGCCGACGTCGCTGTTTTTCGTCGATATGACAAAAGACTTTTTAGATGGGAGGGCTTTGACGTTAACTTGATTAAATTTATCCGAAAAAACGTGCGAAGTCTTGAGTGAATCGACGAGATCCTGTTTAAGAACGACGACTTCGGTAACGAAAGCTTTCGGAATGATCTGCTTATAATCGGGAAATGTGGCATCGATGACGCGAGACATGAGATATATGTCTTTACCCTCAAAGGCGATCTGATTCTTGTCAAAGATGACCTTTATGTCATCGGTTGTATTCTCAAGAGTCCTGATTATATCGTTCACGTTCTTGCTTGGAATAATAACCGGGGGAAAATCGAGAGTGTCTTTGATTTTTACTCGTTTTTCAGCGAGACGGAATGAGTCGGTGGAGACAAAGATTAATTCCGACCCATCTTTGTACACATACACGCTCGAGAGCTCGGGCTTCACGGTCGACGTCGAGGCGCTGTACACGACGGATTTGAAACCTTTAACGAGAATTTTTGGACTTATCTCGACGAATCGTTTGGTATCGAGTTTTGGGATCGCCGGAAAATCCTCTGGTGAGAATGTTTTTATGAGGGTCGTATTCGCCGATGTTGAAATAACAACGTTGCCTTCTTTTGATTGGAGGGTTATGTTTTTTTCCTTCGGAAGACCAGCGAGAAGCGAGTTTAAGACAGCCCCCTGAAGCGCCACCTCGCCTTCAGATTCGACTTTAGCGGGTATTTTGATCTCTATACCGCAATCGAGGTTCGTGGCGCGTATTACGAGGGTGTTTTTCGCCGCTTTGATGTCTACACAAGCCAAAATAGGTAGGGAGAGATTCTTACCCGTCAGTCGGTCGGCTTTTGCTACCGCCTCTATCAGTTTGTCTTTAATGCACTCGATTTTCATATCCCCTAGTATATCTCTTTATATTTCCCTTATAAGAACTATTACTACTAATAGCGCTGTGGATATGTGAATATCTTTTTATACTGCTCTGGTTAAGGGTTTTAGTAATATCACTGCAGGAGAGCATGTGAATAATCGAGGGTAGGATTTGATAACTTTCGCACTCTGACCCGATATCGCAGTTCTTGTTCTATGCTATCCCTAATTTTTCCGCCCGTTGTACCTGGTCTTATCCTACAGATAATCCACAAGAAATCTACATGATGAGGGAGCGGATCTGATTGAGTTCTTGGAGGAGGGTTTGGTTTGATTTAATGTCCTCTTTTATTTTTTCACAGGAGTGGATGACGGTAGTATGGTCGCGGCCGCCGAGCTTTTCCCCTATCGAAGGGTATGAGATGTTCAGGTCTTCGCGGAGAAGATACATGATGACTTGCCGTGGTTTGACGACTTCTTTTTTTCTCGTTTTCTCATATATATTGTTCTCCTCTATATTGTAGAAATCAGAGACAATCTTGACCACATCTTTGACGGATACGCTCTTTTTTGGTTTGGCGGTGTTCTTGAGGATGTTTTTTATCTCTATGACGTTAAGTTCCCTGCCGCGGAGCTGGGTTTGGACGGCTATCGAGTTGACGATTCCCTCGAGCTCGCGGACATTTCCTTCTATCGAACTCGCGACGAGCTCGACAAGATCGCCTGAAAGGCCTACGCTTTGTCGCCCGAGCTTGGTTTTGAGGATGTTGAGCCTCGATTCAAAGTCCGGAGCGGCCACATCGACGATCATGCCGGCGCTGAAGCGCGATTTTATCCTGTCCTCGAGGTTTTGAATGTGATTGGGATGTCTATCAGAAGAGCAGATGAGCTGTTTGTTGTTTTCATGAAGGGCGTTAAAGAGGTGGAAGAACTCTTCGGCGATCTTTTCTTTGCTCGAAAAGAACTGGACATCGTCCATGATGAGTACGTCATATTTGCGATATTTCTCCTTGAACTGGTTCGCCCGACCGAGCTGGAGCGAATTCATATAGTCGACGCCGAATTTCTCGGATGTGATGTAGTAGACCTTTTTTGAAGGGAAGTTCGCCTTGATGTAATTCCCCACCGCCTGGATGAGGTGGGTCTTGCCGCGGCCGGTGTCCCCGTGGATGAAGAGCGGATTATAAGCGACACCAGGATTCTTCATAACGGTCTGGGCGGCGGCGTGGGCGAGCTCATTGAATGGTCCGACGACGAACGTTTCGAATGTGTATTTCGGATTGAGGTTATCCTCTTTGTTTATGTAGTGGTCCTGAAGGGGTAGTTCGTATACCGGGGAGGACTTTTGAGCCTCGTCGGCGGGTTCTCGGCGCTCGGGAGCCTTGGATATTACGTATTCAAGCGAGCGGACATCATTGCCGAAGTCGCGGAGGTATTTGAGGATGACTTTGTGGAGCTTGTCGGAGAGCCAGTCTTTGGCGAAAGCATTTGGGACGGCGAGATAGACGACGCCTTCGTCGACCTTGTTTATGTATGTATCGCGGAACCAGGTGCTGAAGGTGGCTTTCGATACTTGCAGCTCGATGGTCCCGAGTACAGTCTCCCAAAGTTTTTTGTTATCCATGATCTCTCTAGATGAAGCACAGCAAGTATATGCCGCTTAGGGGAATTGTAGTACTTGTGGATGATAAGTAAATGTGTTAATAATGTGTGTACAACGTGTTTACAACACCCTCGTCAGAAAATTTACTTTTCTGGCGAAATAGGTTAGAGTAATCGACTCTCATGGCTATCACATACAAGACAAAAAACAGAAAAAGGGCGCGCGCTCACGGCTTCCTCGCTCGCAAGAAATCCCCTACCGGTCGCAAGACTCTCGCTCGTCGGCGCCACAAAGGCCGCCGCCGGATTGTTACGGTTTAAAAATGATCAAAAAGAGGGATCGCCTGACGGCGAAAGACATACAAGCTCTCTCTCTGGGAAAAAGCGTCTTCGGGACGCTTGTTTCTTTTCGATACGTGGGCGCAGAGAAGACAAAGATCGCCGCGGCTGTCGCCAAGAAAGGCGCGCCCCGGGCCGTCGACCGTAACAGGATCCGCCGCCGCGTGTACGCGGCGGCCGTTAAACCCCTTTCTCGCGTCTCAGTACCCTTCCACGGCATGATCATGGCGAAGAAAGAAGCGGCGACGGCGCCATTCGACAGACTTGTCTCCGACATCGAGACCGTCTTCAGCCGCGCGGGACTTTTCGGGAGATAACTGATAGTCTTAATCAACCCATGTATACCACATTTATCTATAATCCCCTTTATAACGGCCTTATTTTGGTGATGGACGCAGTGAGATCTATGCCGTGGATCGATGCCGGGATGGTTGTCATCATATTTACAGTTATCGTCAGACTCATTCTCTTCCCTCTTTCAAAGAAGGCAGCCCGCACCCAGATAATGATGCGCTATGCTGAACCGGAGATCGCCGCTCTGCGCGAAAAATACAAAGACGATAAACAGACTCTCGCTATGCAGACCATGGCCCTATATAAAGCCAAGAAGATAAATCCTTTTTCGAGCATCCTCCTTCTGTTCATCCAGTTGCCGATCCTTTTTGCGCTCTACCGCATATTCCTCAACTCGGGCCTCTCTGTCGTTCATACCGATCTTCTCTATTCGTTCGTGCCTGTGCCGCCGACGATAGGCACTCATTTTCTCGGCCTTTTTGATGTGACGAAGAGGAGCTGGTTCCTCGCCATCGTCGCCGGCGTCTCGCAGTTCTTCCAAATCCAGCTCTCTGCGCCGCCGACCAAGAGAGACGCCAATGGCCGTCTCTCTCAAGAAAGTATGATGCACCTTATGATGCGCTTCTCCATGCCGCTCATCATATTCATCATCTGTGTTAATATCTCGTCCGCTCTTGCTATCTACTGGGTGACGAGCAACCTTTTCATGATCGGTCAGGAGCTCTATCTCCGCCGCCAGATCATTAAAGAGAAAACCGCCTAGGCGGTTTTCTCGCTCTTCATCACTGCGTCAAGTCGTATCGCCACACGGTGAGGTCGTCTTTATTCATGAGTACGAGGACTTTTTCAGTCGGATCGAGAGAGAGGTTCGTCATATCCATCGACGTACCCGCTTCCGTGAGAGGGTCGAATATTTGGGTGGTCTGACCTGTTTTCGTATCTATGCTCCACAAAGCGTCATCGAATGCGACTTTGCCTTTGTACCAATCGTCGGGGTATGAACCCGCGGGTAAGGATTTCGGCACGGCGCAGTAGACGAGGGTTGGGGTTTTTGCGCTCCACACGCACTTGTCGGCGAGCGTCGTTACGCCAAGGCCGACGGATGTTCCTTTCTTGATATTGAATACAGCCGTGCCGAGAGCGCCATTCGTCGTACCCGAGTAAAGGATGAGGGAGCCGTCGGGGTTCGATCGGGCGGCGAGCCCGTCTGTGCCGTTGAGGATCTCGCTAAACGCACTCGTCTTTGGATTTAAGTAGTAAGCGCTCGCTTCTACGCTTCCGCTCGGCCGAGGATAGAGCACTATGTCAGGCGAAGTCCAGGCGGCTGCCCAATCTCCGAAGGAAGAGTCGAAGATATCCGTCTTGGCCGAGCCATCGAGGTTTGCTCGGATGCCCTGGGCGCCGTTTATGTTCTCATCGAGATAGAAGATATTCGAGCCCGCCACCGTCAGATCGGCTATGCCGTCGGGAAGATATACGCCGTCGATCGCTTTTTCTGGGTCAGTGGTCGTCGATACTCTGCCGACGAACGTCTTTATCGTCTGGTTATCGCTGTCGAGATAGCGTAGGACGAAATGCGTCCCATCCACAGACCAGAGAGCCTGATAGATTTTTGGTATCGTTATGTTCGATATCTGGGTGACGGTCGGATCGTCCGTCGGCGTGTCATATATATGGCCAGTCGCCCTCTCCATGTAGCGAATGATGACCTGAGTCGAGGTGCCGCTCTTTGCGTCGAAAGCCACGGCGCCGGCCGCCGGCACGGAGGATATCTGGCGCAACCGGGGCGAAGCGGCGGCCGGCTGGTTGCCGCTCAAATCGATCGTCGTGCTGCCGGTATGTCCCTGGTTCGTTGGATTGCCAGCAGTGCTCGTCGCTGCCGGTCCTTGTCCGAACGGAAATAGGCCGCCCGGGCTGTTCGGAGTTTGGACTGTCGGCGTCTGGTTGCCGCCTAGTCTCGACAAGAAGTACCATCCAGCGACGCCGAGGACAGTAACGAGGACGAGTATGATGATGTAA
>JAGWHV010000022.1 GCA_028866595.1 Patescibacteria group bacterium
CGTCGTCTGGCCCGATGCATCGGCGCTTTTGATGACGCTGAACATGGAGAAGCTCTCGTTCACCGACGGCGGTAATACCGGTATGCCCATGCGCCGACACTCGACGATCGACTCGCCGACGCGCTCGATGTCGCCCGAGTCGGCGCTCAAGACCGCTGACATGTATATAGCGGGAAAATTCGCTTTCAAATAGGCGGTCTGGTAGGCGACCTTGCCGTATGACACGGAGTGGGCTTTGTTAAAGCCGTATGCCGCGAACGGCTCGATCCATTTCCAGAGCTCCTCGGCTTTTTTCTTTGGCCAGGAGCTGTGCTCGATGCAGCCTTTGACGAATTTGTCTTTTTGAGCGGCCATCTCCTCGGGGATTTTTTTGCCGACGGCCTTGCGGAATTTGTCGAGCTCGCCCCAGCTGTAGCCGGCGATCTTGTGGGCGATCATGAGCAGGTCGTCTTGATAGACGAGAACGCCGTACGTCTTGTTGAGGATAGGCTCAAGGGCCGGGTCGGGATATTCGATAGGCGAGCGACCGTGTTTTCGATCTATATAGAGAGGAATGAACTGGATCGGACCGGGACGATACAAGGCGACCATTGCGTTGATATCGTGGATGGTCGTCGGCTTGAGGTCTTTGAGATATTTGGTCATGCCGTCGCCGTTCAGTTGGAAAAGGCCTTCTGTCTCGCCGCGCGCGAGCATGTCGAACGTCTTCTTGTCATTGAGGGGGATCGAGTCGAGATCTATCTTCTTGCCCTCGATCTTTTCTATGCGGTCGACGGCATCGGCGAGTATGGAGAGGTTTTTAAGGCCGAGGAAGTCAAACTTGAGAAGCCCGGCGCCGTTCTCGTCTATCGAATACATGTCGTACTGGGTGATGATCTTCATCTCGCCCTTGGGATCGTATTGGAGCGGCGTGAAATCGGTGAGCGTCGTCGGAGCGATGACGATGCCGGCGGCGTGGATAGAGATGTGGCGGGCGCAGCCTTCTATTTTTTTGGCCATGTCGATGATGCGTTTGGTGTCGGCATCGTTTTCATAGAGCTGTTTAAGCTCCGGCACGAGCTCTATGGCATGGTCGATCGTCATCGGAAAGCCCTGCGAGCCCATCGGTATCATTTTTGCGAGGCGGTCGCCCGTCTCGACAGGATAGCCGAGGGCGCGGGTGATGTCGCGGACGGAGCCGCGAGCGGCCATGGTGCCGAAAGTGCCGATCTGGGCGACGCGGTCGTGGCCGTATTTCTGGCGGGCGTATTCGACCATCTCGTCGCGCCTATTGTCGGCAAAATCCATATCGATGTCGGGCGCCGAAGGGCGGTCCGGATTGAGGAAGCGCTCGAAGGGGATCTCATACTCGATCGGGTCGATGTTAGTGATGCCAGAGAGATAGGTGACCATCGAGCCTGAGACCGAGCCCCTGATGTTGGAAAGGATGCCATGCGCTCGGGCATATGCGAGGAGGTCAGCGACGATGAGGAAATACGGCGAATAGCCTTTGTCTTTGACGACTTTGAGCTCGTGCTCGACGCGTTGCTCTATCTCCGGCGTCCGCGCGATGTTGCGCGTGGCAAAACCCCCATAGACGATTTTACGAAAGGCAGTGTCTGGCGTCTCGCCTTCGGGTAATTTGAAATCAGGGAAAGCCCATGTGCCGAGAGGCAGGTCGAGCTTGCAGGCTGCGGCGATCTTTTCGGTATTGGCGATCGCCTCGGGTGTGTCGCGGAAATAATCTTGGGCAGTTGCATTCGATATGAAAGAGAAATCAGCGACATCGTCGTCATTGATGCGGTCATCGCTCGACGAATTGACGAGCATGAGGGTCTGCTGGGCCTGCTTATCCTCCGGATGGATATAGTAGACGTTATTCGAGGCGACGAGAGGAATGCCGGTTTTTTTCGCGACCTCCTTTGTCCGGGACATGATCGTTTCGTGGCCATCGATCTCCGGGTGATGAGTAGTCTCGAGATAGAGGTCAGGGCCGAATACTCCTTTGTACCAGTTCGCTATCTCCACTGCTTTGGCGGTGTCGTTGCCTTGGAGGGCGAGGGAGAGATCGCCGTTAAAAGCGGAGACGATGGCGATGAGCCCGTCTTTGTGCTTCTCGATGAGCTCGCGGTCGATGCGCGGCTTGTAATAGAAGCCTTCGAGGTATGATTTCGTAACGAGCTGAATGAGGTTCTTGTAGCCGGCGTAATTTTTCGCGAGGAGGACGAGGCGCGTCCGGCGCGAATCGATGCCTGACTGTTTGTCGGCGCGAGTGCGCGGGGCGACATAAAAGTCGACGCCGAGGATAGGTTTTATGCCGGCTTTCTTGCACTCTTTATAAAATTCGATAGCGGCGTACATGTTGCCGTTATCGGTGAGAGCGAGGGCTGGCGCGCCGTCTTTTTTCGCCGCTTCGACGAGGTCGGGGATCTTTGGCAAGGCCGCGAGCAAAGAATAGTGGCTATGAGTATGGAGATGGATGAAGCGGGCCATAGATAGACGAATTATAAAGGAAATACGCCTTCCCGAATAGCGTTCCGGCGGGCACAGAAATTTCGGTGGACGAAATTTCCTCGTTTCAGCGCCGTCGCGCTTCCAAAGGCCCGCCGGAACGCTATTCGGGAAGAGCATATCCTTTATAGTGATTCTGATATACTGATGGCGTGAACATCACCCATATCGTGGGCATCGATGAAGTCGGCCGCGGCCCCCTGGCCGGTCCTGTCACTATATCCGCCTGTCGGATACCAGTTCATTTCGATTCCTCCCGCTTCAAGGGCATAAAAGATTCGAAACAGCTCTCGGCGCAGAAGAGAGAAGAGTGGTTCCATCGTCTCTCCGAATGGCGCTCGAAAGGCGAGCTCGATTTCGCTCATGCCTCCGTCTCGGCCGAAGAGATCGACTCGGTCGGCATCGCCCGGGCGATCGAGAAAGCCATTCACGTGGCGCTCGACGCATTGTCGGCCGATCCAGCTTCGACGAAGATCCTCCTCGATGGATCCTTACATGCGCCAAAGCGCTTTATCATCCAGGAGACGATCATCAAAGGTGATGAAAAGATCCCGATCATATCCGCCGCATCTATCATCGCCAAGGTCATCCGCGATAGATATATGGACACGCAGGCGGTGATCTATCCGGCGTACGGTTTCGAGAATCATAAAGGCTACGGCACCGACGAGCACCGGAGAGCCATCCGCAAGCTCGGCATCCTGCCGATCCATCGGCGGACATTCTTGACGCGTATCGTATAGAGGGGTATCGTGGGACCTGTCTCGCTCTTCTCAATGAAATCGCTCAACTTGTCCCGGCTATGTTTTTCAGTTCCGGTCGTTTTTGACCGCACGTGCGAGGAATTGCACCCCACGGCGCGTATCGACCGTTCCGTTCTCGCTCAATACGGCGGCCAGGTCGCCATCGAGCATCCTTACTATCCGTATCGCGACGGAGAGGAGATCGATTGCACATGTCTTTTTCCGGAAGCGGGGATCACCTGCAGGCCGAACGAGATATTCGAAGCCATCAAGGCGGAAGGGTTTCGTCTGGGATCGTTCATCGAGCTCACGTGGGCTGCCAAGGCGGCCATCGACGTCACTCGTTTCGTCGCGGCCGGGTCCATCGTCGAACCTTCTTATGGTCCCGGTCTCGGTCGGCTGTTCACAAGCGCGAGCGACATCGGCTTGCCGGCGATCGCCTTCAAGCCTATCTCCGAAGCGCTGATCCCCGATCCCACTCTCGGGATCGCTCTTCTGGTGTTCCCGAAGAGCCAGCCGCTTCCGCGGATGAAGGTTCGCGCATCCGAGATGCGCGGCGCGGCCTAGGCGAATTTTCGCAGGTATCTGTCGGCCCCGATCATCGGGGCTTTTTCTTGCTCTTTTCTCCCTCTTTTCTTGCCTTTTTTAGGGCTTCTGGTATAGTGGACGGCCTATGGTAGTACGAATGCGCGCAACGCGGTCTCATAGGAATAACAGGCGCTCTCATCACGCGCTCGCGAAACCTGCTTTGACTGTTGATACCAATACGGGCACGGTCCACCTCCGCCATCGAGCCTCGGCTATTACCGGCAAATACAAAGGCATAACCGTGATCGATATGGAAAAGAAGGCGGTGAAGAAAGCCCGCAAGATGAAAGAAGCTCAAGCCGCCCGATAAAGCAAAAAGCCGCAGAGATGCGGCTTTTTGCTCGCGATCATGCGCACCCGCCGCCGGAACGGGCCTTGCGCTTTGCCGGAACCTTTGTACAATGAAGAGCGTAGTAAAACTATAAGTACATTGTATGGCAAACAGGCACCTTGCACGGTCCGTGGTCCTTCAATCGCTGTTCGAATGGGATTTTCGCGATAATAAAAGCGACAAGAAGAGCGATGGCCTCCTCGTTGACGCGATCGATCGCGACGCGACCGAATTCGCTCCCGGCATCAAGCGCGGCGATGCGGATATGAAGTTCATGCAAGACCTCGGCAAAGGCGTGCTCTCCAAACGCCCAGAGATAGACACCATCATCACCAAAGCCGCTCCCGATTGGCCGCTCGACAAGATATCGATCGTCGACAGGAACGTCCTGCGCATCGGCCTCTACGAGCTCCTTTTCGCAGACAGGGAAGAGGTGCCGGCCAAAGTCGCCATTAATGAAGCGATTGAGCTCGCCAAGTCGTTCGGCGGCGAAAATAGTGGCAAGTTCGTGAACGGCGTGCTCGGCTCCGTATATAAAGAGCTCGGCGAGCCGGGCAAAGACGCCGTCTCCAAGAAAAAAGACGACAAGTTCAACATCCCGTACGAAAAAATGCCGATCATTAAACTCGGCGGCGCCGTCGTATTCGCCCGGCACGAGAATGACATATATTTGGCGCTCGTCCACGACGTCTTTGGCCACTGGACGCTCTCGAAAGGCGGCCTCGATGAAGGCGAAGACGTAAAAGCCGGCACCATTCGCAAACTCAAGGAGGAGATCGGCATCGACGTCAAGATCCTCAAAGAAGTCGCGGCGAACGAGTATGTCGCCACTCATCCCGAAAAGGGCAAGCTTCGTAAACAGGTCACTTATTTCCTCGCCGAGGCGACGTACGAGCCGCTTACTCTCAAACAGTCGGGCGGCCTCGACAAAGCTCAGTGGTTCAAGGCCGACGAGATCGGCGACCTTAATTTCTATGACGACATGATGCCGATCATCGCGAAAGCGGTGAAGCTGATCCCGAAGAAATGAAATCCCCCGCGATGTGAATGCTCAGCGGGTCTTCCGTGCCCGCCAGAGCATACATTGCGGAAGCTTGCTTTTCTTCGATATTCAGCTATTTTATTTAGATTCATGGACACACAATCATTCTCTCGGTTCGAGGACAAAGCCAAAGTCGTATTCAAAGATAAGGCCCTTTTGCGTCAGGCTTTCACGCACCGCTCGTATATAAATGAGAACAAGAACGTGAAGCTCGAGCATAACGAGCGCCTTGAATTCCTCGGCGACGCCGTCCTCGAGCTCGTCGTCACTGATTTCCTCTACCGTGAGTATCCAAAGCGGCCCGAAGGCGAGCTCACGACATTCCGGTCTGCCCTGGTGAATGCCATCACCCTCTCCGAGGTCGCTTCGAACTTGAATATGAATGATTTCCTCCTACTCTCGCGCGGCGAGGCCAAAGACAATGGCCGGGCCCGCCAATACATCCTGGCGAATACGTTCGAGGCCGTTGTTGGCGCTATGTATATCGATCAAGGCTACGAAACAGCAAAGAAATTCATCGAGCGCAACATCCTGGTATTCGCCGAGCAAATGATCGCCCGCGGCAATCTCGTCGACGCCAAGAGCCTTTTCCAGGAGAAAGCCCAGGAAAAAGCCGGGCTCACGCCTTCGTACAAGCTCGTCCGCGAATCGGGTCCCGATCATGACAAGTCGTTCACTGTAGGCGTTCTCATCGGTAGGGACCAGGTCGCGACAGGGGAAGGCAAGTCCAAGCAGGAAGCCGAGCAGAACGCCGCTCTCCGGGCTCTCGAAGCCAAAGGCTGGAATTCATAGGGGACCGCCGTACGAGGCGGTTTTCTCGTGCTAGAATAGAGGGGCACTATCCCTGCTTTCATGTATCTCAAATCTCTCGAGCTTTCCGGTTTCAAATCTTTTGCCAAGAAAAGCACCCTCGAATTCAACGACCGGGTGACGGCGATCGTCGGGCCGAACGGCTCGGGCAAGTCGAATGTCGCCGAGGCGTTTCGCTTTGTCCTCGGCGAGCAATCGATCAAATCCATGCGCGGCACACGCACGGAAGATCTCATCTTTAATGGCGGCGAATCGTCGCCGCGAGCTAATCGCGCCTCGGTCAAGCTCGTCTTCGACAATGCGCCGCATGGCGGAACAGGCGGCCGCCTTCTCAACATCGATTTCGACGAAGTCGCGATCGAGCGCGTCATCCATCGAGACTCGCTCTCGGAATATTTCATAAACGGCAGCCATGTCCGTCTCCGCGATATCGTCGAGCTCCTCTCCGGCGCTCACATCGGCGCATCCGGTCATCACATCATCTCTCAAGGCGAAGCCGACCGCATCCTCAACGCCAATGTCCGCGAGCGACGCGAGATGGTCGAAGACGCTCTCGGTCTCAAGATATATCAATACAAGCGCGAAGAGAGCGAGCGCAAGCTCGGGCGCACCCGCGAGAACATGGACAAAGTCGAATCCTTGCGCAAAGAGATCGCTCCGCATATCAAATTCCTCAAAAAACAAGTCGAGCGGGTAGAGAAGACCATCGCCCTCCGCGAAGAGTTAAGGAATATCTATAAAGAGTATCTCGCTCGCGAGTCGCGCTATCTCGACCAGGCAGAGAAAACCCTCGCTCTCGAAGGCGCTGCTCCGAAGCGCGACCTTGAACGCCTTGATCGCGAGCTCGCCCAGGCCAAGAAGGTTCTCGAAGCCTCTCATCACAGAGATGCCCGCTCGGCCGAGCTCATATCCCTCGAAGCCAAGCTCAAATCTGCCCGCGAGGCTCGCGATGAA
Source organism: Patescibacteria group bacterium (assembly GCA_028866595.1). Classification (GTDB taxonomy): domain Bacteria; phylum Patescibacteriota; class Minisyncoccia; order Phycocordibacterales; family UBA6065; genus UBA6065. Next base: position 6,959 of record JAGWHV010000022.1, read on the forward strand.
GCCAGCCGATCCGTCGGTCGCATCGAAGGCGAGGTCGGCTCGCTTGAAAAGATGCTTGGCCGCGAGAAGGCGAGCGCCGCCGCCCTGGCCGCAACCGTAGAGTATTCAAAAGTAAAGACGCTCGTCGACAAAGTTGACGAGCTCCTCGGCGATATGACTGCCGTGCCAAAAATCCGCGAGCTCCTCCGCGGTTTCCTTGCTTCGATAAAAGATTCAAAATCCGAGAATAGGGCGTCCGAGATCGAGAAAGAGCTCGTCCTCCTCCAGAGTCGTAAAAAAGAAGCCGATCATGAGATAAAGACCAGAGAGTCGGAACTTTCTACGCTTTCCGATAAATATACCGCTCTTCAAAAAGAGATCGAAAAAGAAAAAGACAGCTCGCGCGATGCCGAAAAGGCGATGTTCCGCATCATGGCCGAAGAGAACGAGGTTCGCGGCCGGCTCTCCGTCATCCGTCTCCGCGAAGACAAGCTCAAGCTCGAGCGCGAGGATTTCAAGCGCGAGCTTGGCGAGGGCGCCGGGCTCATCGGCCGCGAGATCACTTCGTATGAGACTGCTGGAGAATATCCGGCGGAAGAGCGTCGCGCCCAGGAAGAACGCCGCCGAGAAATCGAAAAGATCAAAGTCCGTCTCGAGGATCAGGGCGGCGTCTCGCCAGACGATGTCATGAAGGAATTCAAAGAGACTTCCGAGCGTGACGAATTCCTCGCTCGCGAGCTCGTCGACCTTGAAAGGTCGGCCGAATCGCTCACTAATCTCATCAAGGAGCTCGAAGAGAAGCTCGACACACTCTTCTCCGAAGGCATTGCCAAGATAAACAAGCAGTTCAAAGAATTCTTCGCTCTCATGTTCGGCGGCGGCGAAGCGTCTCTCACCGTCACCAGGGAGAAGAAGCGCAAGCGCGGCGGCGCGGCCCTCTCCGACGAGGAGATGGCGCAAATTGGATTGGCAGAGGGCATTGAGGCGTCCGAAGAACCCGAGGAGGAAGAGACCGAGCTCGGCGTCGGCATCCACGTCAATCTGCCGCGCAAAAAAATCAAAGCCCTCGAGATGCTCTCCGGCGGCGAGCGCGCTCTCACCTCGATCGCGCTCCTATTCGCCATATCGCAGGTCAATCCGCCGCCCTTCATCATCCTCGACGAGACGGACGCCGCTCTCGACGAAGCCAATTCGAAAAAATACGGCGACATGGTCGAGAACCTTTCCAAGCATTCCCAGCTCATCGTCATCACCCATAACCGCGAGACGATGTCGCGCGCTGGCGTGCTCTACGGCGTAACCATGGGCAGGGAAGGATTCTCAAAACTGCTCTCGATCGCTTTTAACGAAGCGGTGGCAGTTGCGAAATAGATTCTTGCAAAACGCTGCGCGGAGGGTAGACTTGACCGCGGTATGCATATCGACATTCCTTTCAAAGCCGTTGCGATAGGCGAGCTTTTCGAGTGCAAGCACGGCAAAGTCCCATTCACTGGTTCAAAGATCTACCCCAGATGCGAGTGGATCCAGACGAGCTATGGGGGACTGGCTGAAGCGGTCGAAGTCAACGCGACGGTGCCAACCGGCTTCGTCTCAGTGTCGCCGGAGACGGTTGTTACCGTCAACCGAACCAACGAACAGATCCGACACCCTCCGCGACCGGGTGAAGAATATCTTGTCTACGATCGTCGCCTCGCTATGGAATACATTCGCGGCGATCATGACGACGAGCTCCTTGAGCCATGAGTGCGCCGAAAGGCAAGGTGAGGCGGACGCGATTCTCATACCTGCCGCTCGGGGCGAAATTCTGGTACGGCGACCCGCCGACGCTTCACACGAAAGTCTCGATCGTCGTGCGCAAGCCGCTCGGTCTCACGACCGTCACGAAGTCGTTGAGGTACAACGCCCAATCGGCTGAAGGCCACACGAATATCCTCGGGAGCGAAATCGTCGCGGTTTCCCTCGAGCAAGAACGAAACGATTGAGAGAAGGCAAAAGCCTTCTTTTTTATATCTACTTTCGCTTGCCGCGCGAGCGTCTACGCGAGCGCGTAATCGAGCGTGCGCCTTTCCATATCGGCGGCGAGGACTTTGAATCGAACGGCGTCGCCGAGGCTGTATTTTTTGCCCGTTTTCTCGCCTACGACGGCATAGGCTTTTTCGTTAAAGATGTAGTAATCGTCAGTCATGTCTTTGAGCTTGACCATGCCCTCGCATTTGGTCTCTTTGTCCTCGACGTATATGCCCCATTCGGTGACGCCAGTGATGGTGCCGTCGAACGCCTGGCCGATTCGCTCGCTCATGTATTCGACTTGCTTGTATTTGATAGAGGCGCGCTCGGCCTCGGCAGCGCGAATCTCTTTCTCCGAATTATCCTCGGCGATTTTTTGGTATTTGGTCATCTCGCCTCGGGCGATTTTGCCGCGCGTGAGCTCGCGATAGAGCAGACGATGAACGATGAGGTCGGCGTAGCGGCGGATAGGGGACGTGAAGTGCGTGTAGTATTCGAACGCCAATCCATAATGGCCGATATTCTGGGTCGAATAGACGGCTTTGGCCATCGAACGGATGGCGGCCGTCTTGATGAGCGACTCTTCCGTCGTGCCCTCGATTTGCTTGAACAAGGCTTTCAGGTCTTTGACGGCGACGCCTTTTTTCGTGACGGGCAGGTGATAGCCCATCGCCCGGACGAGGATAGCGAGGTTGTCGATCTTTTCCATGACGGGCATGTCGTGGATGCGATACAGGAATGCCCCCTGGTTCTTCTCGGCGGCCTGCGCCATGAAATGGGCGACTTCGCGGTTCGAGAGGAGCATGAATTCCTCGACGAGTTTGTGGGCGTCTTTACGCGTCTTTTTGTAGACGCGGATCGGTTTGCCCGTTCGATCGAGCTCGAATTTGACCTCGTCCGTCTCGAAGTCTATCGCTCCGGACGCTTCTTTCGCGGCGCGGAGGATCTTGGCGATGGCGTTCAGCTTCAAAAGCTCTTTCGTATATTCCTCGGATTTTCCTTCGATCACGTCCTGGGCGCCTTCATAGGTAAAGCGCTTCCACGACTTGATGATCGTCTTGCCGAACCAGCGATCGAGGATCTCGGCTTTATCATTGATGATAAAGACAGACGAGAACGTCAATTTCTCCTCATTCGGATTGAGAGAGCAGAGGTCGTTCGAGAGTATCTCTGGCAGCATCGGAATGGTCCTATCGACGAGATAGACGGACATGCCGCGCTCGCGGGCTTCGCGGTCGAGAGCGGTGCCCTCGCGGACATAGTGAGAGACGTCCGCTATGTGTACGCCGATCTCATACGTGCCGTCGGGCAGGAATTTCATCGATATGGCATCGTCAAAGTCCTTGGCGTCGGCGGGATCGATCGTGAACGTCGGCGTGGCGCTGAAATCCCGGCGCTTGGCGCGCTCCTCGGGAGATATGATCTTCTCCGTCCGGCCGATCTCTTCTGCCTCGCGGACGACAGCCTCGGGAAAATCGTATGCCAAGCCGCGCTCGAGGACGATCGCTCGCATCTCGGCATTGTGCTCGCCATGGCGGCCGATGACTTCGAGGATTTTGCCGACAGGGTAGCCGGCCTTCTCATCCCACTCGGTTATCTCGACGTAGACTTTGTCGCCGGCGTGGGCCGCCGCGGTCGTGCCCGGATCGCGAGCGTCTTTGGCGACGAAGATGTCTTTGTACAGGCGCTTATCGTCAGGCACGAGGGCAAAGCCTTTGCCCGCGTCCTCGAGCACGCCGACGTATCGCATTTTGGCGCGCTTTATGATGCGGACGACTTCGGCGAGCTCTCGGCCGAATCGGCTCTTTTTATGGAGAGGCTTTACCTCGACCTCGTCGTGGTGAAGGGCGGTATGGAGGCACTCCGTGGCGATCTCGTAATCTTCGGCGTCTTTATTCGCCGGATCCTCGATGAAGCCCGTGCCTTTCGAGTTTACGCTCAGTACGCCCGTGAATGTCGAGCCTTTTCCGCCTTTTTCTGATTTCATGAGGACAACTATAGCAGAAAGCGGAAAAATTGACGATTTTCAGGGCTTCTGCTAGTATCTCAGTCTATGTTGAAGATTCGACTCCAGCGCGTCGGCCGCGTCAATATCCCGACATTCCGCGTCGTTGTGACGGATTCTAAGAACTCGACCAAATCGGGCCGCTCGCTCGAGACCATCGGCTCGTATGATCCGGTGAACGACGTCAAAGAGCTCGACGCCGATCGCGCCAAATACTGGATCTCCCAGGGCGCCCAGCCTTCCGATACCGTCCATAACTGGCTTATCGACAAGAAAGTCATCCCTGGCAAGAAAGTCAACGCTTTGCCTAAAAAGAAGCCGATAAAGAAAGAAGGCGAAGCGAAAGCGGAAGGCGCCGCTCCGGTCGCTCCGACTGCTCCCGCTTCGTCTGCCGCTCCTGCCGCCGAGGCCCCGAAAGCCGAAGCGCCGGCCTCGAACGAAGCCCCGAAAGCATAATCTGGCTTGCTCGCAGAGAACCGCCGCTACCCACAGCGGCGGTTTTCCTTATCATTGACAAGGTGATACCATATTTGGTAGAGCGAAATGCGCTCGATTATATCCCGATAACTACAAGAATAATGGAAGCTGACGCAAAATTTCTCGACTTTCTCGTAAAAGCGCTCGTGGAAAATCCTAATGACGTGAAGATCAATCGCACCGTCGACGAGATGGGCGTGCTCCTCACGCTCGACGTCAATCCGGCGGATATGGGCAAGATCATCGGTCGCGAGGGCAACACCGCCAAAGCGATTCGTACCCTCCTCCGCATCGTCGGCATGAAAAACAATTCGCGCGTCAATCTCAAGATAAGCGAACCGGCGGGCGGCGCCCCAAAAGAGACGAAAGTCTCCAAGACCGTCGACGAAGCGATGGCGGACCTTAATCTCTAATATACGAACATGGATACCAAAAAGGCGCCGGTCGTGCCAGGGCTGATAGCTCTCGCTATCATCGTGGCCGCTGGTGCTTTTTGGTATGCACACAGAAGTCCCGTCGCGTCCGTCAGTCAGCCGTCGGTCGCGATGACCGCAACGACCTCCCCGACCGAGGAGACTCTCGATCCCGCCTCTGTGAGTAATCTTGAAGCCGTTAAGGCTGCATTCGACACGAATGCCCAAAGCGCTCACTACTATACGATCGACTTCACCAACGTCGCGAAGATCTCATATGAAGGCCGAGACATGTATCTCGGCAATCTCCAGGATACCTACGGCAATGGCAT
>JAGWHV010000001.1 GCA_028866595.1 Patescibacteria group bacterium
AGGAGCAGGAGATATTCCTCGCCGATTTCCCGCTCATGACCAATCACGGCACCTTCATCATAAACGGCATCGAACGCGTCATCGTACCCCAGCTGGCGCGCTCGTTCGGCGTGTTCTTCACCTCTGACGAGCTCAAAGGCAAGACGGTCTTCGGCGCCAAGGTCATCCCTGCCCGCGGCGTCTGGCTCGAGATCGAGACCGACACCGACGGCACGATATATGCTCGCATCGACAGGAAGCGCAAGTTCATGGTGACCGCTCTCCTCCGCGTCCTCGGCGCTGATACCGATGAAAAGATCCTCGGCTACTTCAAAAACGACGAGGCCGCCAAAAAAGTCGTGGCCGCGTCTCTCGCCAAAGACACCGCCAAGACGATCTCTGACGCATATATAGAAATCCACAAACGCCTCCGCGATGGCGATCTCGCTACTGCCGATAACGCCAGGGATTTCATATCCAGCCTCTTCCATAAAGACCGGTACGACCTCTCGAACGTTGGCCGTTTCCGCTTTAATAAGCGCTTTGGCAAGCCGATGACAGACAAAGAGCTCGAGAGGAAGACCATCGACGCCGACGATCTCGCCACGATCATAGGCAACATCATCCATCTCAACAATAAAGTCGACGCTGTCGAAGACGACATCGACCACCTTGGCAGCCGCCGCGTCCGGTACGTCGGCGAATTGATGCAGCAGAAGCTCCGCGTCGGCCTTTCCCAGATGAAGCGCAACATCCAAGACAGGATGTCGACGATCGAGCCTGATACGACCCAGCCCTTGACGTTCGTGTCGCCGCGCCCTCTCCAGGCTCGTCTCAAGGAATTCTTCACTACGAACCAGCTCTCGCAGTTCATGCAGCAGGAGAACATCCTTACCGAGCTCGAGCATCTCCGCACGCTCTCGGCTCTCGGCCCGGGTGGCCTTACCCGCGAGCGCGCCGGCTTCGAAGTCCGCGACGTTCATCCGTCCCACTATGGCCGTCTCTGCCCGATCCACACCCCTGAAGGCCCGAACATCGGCCTCATTCTACGTCTGTCGACGTACGCCCGCCTCAACGATTTCGGCATGATCGAGACGCCGTATGCCAAGGTCAAGAACGGCAAGGTCACCAAGGAGATCATATATCTCAACGCTCTCGAGGAGGAAGGCTACCGCATCGCCCACGCCGCGACTTCGTATGACAAGTCGGGCGCCATCATCGAGGAATTCGCCGAGATCCGTCACAATGGCGGTCCTTCGATGGTTCGCCGCGAAGAAGTCGATTTCATAGACGTCTCGACGAATCAGGCGTTTTCGATCGCCACGAACATGATCCCATTCTTGAACCACGACGACGCCAACCGCGCGCTCATGGGTTCGAACATGCAGAAACAAGCCACACCGTGCATCATCCCTGAAGCGCCGCTCGTCGCGACCGGCATCGAGGCCAAAGCCGCCGAATACACCGGCCGTATCGTTCTCGCTCCCGAGGACGGCACGATCACAGGCGTCGACGCGAGCAAGGTCGTCTTCAAGAATCACAAAGGCAAAGAGACGACCTACAAGCTCGTCTCGTTCGAGAGGACGAACGGCTTTACCGCCTACCACCAGCGCCCTGTCGTCAATCTCGGTGACAAGGTCAAGAAAGGCCAGGTCCTTGTAGACGCTTCATCGTCCGACCAGGGCCAGATCGCTCTCGGTCAGAACATGCTCGTCGCTTTCATGTCGTGGTCAGGCGCCAACTACGAAGACGCCATCATTCTGTCCGAGCGCGTCGTCAAGAATTCTAAATTCACCTCTATCCACATAGAGGAATTCGTGGTGAACGTCCGCGACACAAAGCTCGGCCCTGAAGTCACCACTCACGACATACCGAACGTCGGCGAAGGCAAGCTCAGGAACCTCGACGAAGACGGCATTATCCGCATCGGCGCCGAGGTCCGTTCGGGCGACATCCTGGTCGGCAAGATTACGCCGAAGGGCGAGACCCAGCTCACGCCTGAAGAGCGCCTCCTCCGCTCGATCTTCGGCGAGAAGGCCCGCGACGTCAAAGACACCTCTAAACGAATGGAAGGCGGCAAGCGCGGCCGCGTCATCTCCGTCAAAGTCTTCTCGCGCGAGAAAGGCGACAAGCTCGAGTCCGGCATCATCAAGCGCATCCACGTCGAAGTCGCTCAACTTCGTACCGTCTCCGTCGGCGACAAGCTCGCCGGCCGCCACGGCAACAAGGGCGTCATCTCTCGCATCCTTCCCGAGGAAGACATGCCGTACATGGCTGACGGAACGCCTATCGACGTCATCCTCACACCTCTCGGCGTGCCATCCCGTATGAACCTCGGTCAGATTCTCGAACTCCACCTCGGCATGGCCGCGAATACTCTCAACTATCAGGCGATCGTGCCGCCATTCGCTGGTGCGACGGCGAACGAGATCAAGGCCGAGCTTAAAAAAGCGGGCTTGCCAGAGAACGGCAAGATCCCTCTCTACGACGGCCGCACCGGCGATAAATTCCAGCAGGACATCTCTGTCGGCTACATGTACATCCTCAAACTGCATCACATGGTCGAAGACAAGATCCACATGCGCTCGATCGGTCCGTACTCTCTCATTACCCAACAGCCGCTCGGCGGCAAGGCTCAAGGCGGCGGCCAGCGCTTTGGCGAAATGGAAGTCTGGGCTCTCCTTGGTCACGGCGTCGCCCACACGCTCCGCGAGATCCTTACCATCAAATCGGACGACATTCAGGGCCGCTCCGCCGCGTTCGATTCCATCGTCAAGGGCGAAAAGCTCCAACAGCCGAACATCCCGGCTTCGTTCCATGTGCTTCTGAATTCTCTCCGCGGCCTGGCCCTCGACGTCGAATTGCGCAAAGACGGCAAGGACATTAAAAGGACGAGCAAGACCGCTTAATAAAAACGACCATGGCATACACACCACGAACGAAGACATCGGGAGACGCTGCGGATTTCGATTCCGTCGCACTCCGCCTCGCGTCACCTGATCGCATCAAAGAATGGTCGTTCGGCGAGGTCACCAAGCCTGAGACCATCAACTACCGCACCCAGCGTTCAGAAAAGAACGGTCTCTTCGACGAGAAGATATTCGGTCCGGACAAGGACTATGAGTGTTACTGCGGCAAATACCGCGGCATCAGGTACAAGGGTATCGTCTGCGAGAAATGCGGCGTCGAGATCACCCGCTCGATCGTCCGCCGCGAGCGCATGGGCCACATCGAGCTCTCATCGCCGGTATCTCACATCTGGTTCCTCCGCTCGATGCCGTCGCGCCTCGGCCTCATCCTCGGCATGACGACCGCCGACCTTGAGAAAGTCATATACTTCGCCGGCTATATCGTCACGAAAGTCCACGAAGAGGCCCGAGCCGAGATCATGAAAGACCTCGAATCCGAATACAAATCAAAGGTCAAGACCGTTCAGGACGAAAAAACCCGCGAAGCCCTCAAGACCATGTACTCGGGAGCAAAGAAAGAGATCGAGGGCATATATGAAGGCGTCGTTCTCGATGAAATAGAATACGGCAAATTCTCGATGAAATACTCGACGCTTTTCGAAGCGGGCATCGGCGCCGAAGCGATGTACGAGATCTGCAAAGCTATCGACCTTAAAAAGCTCGAAACTCGTCTCGTCTCCGAGCTCGACAAGGCGAATAGCCTCGAAAAGGACAAGCTCAACCGCCGCCTCTCCGTCGTCCGCGCCATGATCAAGGCGGGCATCCGCCCAGAGTGGATGTTCCTCGAGCGCATCCCTGTCATTCCGCCGGCGCTTCGTCCGATGGTGCCTCTCGACGGCGGCCGCTATGCCACAAGCGACGTCAACGACCTTTATCGTCGCGTCATCAACCGCAACAATCGCTTGATGAAGCTCAAAGAGATCAATGCTCCGGACGTCATCCTTCGAAACGAAAAGCGCATCCTCCAGGAAGCCGTCGACGCTCTCATCGACAACTCGATTCGCCACGGTAACTCGACGACCCAAGCTGGCTCGCTCGCTTCGAAGCGCGCCCTCAAATCGCTCGCTGACAACCTCAAGGGCAAGCGCGGCCTCCTCCGCGGCAACCTGCTCGGCAAGCGCGTCGACTATTCCGGCCGTTCGGTCATCGTCGTCGGCCCGGAGCTCGCTTTGGACCAGTGCGGCCTGCCAAAGCACATGGCTCTCGAGCTTTTCAAGCCATTCGTCATCCATGAGCTCCTCCGCCGCGAGCTGGCATACAACATCCGCGGCGCGTCCCGCCTCATCGAAGACGGCATCCCAGAGGTCTGGGCTATCCTTGAAGACGTTATCAAAGGCAAGTACGTGCTCCTCAACCGCGCGCCGACGCTCCACCGCCTCGGCATCCAGGCATTCCAGCCCGTTCTCATCGAAGGCAACGCTATCCAAGTCCACCCGCTCGTCTGCTCGGCTTTCAACGCCGACTTCGACGGCGACCAGATGGCCGTCCACGTGCCGCTCTCGCCTGAAGCCCAGGCCGAGGCCCGTGAGATTATGGCTGCCGACAAGAACATCCTCAAGCCTGGCTCCGGCGATCCGACGGTCACCAACAAGATGCTCGACATCAACCTTGGCGTCTATTGGATGACAAAGACGGTCAAAGGCGAAAAAGGCGAAGGCAAGATATTCGAGTCCCCAGAGGCCGCCGTCCTCGCTTCTGACTTTAACGAAGTCTCATACCGAGCCGTCGTCAAGATCCTCGCTCCGGAAAATCAGAAATACGCCGAATTCAAGGGCGGCGTATTCGAGACGACCATCGGCCGAGTCCTCTTCAATCAGATCATGCCGGACGATTATCCGTTCGTGAACAAAGAGGTCGAACGCAAAACCATGCAAGGTATCGCTGACGATCTCCTCGTCCGCTACGGCGTCGACAACGTCCCAGCCATTCTCGACAGGATCAAGAAATTCGGCTTCAAGTACACGACCTATTCCGGCGTCACCTGGGGCATCGACGACGTCAAGACGCCCGAAGGCAAGCAGGCCGTCGTCGCCAAGGCCAAGGCTGAATCCGACAAAGTGAACGAGCAGTGGTCGGAAGGCCTGCTCGCCGAGGATGAAAGGATGCGCAAGAACATCGAGATCTGGCACAAAGCCAAGAACGATATCGAAAAGCTCATCCCTGGCACCCTCGAAGCGAACGGCCCGGTGACAGACATGGTCAAGTCCGGCGCCCGCGGCTCTATCGGCAACATCACTCAAATGGTCGGCATGAAAGGCCTCATCGCCTCGACTTCCGGCGAGACGATCGAATTCCCGATCATATCTGGCATGAAGGACGGCCTCACGCCGATCGAGTACTTCATCACTACTCACGGCGCTAGGAAGGGTCTCACCGACACGGCTCTCAACACCGCTCGGGCCGGCTATCTGACGCGCCGTCTCTTCGACGTCGCCCAGGATGTCATGGTCACCGAAGATGATTGCGGCACCAAAGAAGCGATCACGATAAAGAAAGAGAGCGCCTCTGGCATCGAGGTATCGATCGCCAAGAACATCCGCGGCCGCGTCATCGCTGAGGACATTAAAAGCCCTGACGGCAAGACGATGTTCAAGAAGGGCCACCTCTTGACCAAGCAGGAAGCTGCCGCTGTCGAGAACGCTGGCATATCCGAAGTCCGCGTCCGTTCGCCTTTGACCTGCAAGACGCTCCACGGCGTATGCAAGCAATGCTACGGCATCGACCTCGGCAAGAACCGTCTCATCGATATCGGCGAGGCCGTCGGTACCGTTGCCGCTCAAGCGATCGGTGAGCCAGGCACCCAGCTCACAATGCGTACTTTCCACGCTGGCGGTACGGCATCCGTAGGTGGCGACATCACCCAAGGTCTGCCACGCGTCGAGGAAGTCTTTGAAAAGCGCCGGCCCAAGAACTCTGCGGTCGTCGCGACCGTCTCTGGCACCGTCTCGTCCGTGAAAGACCTCGGCAAAGAGAAAATCATCACCGTCATCCCTGACCTCGAGGACAAAGGCAAGACCAAGAAGGGCGCTGCCGAGATCGAATATGCTTTCAACTACAAGCGCATGCCGCTCGTGAAAATGGGCGACAAGGTCGTCAAGGGCCAGCTCATCACCGACGGTTCGGCGGATATCGACGAGGTCTTCGAATATGCCGGCAAAGACAAGGCCATGGAGTACATCATTCGCGAGATCGGCAAGATCTACGAGCTCCAGGGCGAGACCGTGTCGAGGAAGCACGTCGAGATCATCGTCAAGCAGATGTTCTCCCGCCGTCGCGTCACCGACGCCGGCGATACCAGATTCTCGATCGACGACATCATCGATATCTATGACCTTAACGAAGAGAATCGCAAAATGAAAGATGCCGACAAGACACTGGCGACAGCCGAGGAAGTCGTCATGGGCATCACCGAGGTATCTCTCTCGCGCCAGTCGTTCCTCTCGGCCGCTTCGTTCCAGCACACGACCCGCATCTTTATCTCGGCCGCCATCCGTGGCACCGAAGACAAGCTCCAGGGCCTCAAGGAGAACGTCATCATCGGTCGCCTTATCCCTGCCGGCACCGGCTATCCGGGCTCGCCGAAGAAAGACATGGTAGACGCGGTCACTCCGAAAGACGAACCCCACATCTTCGAATAGGGGCACGACGTGAGCGATTGCTTTGAGAAATGCACGGAAATTTCGGTGGACGAAATTTCCTCGTCTCAGCGCCGTTCGGGAATGTGCCCCCGGCACATTCCCGCTCCAAAGGCATTTCTCAAAGCAATCGCTCACGCTGTCTCGTATTCGTAGTATGATTCATCCATGAGCACTCACGTCCAGGAAATCAAAGACAAGCTCGATATAGTCCAGGTGGTGGGCTCGTACATAAAATTGGATAAGACCGGCGCGAATTACAAAGCTCGGTGTCCTTTTCACAACGAAAAGACGCCGTCATTCTTCGTCTCGCCGGATCGGGGCACGTTCTATTGTTTCGGCTGCCAGGCTAAAGGCGACATATTCACGTTTGTAGAGAAATTCGAGGGTCTCGATTTCATGGGCGCTTTGAAAGTGCTCGCCGATAGGGCAGGGGTCAAGCTCGACCGGACCGCCGATAGGCACGACAACCGCAAAGAGCTCCTCTACGAGATTCTTGAAAAGGCGACCGCCTACTTTGAGGAACAGCTCGCTGCCGAGCCGCATGCGAAAACATATATCCTCGGCCGCGGACTCGCCGAAAAGACCCTCGATACTTTCCGAGTCGGCTATGCGCCGAATGATTGGCGGCGCCTCCGGACGTATCTCAAGGACAAAGGCTATCACGACGAGGATGTCGCCGCTGTCGGGCTTATCAAGAAGACGGACAAGCCCAGCGGCGATCCTTATTACGACGTCTTCCGCGGCAGGATCATGTTCCCGATAGCTGATTCGTCGGGCAGGGTAGTGGCATTCTCCGGCAGGATCGTCGAGGACGACGGCACATCGCCGAAATACCTCAACAGCCCAGAGACCGCCCTCTATGTGAAGTCGAAGATCCTCTACGGTCTCGACAAAGCGAAATCGGACATCAGAAAGCGCGGCTATTCTATCCTCGTCGAAGGCCAGATGGACCTCGTCATGTCGCACCAGGCGGGCTTCAGCAACACCGTGGCCGCTTCCGGTACGGCTTTCACAGAGGACGATGGCGCCGATTCAGCATTCGGCCTCTTGACGCGTCTCTCCGACAATATCGTCCTTGCGTTCGACTCTGACTCGGCGGGGCAGAAGGCCATAAAACGCATCGGCCCAGCCCTCGCTCTCGGCATGAACGTCAAAGTCGTCGATATCAAGGGCGGCAAAGATCCAGCTGATATCATCAAAGCCGATCCAAAAGAATGGGCCAAAGCTCTCGAGACGAAAAAGGATTTCATCGATTATCTCGTGGACGCCATCGTCGACTCGAAAGCTCCGCCGGCGGTCATTGCCAAAGAGGTCAAGCAGAACCTTTTTCCATACGTCGCTGCTATTCCCGAGGACACGCCGCGTTTCCAGGCGATAAAGAAGATCGCCGAGAGGCTCTCGATCAGCGAAGACGCTCTTTGGAAGGATCTGCAGACATTCGTCAAAGCGAATCCGTCGAGATCGGCCGCCGCATCGGCCGCGGCCGATGCGGCGGACAAGCCAGCCCGCCTCGACCGCCTTGAATCGATCGAGCGCAAGATCCTCGGACTCTTGCGCTCCAAGCGGTATTTCGGCGATGACGAGGCCAAAGAGAAAGAGTTGGTAGCGATCATAGGCGCCGACAGATCGAAAGCATTTGAAGCTCTGCCCCCGGACGACGTGGCCGCTCTGACGCTCGAGGCCGAGATCACCTACGGCGACATGCCCCCGCCGGCCGCTAACAAAGAATGGCGGATCCTCCTCTTGAATCTCGAGGAAGAATATGCCAAGCGCCGGCTCTCGGCGATGATGGTCGATCTCCACAAGGCGGAGAAAGCGAACGCCGATACGGCGCACCTTATACAGGATATCCACGTACTAACGAAGAGGATACAGGAAGTAAAAGATTTGGCGGAAAAAGCTTGATATAATACTCGAACATGGCAAAGAAGCAGCAGAAAAAATACAAAGCCAAGGTTGCGAAAAAGCCGGCGACCAAACTGGCCCGCAAAGCGACCAAAGCGAAACTTTCCCCCAAGGCTCTCAAAGCGAAAGAGAAAGCCAAAGAATCCGTCCGCAAAGCCGACCGCCTCCTCGCCAAAGGCAAGGAGCGCGGCTTTGTGACATATGACGAGATCCTTAAAGAATTCCCGAACATCGAGGACGATATCATGTTCCTCGACGAGCTGTATCAGAAGCTCTCGGGCGCCGGCATAGACGTCCTCGAGTCGGGCGGCATGCTCGATCTTGAGCCGCCAGCCGATAAGAACGGCAAGAAATACACCTTTGGCCGTCAGTCGAGCGAGTCTTCGTACGACTCGATCCAGATGTACTTGAAAGAGATCGGCCAGTATCCTCTGGTCTCGGCCGCTATGGAGAAAGAGCTCGCTCGGCGCATCGAGGCCGGCGACGATGAGGCCAAGAACCTCCTCGCCAAAGCGAACCTCCGCCTCGTCGTCTCGATCGCTAAAAAATACGTCGGCCGCTCGGCCGATCTGACTCTCCTCGACCTTATTCAAGAAGGCAATCTCGGCCTTTTCAAGGCGGTTGACAAATTCGACTGGACGAAAGGCTACAAATTCTCGACATACGCCACCTGGTGGATCCGCCAGGCCATCACCCGCGCTCTCGCCGACCAGAGCCGCACCATTCGCGTGCCTGTCCACATGGTCGAGACGATTGCCAAGTACAAGCAGGTCGTCCGCCGGCTTTCCCAGGACCTCGGCCGCGATCCTTTGCCCGATGAGATAGCGACCGAGATGGGCCTCGACGTCGACAAGGTATATCAAATAGAAAAGATCGACCAAGACACCGTCTCGCTCGAATCGCCGGTGGGCGACGAAGGCGACGATGGCAAGTCGACGCTCGGTGATTTCTTGTCGGATGACAAGATCCTCTCTCCTGACCAGGAAGCCTCGCGTCGTATCCTCGCCGATCAGGTGAGGGGCATACTGAATGATCTCTCGCCCAAGGAGCGCAAGATCCTCGAGATGCGCCACGGCCTCAATGACGGCATAACTCACACCCTCGAAGAAGTAGGCAAAGAATTCGGCGTCACCCGCGAACGCATCCGCCAGATCGAAGCGAAGGCTCACGAAAAGATCCGCCAGCACGAGCGCATCAATCAGCTCAAGAATTATTAGACAGAATGAAAAAACCGCAGCTCTGGATGAGCGCGGTCTAAGGACCTTCGGAATCGTCGACAGCGTTGTTCGACGCGTGGGCCTGCATTGCGGCGCGAAAGACAGGATTGGCGAGTAGCGCCGCAAATCCTGCAAGCTCCAAGACCGCGGCGCTCGGTTCGTCTCCGATGCTCAGGCAGTAGAGGCCGGTGAGCATCAGCCCGCCGCCGATCGCGATGAGCAGGGCGGCGACGTGCTTCCTGAATAGGGCGTCCGCCCACTGGGGTCTCCAGGAGAGGACGCCGAGGGCGAACCAGCCGACGATGAGGATGGCGCGCAGGGGCGTGCCGACCGGCTGGTATATCCCTGCGGCGACGAGCGTCGCGAGGATCACAGGCGTGAGTTCGACGAGAGCCGAGCGCCGCCAGTACTGGTTCCACCACGCCATCACGAAGACGGCCGCGGATGTGGACCCTAATATCCACGAACAGGTGTGGGCATTCATTCCAACGCCCACACTACATCTTATTTTTGGGACGTCAAGAGATTACTGGCCTTGGTTGACGCCAAGGAGCTGTACGACGAACGTGAGAGTGGAATTCGCCGGGATAGGTCCAGCAGCCTGCGAGCCGTATCCAAGGGCAGGGGAGATGACGAGCTTCCTGGTGCCGCCGACTTTCATACCCGCTACGCCGAGATCCCAGCCTTTGATGACTTGGCCGGCGCCGAGAGCGAACGTGAACGGCTGGCCGTGATCATACGAGCTATCGAATTTGGTGCCGTCGGCGAGGTAGCCAGTATAATTGACAGTGACGCTGTCGCCTGATTGCGCCGGGGTGCCGGTTCCGACTTGTTCATCATAGATTTCGAGCCCTTGTATCGTAGACGTATTCTGCATGGTGGTCGTAGAAGAAGCCAAGCCTGTGACCGGCACCGACGGAGCGGCGCTCTGGTCAGCGACCTGCGCCGGTCCGGAGAACGCGCTCCAGATCGACTGGCCGAAGAATATATAAGCGACGGCCGCGATCGCGACGCCTACCGCCACCCACTCTCCAGTTCCGAATTTTCTCATAGATTATTTTATAAATTCCTGATGCTAATGCCCTGATATTGTACTATAATGGCACAGCATAATGCACGCACAGAAACCCATGTTTCAAAAGATCTGGAAAAAGAAGATAGCCAAGAGCGAAGGCAGATTGACCGACCACGAGCTTACCTACAGAGAGATCAGGGAGGGAGATCAAAAGCGTCTCGTCACTATATACGACGAATTCAAGCACACGTTTCGCTTCCTCAAGAATTATCCGCGGTCAGTCTCGTTTTTCGGCTCCGCCCGATTCCCGGAGAATCATCCTTGCTATGAACAAGCGCGCTCGCTCGCCCGGAGGATCGTCGCCGAGACAGGCTATACGATCGTCACTGGCGGCGGCCCAGGCATTATGGAGGCCGCTAATCGCGGCGCCTACGAGGCTGGCGGCAAATCGATAGGCATGAACATCATCTTGCCTCATGAGCAAAAGATGAATGAATATCTGACGGCTCATATTCGCTTCTATTATTTCTTTATCAGGAAAGTCGCTCTGTCATTCTCCGCCGAAGTCTATATCTTCTTTCCTGGCGGCTTCGGGACGCTCGATGAATTCTTCGAGCTCGTGACCTTGAGCCAGACGCGCAAGATCCCGCGGGTGCCTATCATCTGCGTCGGCAAGAATTACTGGAAGCATGTCGACGCTCTCGCTAATGTTCTCCGAGACGAGTACCGGACGATATCGCCTGGCGATGAGAGGCTCTTTCATATTGTCGACGACGAAGAAGAGGTCATACGCATCATAAAAAGCTCTCCTTTGCGCAAAGAGTAAGAGCCGAACGCCGATGAAAAAGCCTCTTGCTTTCGATATCCATACAAAAGGGCCCGGCCTGGCGCGCGCGGGTGTCATACGCACGCCGCACGGCGACATCGCGACTCCCGCATTCATCGCCGTCGGCACCAAAGCGGCCGTCCGTGGTTTGACTGTCGACATGCTCCGCGATATCGGCGTCGAGGCCGTGCTCGCTAACACCTATCATCTCTACATGCAGCCGGGCGAGGCGCTCGTCCGAACGATGGGCGGCCTCCACGAGATGATGGGTTGGAAAGGCCCGACGATGACAGACTCGGGGGGCTTCCAGGTGTTCTCTCTCGGCGCGGGCTACGGCACGAATGTCTCAAAGATCCTCAAAGACATGACTGTCCGGCCTCTTCTCAAAGAGCGCGACGAGGAAGCGACCAAGCCGAGACTCGTCGAGATAGATCACGACGGTGCCGCTTTCAAATCGCCTCTTGACGGGATTATTCATTACATAACTCCCGAGCGATCTATCGAGATCCAGCACGCTATCGGCGCCGACATCATATTCGCTTTCGATGAATGTACATCGCCTTCGGAGTCGAAAGCCTACCAACGCGAAGCGCTCGATAGAACTCATCGGTGGGGAAAAAGGAGCCTCGAATATCATCTCTCGCGGCCAGAGAGCGAGAGGCAAGCGCTTTTCGGCATCGTCCAAGGCGGCAGATACGAGGATCTGCGCAAAGAGAGCGCCACCGCTATCGGCGCCATGGATTTCGACGGTTTCGGCATCGGCGGCTCTTTCGACAAGCAGGATCTCCATACCGCCGTCCGTTGGGTGAACGAGGTCTTGCCTGAAGGCAAGCCTCGGCACCTCCTCGGCATAGGCGAGCCCGAGGATCTCTTCCTCGGCGTCGAGAACGGCTGCGACACGTTCGATTGCGTGGCGCCGACTCGTCTCGGTCGGCACGGCACTCTCTATACGAAAGACGGCAAGATCCACATCTCGAATACGAAATACTCCGCTGATATCAGCCCTCTCGATCCGGATTGCGATTGCTATGCGTGCCGCAACTATACGCGCGCTTATATCGCTCATCTTTATAAATCGCGAGAGATGCTCGGGCCGATGCTCTGCTCGATACACAACCTTTATTTCATCGTCAACCTCGTCAAGAATATGCGCCAGGCTCTGACCGATGGCACGTTCCTCTCATATAAAAAAGAATTCCTTGGCCGGTATCAAGCGGGCAAGGATGACCTAAAATAAAGGACGCCGCAAAATAAAAAACCATTCCCTAGGAGGGAACGGCTTCGTTTTTGATGCCGAGGATGCGGCAGACGACCGCTAGATCGTCTTCGGCTGTGCCGAGCTCGCGGATGGTCTTCTCCTCCTGATCCGATCGGGCCTCGAGATCCCGGAGGGCTTTGCGGGCTTCTTCCAGGAGGAGCTCCATCTCGCGTATGTCCGAGCGCACCCTGTCCATATCGGCCTGAAGCTGGCCGTGGAGCATCCGGGCGATTTTTGCCCGCTCGGCCTTTGCCTTGAGATCGGACAAGCGCCCGTCGAGGCCGTCGCCCTCCCGCGGAATGGACCGCGGCTCCTCAGACGCTGCGGCCTCGATGGGCTGATCCGCCGACGTCGGCTCGGGCGGGAAGAGGATGACATTCTCCTCATGGCCCGTACTCGTAGCCTCGGCCTCTTGGCGATAG
The DNA here is from genome assembly GCA_028866595.1 of Patescibacteria group bacterium. GTDB lineage: Bacteria > Patescibacteriota > Minisyncoccia > Phycocordibacterales > UBA6065 > UBA6065. The sequence continues at coordinate 13,230 of JAGWHV010000001.1, forward strand.
TGGCCGCCGGCGAAGCGGGAGAAGCAAAGCTCGAGGAGCTGGTTGGCGCGCAAGCCGCCGCCGCTCAAGAAGCATTCGAATCTCGTGCTATTATCGCCGTACTGGACGTTCATCTTGACGCCGTGCGCGGAGATCGCATGACGGACCTCGACGCCGAGGTGATGCCGTCCGCCGCTCTGGATCTTCTGGGTGATGACAAGGGTGAAGTCACCGGCGAGGCCAAGGGATGTGAGCATGTCTCGGACATAGCTCACGACCTCCGGCTTGTCGGTGACCGCGCCTTTGTTGGTTATGGTTAAGGGCGTTTCCGCCTTTAACGCATTTTGCATATTTTGCATTTTGGGATGTGGGGTTCGGTTTGATTTGCATCCTACGGTTGATAACTATTGCTGTCAATAGGATCATCTAGGCTCTTTGTTGAGCCGCGGCAACTGTTGTTCATACGTTATCCACGATTTATCCACCGGATATCCACGAAAAATCATCCGGATATGGTTCGTTTTTCTTTACAAATCCACAGGTGTGGATAAAATAGGTGCAGAAGGAGATAGCTCCTTAAACAATTTCCAGCTTCTTCCGGTAAAAACCAAACCAGAAGGAGTAAAAATGCACACGAACGAAAACGGAATGGAGAGGTCGCCTCTCCTGATCGGCCCTTGGCCGCCCAGGAGTTGGTCGTCCACCGCTTTGGCCTAAAAGCCGTCGCGGAACACCTGTGATGATAGGTCCGGTTGTCCGGTTAGCCCGGATGGACTAGAGATCGCCCTTATTCCAGTCTGAAGGGCGGGGGGCTCGACCTCCACGAAATCAGACATCGTCATAACCTTTTCGTTCTTGCACAGGGACTTCGGTCCCGGGGGTCCTTGCCACGCGCGAGGACCCCTTAATTGTTTTATGGACGTAGTACCAGTACGCCGGCACATCAGCTGGCGCTTTCAACCTTGCACAGGAGAGACATGAAGGAATGGCTGATCCTTTACGGAGGAGGAGTATCGCATGGCGTCGTATACAAAGACAAGCTATATCGAAAGCCGTATGACATCCACGCTGCTAGAAACGGCGATGTTGGGTACATTTTTCGGCGGCACACCGAGATACAGCTCAGGTTCGATTCCGAGCATCAGGCTTGGTACGAGACGAGAGAAGATCTCAAGAGATACATGTCCGAGCTGGTAGGCGCTCTTAGGTCTTAAAGCAGGCCCTCCTGACCAACGGAGGGCTTTTCTATGGGGTAATGCTGTCCTTGCCAAATATTTTTGTTGTTGTAGTATATAACCATAATGCAGCGCTATTACGCACAGCTTACCCACTTTAAGCCCGTCCTTTGGAACGAAGTTCGAAGGCCGAGTTGTGGTTTTGTGCGATAGCTATCATCTCTCACGAAACTAGAACCGGGCCCTCGAACAAGGCCCGGTGTTCTTTTGTCAGATCGTCCGAACCTCAAAACCAAAAAACGAAAGGTAGTATGCATCCGTCGATACTGGAGATCCATCGCACGCAGCAGAGCCGTCCCTGGGATATCCTGCTCTGGTCCAAGGACAAGGGATTCCTTGTCTCAAAAATGGAGAAGGTCGATGGCCGCTGGGCTGGAGGGGTCGCTCTCTCCCACGGTATGACTGCCTGGGCCGTCACCCTCGGCCGCGAAAACAAGCCGCGGCTCATGGTCAAGTTCGACGAAGTCGAGGGCGACTTCGTCTTTCCTGAAGTCTTCCGGATGCGGAAAGCGGACCGCCGCCAAGCGCGTCTCGCCCGGCGAGAGGAGCGCAAGATCGAGATCGACCGTATCTGGCGTGGACGTTGCGAGACCCAAGCCCGCTCTGTCTAGTGCGGGCTTTTTTATACCCGGCATCCGCGATATAGTGTAGGCGCACGCGCGGCGTGCTCTGCTATCGTGCCAGACATGTCTGAATTCAAAGTCAATAACCGGTTCGAACCGGCCGGCGATCAGCCGAAAGCGATCGACGCCCTCGTCAAAGGCGTCCGTAAAGGCATGCGCCACCAGACGCTCCTTGGCGTGACTGGCTCCGGCAAGACGTTTACGGCCGCGAATATCGTCGCCGCCATAGGCAAACCGACGCTCGTCATCGCCCATAACAAGACGCTCGCCGCCCAGCTCGCCCAGGAATATCGCGAGTTCTTCCCGAACAACGCCGTCCACTACTTCGTCTCGTATTACGATTTCTATCAACCCGAGGCATATATGCCGGTGACGGACACATATATAGAGAAAGAAGCGATGATAAACGAAGAGATCGAGCGCTTGCGCCATGCCTCGACCCAGGCCCTTCTCACGAGGAAAGACGTCATCATCGTCGCTTCCGTCTCCTGCATTTATGGCCTCGGCTCGCCAGTCGAATACGAAAAGGTCAATATGAAAGTCACGACCGGCATGAAAGCCGACAGAGCCGAGCTCATCCGCCGGATGACAAGCATCCATTTCGAGAGGACAAATGCCGACCTCGAGCCGGGCATGCTCCGGGCGGTAGGGAATATGATCGAAGTCATGCCTGTGAATGAGAAAGTCATATATCGCATCGCTTTCGAGACGGACAAAGACGGTGCGAGCCGCGTCAGTCGCATCGATCAGATAGATGCGATCACAAGGGCGATCGTCAAACCGCTTGATGTCTTCTTTCTTTTCCCGGCGAAGCATTTCATCACGGACAAAGAGCAGGTCGAGCGTGCTTTCACGACGATCAAAGCCGAGCTCGAAGCCAGGCTCAAAGAGCTCGCGGCGCAAGGCAAGACGCTCGAGGCGGAGCGCCTCAAGCGTCGCACGAATTACGACCTCGCCCTCATCCGCGAAGTTGGCTATTGCAACGGCATAGAGAATTACTCGCGCCATTTCTCCGGCAAGGCTCCGGGCGAGCCGCCTGACACATTACTCTCGTACTTTCCGCACAAAGCCGACGGCAGCCCGGATTTTCTCACCATCATCGACGAGTCGCACGTCACCATCCCGCAATTGAACGGCATGTACGCCGGCGACCAGAGCCGCAAAAAGACGCTCGTCGAGCACGGCTTCCGCTTGCCGAGCGCCTGCGACAATCGGCCGCTCACATTCGAGGAATTCGAGACTCGCGTAGGTCAGGCTATATATACTTCGGCGACGCCGGGCGATTTCGAGCGAGCTCATAGCATTCCACCCGAAGGCCAGATCGCCGAGCAAGTCATCCGCCCGACAGGGCTTCTCGATCCGATCGTCGAGGTTAAGCCCGTCACTGAAAAGCGAGGCGCCGCGGGAGCGGTCTACCCAGGCCAGATCATCGACTCGATCGCCGAAGCCGAAAAGGTCGTGGCGAAAGGCTTTCGCGCTATCCTCACCACTTTGACCAAAAAGATGGCCGAAGACCTCGTCGATTACCTCAAAGAGCGCTCGGTCAAAGCCGAATACCTCCACAGCGATATAAAGACGATCGATCGCATCACTATCCTCACCGATTTCCGCCGCGGCAAATTCGACGTCCTCGTTGGCGTCAATCTCCTGCGCGAAGGCCTCGACCTGCCGGAGGTCGCCTTTATCGGCATCCTCGACGCCGATAAAGAAGGGTTTCTTCGGTCGGAGACATCTCTTATCCAGATCATCGGCCGAGCGGCGCGCAACGTCGAAGGCCGAGTCGTCATATACGCCGATACGATGACCGGCTCGATCGAGCGAGCTATTCGCGAGACTAACCGCCGGCGAGCTATTCAGGAAGCGTATAACAAGAAGCACGGCATCACCCCGAAGACCATCATCAAGGCGATCAAAGACATCACCGACCAGCTAGAGAGCGAGCATGACAAGACCGTCAAAGAACAAGTCCGCATAGACGAAGAACTCTTCGCCAAGGATCCGAAAGCGCTTATCAAGAAAAAAGAGGCTGATATGAGCGAGGCCGTCAAGATCCTTGATTTCGAGACGGCTGCTATCCTTCGCGACGAGATTCAGGCTCTGTATGACAAGCTCGAAGGCCTCCGCTCGAAAAAGCGATAGCAGCTCTGGTATACTACTGACATGACAAATCTTCAGGGTAAAAAAGTAGTCTGGGTCGAGGATGACAAATACCTCGTTTCTCTCATAAGCGAGCGAATGGCTGAAACAGGAGCGAAGCTCGTCGTTGTGAGCGACAGCCTCAAGGCTCATGACACCGTCAAGACCGAAATGCCCGATATCGTCGTCCTCGACCTCCTCATGAAGTATCTCGACGGCTTCGAGGTCTTGAAACAGCTCAAAGCTGATCCATCGACGAAAGCGATCCCTGTCTTTGTCCTCTCGAATCTCGGCCAGGAGCAGGAGATCGAACGGGCCAAAGAGCTCGGCGCCGCGAAATTCGTCGTCAAGGCATCTATCGGCCTCGATGGCATCATCCCTGAAATAGGGAAGGTGATAGCAAAGTAGGGCCGGGCGCTCTTCGAGAAAAGACTCTGCGCAGGCCGTCGAGGCCGAGCAAAGCGCGCGCCAGCAGGCGCGGCGCGGACTTTTCGAGAGGAGCGCCCGGCCCTACTTTCTATTTTCTCCCTATTTCTGCTATAGTTCACTCGTACCCGACCCCAGGCGCCATCCTGGGGCGCGGTTGCGTATAAGCGGCGGCAAAGATATGACCAAGAAGCATCACTCGGAGACGAAAACGGATTTTAACCCAGGGGCCGACAAGCTCGTGGTCAAAGGCGCGCGCACCCACAATCTCAAGAACATAACCGTCGAGATGCCGCGCAACAAGATGGTGGTCTTCACCGGCCTTTCCGGCTCGGGCAAGTCGTCCCTCGCGTTCGATACGATATTCGCCGAAGGCCAGCGGCGCTACGTCGAGTCGCTCTCTTCGTACGCTCGCCAATTCCTCCGTCAGATGCAAAAGCCCGATGTCGACGAGATCGCCGGCCTCTCTCCGGCCATATCGATCGACCAGAAATCACGCTCGAACAATCCGCGCTCGACCGTCGCGACTATCACCGAGATATACGACTATCTGCGCGTGCTCTTCGCCCGCGTCGGCCATCCGCACTGCCTCGTCTGCGGTCGCGAGATCAAGAGGCTCTCGAATGAAGAGATCCTCGAGACGATCATCGACAGCGTCACCGATCCGACGAGCGATAAAAAAAGCAACGAAAAGGGCGTCAAAGTCATGGGCGTCGCCGTCGACAAGAACAAGATCAAGATATTCGCGCCCGTCGTCGTCGGCAGGAAAGGCGAGTACTACCAGATGCTCTACGATTATCTCGGCAAAGGCTACGAAGTCGCCAAGATCGACGGCAAGATCGTGAGGCTCCGCGAGCGCATCGACCTCGAAAAGAACAAAAAGCACGATATCGACATCCTCGTCGACGAATTCTATGCGAGCGAGTTCAGGATGGATCCGAAAGGCATCCGCGAGAGGCTCGGCGAGGCCGTCGAGAGGGCGATCCACGAATCGGGCGGCTTGATCAAGATCGACGACCCGCGAGGCGAACGGCTGATGTCGGTCAAATTCATGTGCCCATATGACGGCTATGCCTATCCAGAGGTCGAGCCACGGTTGTTCTCGTTCAATTCTCCGTACGGCGCTTGCCCGACATGCAATGGCCTCGGCACTAAATACATATTCGGCGACGAGCCGTGCGAGACCTGCCACGGCGCCCGTCTGCGCGATGAGGCGCTCAATGTTCTCATAAACGATGCTGATGGCAAAGGCCGCTCGATCGTCGACGTCACTCGGATGTCCATATCGGAGGCTTTCGAGTATTTCGGCGGCATCGCTCTCTCCGAAAAAGAGAAGAATATCGCCAAAGTCGTCTTGAAAGAGATCGAATCACGCCTTAAATTTATGCTCGATGTCGGTATCGAATATTTGACCCTCGACCGTCGCGCCCACACGCTCTCCGGCGGCGAAGCCCAGCGCATCAGGCTCGCTTCCCAGCTCGGTTCGGGCCTCGTCGGCGCTCTCTACGTCCTCGACGAGCCGACGATCGGCCTTCACCAGCGCGACAATGACCGGCTGATCAAGACCTTGCTCCATCTGCGCGATCTCGGCAACACCATACTCGTCGTCGAGCATGACGAAGATACGATATTCGCCTCCGATTACATCGTCGACATTGGGCCGGGCGCCGGCGTTCATGGCGGCAAAGTCGTCGCCACCGGCTGGCTCGAGCCTCTCCTCACGGCGAAGAAAAATGAATCTGGATCGCTCACTCTCGCGTATCTGCGCGGGGAGATGCGCGTCGATCTGCCGGACGCTCGACGCAATCAAGATAAAGGCAAGATATCCATCCGCGGCGGCAACATCTTTAATATAAAAGACCTGGACGTTGATATTCCTCTCGGCAAGCTCGTTTGTATCACCGGCGTCTCCGGCTCGGGCAAGTCGTCGTTTCTCTACGAGATCATTCACAAGAACCTCCAAGGGCGCTTGGAGAAGAGGCACCGGACAGCCGAGACATTCAATTGCGCTTCGTTCACCGGCACCGAATACGTCTCGCGCACGATCCTCATAGATCAAAGCCCGATCGGTCGGACGCCGCGCTCCAATCCGGTCACGTACACGGGCGCCTGGTCTTTCATCCGCGACTTGTTCGCTGAGACCGCCGAGGCCCGGGCGCGCGGCTGGAAAGCCAATCGTTTTTCTTTTAACGTCAAAGGCGGCCGCTGCGAAGCCTGCCAGGGCAACGGCGAGATCGCCGTCGAGATGCATTTCTTGCCGACCGTTTATGTGCCGTGCGAAGTCTGCCAGGGCAAGCGCTTCCAGAAAGACACCCTCGAGATCGAATACAAGGGCAAGAACGTCTACGACGTCCTTCAAATGACGGTCGAGGAAGGGCTGAAGTTTTTTGAGGACATCCCAGCCATATATGATCGCCTGCGGACGCTCTCCGACGTCGGCCTCGGCTATCTCGAGCTCGGCCAATCCGCGACGACGCTCTCCGGCGGCGAAGCCCAGCGCGTCAAGATATCCTCGGAGCTCTATCGGCCCGATACCCACCGCACCATATATCTCCTCGACGAGCCGACGGTCGGCCTCCACTATGAAGACGTCCGCAAATTGATCGAGATCCTTCAGAAGCTCGTCGACCACGGCAACACCGTCATCGTCATCGAGCACAATCTTGATCTCATCAAGTGCGCCGATTACATCATCGATATGGGGCCGGAGGGCGGCCAAGACGGCGGTCATATCGTCGCCAAAGGAACGCCCGAGGACGTGGCGGCGAACAGCAAATCGCACACAGGCGCGTATCTTAAAAAAGTCCTGAAGAGGAAATAAACGTCCTGAATAAAAAAGCCCGAAGCGCTAACGCTCCGGACCGAACGTATTGCGGATCTCCTTTTTCTTCTTCCGCGCTTTTAGGATGCGGATAGGGTAGGGAGCCAGCGTCGAGCCCGTAAATCCGCCGGCGAATGTGGCTATCATGAGCGCCACGGTATTATGTGGGAATGCCACGAAGGCGCCCAGACCGCCGCATAACGGCAGTACTAACAGGGCGGCGATCAAGAGGCGCAAAGTCCGTGAACGCTGTTTCTTGACCCATTCCTTGAAAAATTCGGAGATCGTCATGGTTGAAAGATCATGATGGCGGGATCGTGAGTCGGTAGTATCCATTCGGTATGATTACAGCACATTTCGTGTTATAGTGCAAACCGCTCCATCGCATTTGACCGCATCCGAACGCATGACCATAGAAGATTTCGAAAAACTGAATATCCCCGACGCGCCCGGCGTCTATTTCTGGAAAGAAGGCCGGACTATTCTTTATATCGGCAAAGCCACGTCGCTCTGCGATCGCGTCAGGTCGTATTTTTCGGCTGATCTCATATCGACCCGCGGCCCGCGCATGGTCGACATGGTTTTTCGCGCTGATTCGATCGAATGGATGGAGACAGATTCTGTCCTCGAAGCGATGATCGCCGAGGCTAACTTGATAAAAAAGCATTGGCCTGACTATAACGTCAAAGAAAAAGACGATAGGAGCTGGAACTATGTCATCATCACCCGCGGCGGGCGCCACGGTCGGCGCAGTGAACGCGGCCCAAGCGGCGAATTTCCGCGCGTCCTCACGATCCGCGGCCGGACGCTCGAAGTTGAGAAGCAAAAGAAGCTCCTCAAAGTCCGCCGGACGTTCGGGCCGTTCACGAGTGGCTCGGCATTGCGCGAAGCTCTCAAAATAATCCGCCGGACATTCCCGTTCATCGACAGGCACTCATCGTCGAAATACACGAGCACCTTTTACCGCCAGATTGGCCTCGCTCCCGACACCGCCACCGCCGAGGCGCGAGCCGCGTACGAGAAAAATATCGACCACATCATTCTTTTCTTTGAAGGAAAAAAGAAAAAGCTCATCCGCGAGCTCGATCGAGAGATGGACGCCTGCGCCAAAAAGCTCGAATTTGAAAAAGCCGCTCTGATCAAAGGCAAGATCTTTGCCCTCGAGCATATCCAAGACGTCGCCCTTATCAAAGACGACGTCCAAGCATTCGATTGGCGGCCGGAGACGGCTGATCGCGAAGCGGAGGGTTTTCGCATCGAGGCGTATGACGTCGCTCACATGTCCGGCAAAGAAACGGTCGGCGTCATGACTGTCGTCATCGACGGTGAGCCGGATAAAAACGAATACCGCCGATTCAAGCTCGATTCGCGGACGGGCAATAATGACACCGCCAACCTCCGCGAGATCATCGAGAGGCGAGCGAAGCACCCCGAATGGCGCTCGCCGAACCTCATCGTTATCGACGGCGGCCAGAGCCAGCTCAATCTCGCGGAAAAAACATTCCGTGCTCTCGGCATCTCGGTGCCTCTTGTCTCTGTCATCAAAGACGACAGGCACAAGCCTGCGGACATTCTCGGAGATCCGGCTCTCATATCGCGGCACAAGAAAGCAGTGCTCCTCGCCAATAGCGAAGCGCACAGATTCGCGATCTCCTATCACAGGAAGCTCCGCCGGATCAGGAATCCTCGCCGAGGCACATTCTAACCGCTCGGGCGCAACCTGCGTTATACTTGGTATATGTCTTTCGCTCAAAAGATACGAGTGGCGGTGCTCCGCGGTGGGCCTTCGTCGGAATACGACGTATCACTCAAATCCGGCGAGGCCGTTCTCAAAAATCTGCCTTCGAGATACGAAGGCATAGACGTTTTCATATCGAAAGACGGCGTCTGGCACGTCCATGGCGTCGAGAAGAGCCCGGCGGAGGCGCTTAAAACGGCCGACGTCGCTTTCGTCGCCCTCCATGGCCAATACGGCGAGGACGGCAAAGTCCAAGCCATCCTCGAGCGCCTCGGTGTCCCATTCACGGGCTCGAACGCATTCGCTTCTGCGGTGGCGATGAACAAGCACCTCGCCAAAAAAGCTCTCGGTGCCCTTAAAGGCAAGATAAAGATGGCCGCTCATAAGATATTCTCCCGCGAAGAAGTCGCACAGAAAGGCCCTCACATCATATTCCGCGAGATCGTCTTGCCCTCCATCGTCAAGCCGTCTTCTGCCGGTTCGTCCATCGGCATATCGATTGTGAAATCATTCTCCGATCTCGAGCCGGCGCTCCGGCAAGCTCTCGAGCACTCCGACGCCGTCATCATCGAAGAATTCATAGAGGGCAGGGAAGCGACATGCGGCATCCTCGAACGTTTCCGAGGAGAGGATCATTACGCATTCCTGCCGATCGAAATCGTCCATCCGGAGACATCGGAGTTTTTCGACTACAAGGCGAAATATGGCGGGGCGGACGGCGGCGCTCTCGAGATATCCCCGGGTAATTTCGACGAGGAGACGAAGCGGGCGATACAGACGGCGGCCGCTCTCGTTCATCGCGAGCTCGGCTTGCGCCATTACTCCCGTTCCGATTTCATCATCCACCCGAAACGCGGTATGTATTTCCTCGAAGCAAATACGCTCCCGGGCCTCACGGCGGAATCTTTGGTGCCGAAATCGACGGCCGCCGTTGGGCTCTCGATGCCGCAATTCCTCGATCACGTCATATCGCTCGCTCGCGGGGAGGCGTAGAAAATCTATTCAGGTGGACCGTACAGGATTCGGTCACGGGTTCCGGCCTGCTGGCCGGCCCCGCGACCCCGCCTCGGCGACCTTCGTCGCCTCCGGCTTTCTCATCCTGTACCCAGCATACTAAAACACCCGCCAAAAGCGGATGTTTTAGTATGCAGTGGACCGTACAGGATTCGAACCTGCGACCCCCTGCTTGCAAAGCAGGTGCTCTACCAACTGAGCTAACGGCCCATACCGGGTCTTATATCTACCAAGACAGCTAACGGCCCATTTCGGGGTTCATAGCACTTTAGCTTAGAACCGACCCTTTATCAATATCCTCGTTTAGTATAAAGTGATGCAATGCCCCTCGCGCTTGTCAGTCAATTGTCGTATTTCGCTCTTTTCGTCGTGATGATCATCGAAGGGCCTGTCGTGACGTCCGCCGCGGCGTTCGCGGCGCGGTTCGGCGTGTTTTCGGTATGGGTGGTGTTCTTCCTGTCGATCGCCGGCGACATCGTCGGCGATTTCATCTATTACGGCGTCGGCTGGGCATCGCGTAAAACGCTCATCGACAACCACGGCCACAAATTCGGTCTCGATCAGGAAAAGATGGCCCGAATCGACGTGGCGTTCAAGAAGCACAAATACAAGACGCTTATCATATCGAAGCTCGTGCCGGCTCTGCCCGGGCCCGTGCTCATCGCCGCCGGCGCCCTCGATATGCCGTTTTGGACGCTCCTCTGGCTCTCGGCGGCGATGGCTGCGCCGAAATACGCGCTCTTCGCCCTCATCGGCTACGAATTCGGCGATCTCTATACGAAGTTCTTTCACTACTATGACGTCGTTGGCTGGATAGTCGCCGCCGTTGTCATCGTTGGTTCGTATATCGCCTATAAAAAATCTCTCAAAGCGATCTTCAAAGACACAGAGCTATGAAGATACTTTTTTATTCTGACAATCTCTATCCGGAGATAAGCGGCATCTCTGATTCCATCATATCTCTCGCCGAAGAGCTCAAACGCCGCGGGCATGTCGTCGCATTCGCTGGGCCGCGATACGGCGCGGCCGACTACGCGATGATAGGCAAGACGCCGACGGATCCGTCGCCTCTCGATAGATATCAAGTCTGTCGCATCCCGGGCACACCTCTCGGCGCGGGTGCGGCTTCTGGCGTAGGACGCATGATCGTACCTTTCGGCTGGTCTCTCGGTTTCGTCCGACGGTTCAAGCCGGATGTCATCCACACGCAATCGCCTTTCGGCGCGGGCATCGAGGCGTATCTCGCATCACGGATATTCGGCGTTTCTCTCGTCGGTACGAACCACACGGCTATCGACCAGTACATCAGGATATACGGTCCGTTCCGCGGAGACTGGGCTGTTTGGCTCGCGAACAAGATGTTCGCCCTTTACTACAATCGCTGCGTCTTCATGTCCGCGCCAGCCGCCGCTCTCGTCCGGGAGATGAGATCGTATGGGCTCAAGACGCCCGCTCAAATGATATCGAATCCGACGTCTCTTGGCCTTTTCTCGCCAGCGACAGATGATGCCAAACAGGCGATCCGCCGCGAGCTCGGTCTCGACGGCAGAGTCGTGATGTTCAGCGGCCGGCTCGGCATTGAAAAGAAGACGACAGTGCTGTTGCGCGGCTTCGCCCGCCTGCGCGCGCGGGTGCCCGATGCTAGGCTCGTCATCGCCGGCGGCGGCCCCGTCGAGACGAGCCTTCGCGCCCTCGTCGCCGAAGAGAATCTCGGCGATTCTGTCGTATTTACCGGCTTCCTTGATCATCCGACACTCGCGAAATGGTACAAGGCCGCGGATGTTTTCGCTAACATGTGTCCCATCGAGACGCAGTGCCTGTCCCTCATGCAAGCGTTCGCGAGCGCTTTGCCGGCAGTCGGCGTCGATCAAGGAGCAGTTGGGGAACACATCAAGCCGGAATTCGGGTATACTGTTCCAGACGGCGGTGTCGAAGCCCTCGCCCGGGCGCTCGAACGGCTCCTCGCGGATCCGGCCGCCGCGCGGGCGATGGGCGAGCAGGCCTTCGCGTACGTCAGGCAGTTCTCCCAATCCGCCGTCGCCGATATCTGGGAAGAAGTCTATGGAAAAAGTCTCGATCGTCATACCTGCTCATAACGAAGAGGAATTTTTACCAGCCACGATCACGGCGGCTTTGGCGCAGGATTATCCTGATTTCGAGATCATCGTCGTCGACAACGCTTCGATCGACCGGACATCGGAAGTCGCTCGCTCATTCGGCGGCGTGACTGTCGTCTATGAGCCGAACAAGGGCCTCCTCCATGCCCGCGAGCGCGGCAGAAGGGAAGCCTCGGGCGAAATCATCGTCAACATGGATGCCGACTGTCTGCCCGAGCCAGATTGGCTCTCGCGCGGCGCCGCTCATCTCCATGATCCAGCCGTCGTCGCTGCCACGGGGCCGTATTACTATTATGACGGCGGCCGGATCTTTCGGGCTTTTTCTTTCTACTCGCAGAAATACGTCTATCGGGTGATGAATCGGATTATCCAGGCATTTAATCTTGGCGCTGTTCTCATCGGTGGCAACAGTTTTATCCGAGCCGAGGCTTTGGAAAAGGCCGGTGGCTACAATACCGCTCTCCTTTTTTATGGAGAAGACACGGACACCGCCCGCCGCGTCTCTCGGCACGGCCGCGTCATATTCGATCCGAACCTTTTCCAGAGCACCTCGGCACGGCGCATCAAAGCCGAAGGCGCTTTCACCATACCGATCCGTTACGTCTTCCATTTTTTTAAGGTACTCTATACGGGCAATCGACAAAAGAAAGCGCAATGAAGGATATCCCCGCACTGTTCAAAGATCGCACATTCCTGAAGCTCTTCCTCGGAGCGGTCGTTTTGCTCGCCGCCGCTCTGATCATCAATTTTTATGCCGGCACATACGCGACCAAAAGCGAGAGCAATTATGTCACCGACATCATTCTTTCCAACATTCCGGTATTCGACGTGGATGCTGTCTTCATCTATGGCGGCTACGCGCTCGTGGCGATCGTCCTCCTCGTCTGTTTCGCCATGCCCCGGCGCATGCCTTTCACGATAAAAGCCATCGCGCTTTTCTATGTCATCCGCTCGATATTCGTAACGCTCACTCACATCGCGCCGTTTCCGACGCATATCGTCGTCGACGCGAGCAGTCTCATACATCTTTTCGATTTCGACGGAGAATTGTTCTTTTCGGGGCACACCGGATTGCCTTTCCTCATGGCGCTCCTGTATTGGGACAACAAGTACCTCCGCGTCGGATTCATCGCCCTGTCTGTCTTCCTCGGCGCAGTCGTGCTCATGGGCCATGTTCACTATTCCATCGACGTCTTCTCGGCTTTTTTCATAACGTATGCTATATATGGTATCGCCGAGCAGGTATTCAAGAAGGATAAAGAGTTCGGCAACGCGGCGACATTGTTGCCGTGACGCGCTTCTGGCGCTATGAAGGGCCTATAGTATATCGGTAATACGCATCCATGGCATGGATGAGTGTCGGGTTCGACTCCCGATAGGTCCACAAGGAGGACTTGCACCCTTAGCTCAGTCGGCTAGAGCGTTCCCTTCACACGGGAGAGGCCACACGTTCGAATCGTGTAGGGTGCACACGGGAAGAGGCCGCGCGGCGCTCTGCGCCGCCGCGGCCTCGGTCCCGAGACGGGCCTATAGTCTAGTGGTACGACGCGTCATTCGCATTGACGAGGCGGGGGTTCGATTCCCCCTAGGTCCACATCAAGGATTGTGCACATATAGCGGTTTACAGGTATAGATCGGCGTTCTATACTCGTCTTGGCCCCTGATGAAGAGATTACTACTTCTCGCCGCGATCTTCACGGCACCCCTTGCACTTTTTGTCCGAGGACGCGTTCCCGAAAAGGTTCGCACGTCCCGGCTCATACCGGACGGCGCCAAGTCGTTTATCGCTCCGGCGCCGTGTCCCATCGCGGGCATGCTCTCCCTGGGAGACGAGCGTTCGTCGGAAACGTCCGACGGATCAGCGTCTTCTTGGACGGGCCGTCCGCCCCGCCAGCCTGCAAGCCGGCCTCTCTGGTCGCGCGAGCATTTTCCACAGGACTGCGCAGATCCGCCGGTCATATAAGCCCCGCGCCTTGCGCGGGTTTTTTGTTCGACTATACTGGGACAAAATCCCGTCCTTGCCCCATGAAAATCAAGACATGCGTCCTCGCCGCGATGGCCATCATCGCATCCGCCGCGCCGCTCTTCGGCCAGCCGTCGAAATCGTTTCCGCAATATGGCTCGCGCCAAATCGCGGATAATGAGAAGTCTATCCTCTCGCCGCAGACTGAACGCGAGCTCGACCAGAGGCTTGCCCTTCCGCCGCCCGAGACGGAGACGCAAGCGATCTTCGATTTCGTCCGCGTGCGCGATGCGCTCAAGTTGAAGGTCGTCGGCCCATCCGGCGTGAGTTTCGTGTCGAGCGGCGACGAGTCTGTTGGGTTCAAGCACTCGTCGCTCGTCTATCGATATCAGCCGCACGAATTTCCCGATTCGTTCAGCGGCCTGATGATCCACGCTTTCATCCTCCCTTTGCGGAGAGTTTTCGAAGGCCGATCGCGATACTGATTTGAAGACCGCCCCGCGGCGCTCTGCGCCGCGGGGCTTTTTCTTGTATACTTCTCATGTTTTGGCCCAAAAGAAAGGACAGGATAAAAAGACGGTCATTCTTGCGCTCTTCGGCGCGACGGGCGACCTCGCCTTGAAAAAGATATTCCCCGCGTTCGAGGCGCTCTACGGCGAAGGCGCCTTCGCCGCCGATTCGAGCGTCATAGGCGTGTCTCGCCGCGATTGGGACGACGAAGCTTTTCTCTCTTTTCTCAAAGAAAACAAAAACATCGATTCCGCGAGCTTCGCTGATCGGATCTCATACGCGAAAGTCGACATCGACGCCGACGTCGGATACGAAGATTTCGCCGCGCGCATCGCTGCTCTCCAGAAGCGATCTCCGGGGGCGGAGACGCTCATATATCTGTCTCTCGCGCCTCAACATCACCCGAAAGCGATCTCGTCTCTTGCCCGGACGGGTGTCCTCAAACGCGGCAAAGCCGAGGCGAAGCTCCTCATCGAGAAGCCTTTCGGTACCGATCTCGGTACTGCCCGCGCTCTCGACCGTCAGATCGCCGGGACGATGGACGAAGATCGCGTCTATCGCGTTGACCATTATCTCGGCAAAGACACCATTCGTGCCATCATGGACCTCCATGAGAGCACTTCGGATTTTTCGCGTCTCCTCACCGCCGACGCCGTCGCTTCGATTCGCGTGCGGATGTTCGAGGAAAAGGGAATAGAAGGCCGCGGCGCAACGTACGACGGCGTCGGCGCTTTCCGTGACGTCGGAGAGAACCACATGCTCGAGATGCTCGCGGCGGCCGTCGCCGATCCTGGAGAGTCGTGGCAGGCGTCGCGGGCGCGGGCGATCGAGAGCCTCCAGCCGCCGGCCGAGACATGTGCTCTCCATCGCCGCGGCCAATACGCTGGCTATGGATCAGAAAAAGGCGTCCGGGCCGGCTCCGACATCGAGACCGCCTTTGAAGTCGTCACGACATTCCATTCAGGCAAGCTCAAAGGCGTCGAGATCATCCTCCAAGCCGGAAAGAAGATGCCGGTATCCGAGACTTCGATCGAGGTCGTCTTCAAGGAGGTGTCTGGCTTGCCGAAAAAAATGACATTCAAGGTTCAGCCGGCGCAGGAGATCTCGATAGAGAATTGCGATGCGAGCATCGACTCGTTCGAGATCCCGCGCACCAGAGATGCATACGGGAACGTAATCCTCGATGCAGTCGCGGGCGCGCGTCGGACATTCGTCGGTTCGACAGAGATAGAGGCTCTTTGGAGCTATGCCGATCGCGTCGTCGCGTGCTGGCGCACCGTGCCGCTCGAGACATATAGCTCTGATGGCCTTGGCAAACCTTTTTTGGTAGAGTGAAAATCTATGTTCAAACGATTCTTGATCAAGCAGGCGATGAAGTCGCAATTAAAGGATGTTCCCGCAGCAGAGCAGGAAGCACTGCTCGATCTCGTCGAGCGCAACCCGGTATTTTTCGAGACTTTAGCCAAGGAATTACAGGAAAGCTTGGCTTCAGGCAAAGACCAGCAGGCCATCATGACGGAGCTCATGTCGAAGCATCGCGATGAATTGGTAAAGATAATGCAGAAACAATAATGGCCCGATCGAGGAAAATATTCATATTCGTCGGCAATCCCGATCATGACTCGCTCTCGGCGGCGCTCGCCGAGGCGTATGCCAGAGGCGCCAAGGAGGCCGGCCACGAGGTGCGCTTTACCCATATCGCCGATATGAAGTTCGACCCGATACTCCACAAAGGCTATAAAATCATCCAGCCGTACGAACCCGATATAAAGAAATTCCAAGAGGACGTGAAGTGGTGCGAGCATTTTGTCTCTGTTTTTCCGATCTGGTGGTCGGACATGCCAGCTCTCATGAAAGGCCTCGTCGACCGCGCCTGGATGCCAGGCTTCGCCTTCAATATGAGGAAAGGCCTGATCCCCGGCTGGTATCGCCGCCTCAAAGGCAGGAGCGCGCGCGTCATCGTCACCTCTGACTCTCACCCGATCCTTCTTTGGATCCTATTCGGCGGCAACATAAACAATTGGGTTCGCGGCGTCTTACGTTTCTCTGGATTCGCCCCCGTGCGCAAGACATGGTTCTCGGGCATGCGCGGCGGCCTTTCCGCCGAGCGCGCCCAGGCGCTCCTCGGCAAAGTCGAGCGCTTCGGCCGTGCCGCGAGATAACAGCGAATAAAAACCGCTCCCTATGGGGAGTCGGCGGCGAGGATGCCGAGAGCCTTCTTGAGGGTCTCGTTATTATCGACGATTCTCTTGAAGAGAGGCCCGATCGAATCAGCCATCAGATGGCCGAGGACGCGGGTATCTACCTCCTCATACGTCTCGTTGTCGCGCGAAGCGACGAGCTCGACGCGAGGATTCTTTGCGAGCATGCCGCGGATGAATCCTTCGTCGGCTTCGTACACTTTCAAGCGGCAGCGGGTGAATGCGAAGACAAAATAGATCTCACGGCTGGGATGTTCGGTGTTCATGGGCTCCTGGTGGATATATAACCACCTTTCTGCTATATTTCAAATCCTAACAACCGCTATGGCACTTTCTATAGGCATCGTCGGGCTTCCAAACGTCGGCAAATCGACGCTTTTCAATGCGCTCACGAAGAAAAGCGTTCTCGTCGCCAATTATCCTTTCGCGACGATCGACCCGTCAGTCGGCGTCGTCGCCGTGCCCGACGAGCGTCTTTGGAAGCTTTCTGAGTTCTCCCACAGCGCAAAAACCGTCCCGGCCGCAGTCGAATTCGTCGATATCGCCGGCCTTGTCAAAGGCGCGGCCCAGGGCGAAGGCCTCGGCAATAAATTCCTTGCCAATATCCGCGAGACGGACGCGATAGCCGAAGTCGTCCGCATATTCGAGGACGACGACATCATCCACGTCGCCGGCGGCGTCGACCCTCTTCGCGACATCGAGGTCATAAATCTCGAGCTCATATTCGCCGATCTCGAGACGACGACGAAACGCATGATCAATCTCGGCAAGGAAGTCAAAGCCGGCAAAAAAGAGGCGGTGATCGAGATGAAGCTCCTCGAGCGCCTCAAGGCCACCCTCGAGGCGGGCACGCTCGCTTCATCAGTCGCGGCGGACGAGTTCGAAGCGCCTTTTCTCAAACAGCTCCATCTCCTCACGTCGAAAAAGATCCTCTATGTGCTCAACAAAAAGACCGGCGGCAAAAATCTCGACGAGATGAATGACGGTCGATTCGCGGCGCTCGTCGATTTCATCGAGAAGAGCGGGGCAGGGCACGTCATCGTCGACGCCGGCATCGAACAAGATCTCAAAGATATGACAGATGCCGAGAAAACCGAGATGCGCGCCGGCCTCGGCGGCGCCGACAACGGCGTCGACAATCTCATCAAGAAAAGCTACGAGCTTCTCGGCCTTATTACTTATTTCACGACGGGCGAGGACGAGACGCGCGGCTGGACGATCAGACGCGGCTCTACCGCGCCTTTGGCCGGTACCGCTATCCACGGCGATTTCAAAGACAAGTTCATCCGGGCGGAGGTCATCGAGTGGGATACATTGCTCGCCGCCGGCTCATACGTCGCCGCTCGCGAACGCGGCCTCATCCGCACCGAAGGCAAAGACTACATCGTCAAGGACGGTGACGTGATAGAGTTTAAGGTGTAATTTAAGTTTTGACGATAATGTTGCTCGTAAAAACCAAGATCAAAGAGAGCGATATCCACGGCATCGGATTGTTCGCGGACGAATTCATTCCAAGGGGGACTGAGATCTGGAGATTCACTCCGGGTTTTGATCAGAGGCTCACGAGAGAGCAGATTCTGAGCTTTCCCGATCTGCTTCAAGTCTATATCTACAAATATTGCTGGAGAAGCAAAAAGAGCAAATTATATTGTTTCTCCGCTGACAACGGAAAATACTTTAATCATTCGAAAAACCCTAATGTTTTGTCGGAGTACCGAGACGGCGAAGAAGAAGTGGTCATGATAGCGATGAGAGACATCGAGATTGGAGAAGAGATTCTAGACAACTACAATTCTTTTGAGGACGAGAGGAGCGAGAACGACGTCTTGGATGAAATTGCCGAGAAATTTCATCTTGAAGACGAACTCGACCCTCGTTTTAAAGAGGTGGTCTCATAGCCCTAATACTCATAGAGATTTAGCCCTGTGCATAACCTCCTTGCGCAAAAATCTTGCCAAGTTGATATAATTGATGGGTAAAAGTCGCAGCATTATCAGCTAGAAAAATCACCCATGAAAGCAACTCATGCTATAGCATTCGTCCTCGTGATCATCGGCGCTCTTAACTGGGGCCTGACCGCGTTCGGATGGAATGTTGTGCACCTTATTCTCGGCAGCGTCAGCTGGCTTGAGAGTCTGGTCTACATCCTTGTTGGCCTTTCTGGTCTCTACCTCATCTTCACCCACAAGAGGGATTGCAAGATGTGCGAGTCCAAGGCTCCACAGGCTTCCCAGGCGACTATGTAGTCGTCGGCGACTTGCCCAGCATATGGTATGAAAAAGCCGGCCCACAGGCCGGCTTTTTCGTGGTATATTCAATCATTATCCGATCAGCTTCTAGCTAAAACCCCATGGATCAGAACGGACAAAGCGCACGCCAGCCTCGTTTTCTCAAATGGTCGCTCGTATTCGCGATTGCTCTCGTCGCGAACCTTTTCGTTAATTACGCTCTTTCGCTCGCGTACAAAGCGCCTGTCTGGAATGATTTCTGCCACGATCAGCAGATCGTGACGCCTCCGGCGACGGAAGCCGCCTGCGTCTCCGCAGGCGGCCAATGGACTGCCGTGGTCGCGCCGGCAGGGCAGGAGCCGCCGACTGTCAAAACCGCGAGCGGTTATTGCAATCCGAATTACACATGCCAACAAGCTCTCCAGAATGCCCAGGAGTCGTACGAGCGTAATGTCTTCATCATTCTCGTCATCGTCGGCGTCATCATGATCGCCCTTGGCTCGTTCGTGGGCGGCGGGGAAGTCGTCAAAACATCCCTTTCGTTCGCTGGCTCGCTCTCGCTCGTCGTCGCTTCTTTCCGGTACTGGTCGTCGGCTCAAGACTGGCTCAAGGTCGTCATCCTCGGCGTCGCTCTCGCCGCTCTCTTGTGGCTCGCCGTCAAAAAATTCGCCCGCACAGATGAAAAAGTACGATCATAAGAAAATAGAAAAAAAATGGCAGTCGGAGTGGGCCAAAGCCAAGATCTATAACGCCAAGGAAGGCGCGTCGGCGAAAGGCATGAAGAAATTCTATCCTCTCGTCGAATTCCCGTTTCCCTCGGGCGCTGGCCTTCATACGGGTCATGTGAGGAGCTATACAGCTATGGACGTTGTCGCCAGGAAGCACCGCATGGAAGGCGAGAACGTCATGTATCCGATCGGCTGGGACGCGTTCGGCCTGCCGACGGAGAATTATGCGATCAAGACCGGCCGCCAGCCAGCGGCTGTCACAAAAGAAAACACAGACAATTTCCGCCGCCAGCTCAAATCGCTCGGCCTTTCTTTCGACTGGTTGCGCGAGGTGGATACGACCGATCCGAAATATTACAAATGGACGCAGTGGATCTTTCTCAAAATGTTCGAGAAAGGCCTCGCCTATAAAGCCAAGACGGAGATCAATTGGTGTCCGAAGGACAAGATCGGCCTCGCCAACGAGGAAGTGGTGAACGGCCGTTGCGATCGGTGCGGCACGCTGGTCGAGAAGCGGGTCAAAGAGCAATGGATGCTCGCCATCACCAAATATGCCGACCGTCTCTATGACGACCTTGATACAGTCGACTACCTGGAGCGTATCAAGATCCAACAGAGGAATTGGATCGGTCGGTCCGAGGGCGCGGAGCTCGGATTCGCCGTGCGCGTCGGCGGCAAGGCTCTCGCCGACAAGGTAAAAGTATTCACAACCCGGCCTGACACGCTTTTCGGCGTGACGTACGTTGTCGTCGCGCCGGAGCACCCGCTCGTCTCCACGCTAGAATACAAAAACAAAACCGAGGTCGCCGCATACGTCGCCGCCGCGCGCAAAGAGAGCGATATAGAGCGCACCGATGCCAAAAAAGAGAAAACAGGCGTCAAGCTCGAAGGCGTCTCGGCTGTGAATCCGGCGAATGGCGAGGAGGTGCCCGTCTTCGTCGCTGATTATGTCCTAGGAGGCTATGGCACTGGCGCCGTCATGGCAGTACCTGCGCATGACGAGCGCGATTTCGCTTTTGCGAAGAAATACGACTTGCCCATTCGCCATGTCGTCGAGCCTTCGTTCGAGAAAAATGAAGGTAAGGACGCGACGAGAAAAGGCCAACCATTCGTCGAACGAAACGCGGTCATGTGCCTTATAAAACATTGGGACAAAGACGAATTCCTGTGCTCAAAATGGAAATCGAATGATTGGCAGGGTTTCGTCACGGGCGGCATCGACGGAGCAGAAGACGAAGGCGCCACGGCCGTGCGCGAGGCAGCCGAAGAGACCGGGTATACGGGCACGAAATATGTGAGGACCGTCGGCACTGTCCATTCAAAGTTCTATCACGACGTAAAGCGCAAGAATAGATACGCTCACTTCAAAGTCGTATATCTCGAGCTCGCATCGGGAGCGCAGAAGCCTGTCGCAGAAGACGAGAAAAACCTCCATGACGTCGTCTGGGTGCCGCGTGACAGAGTGAGAGATTTCGTGAACAGACCCGATCTCAAGGCCGCATGGGATCTATTCGCGGACGGGTGCTATGTCGGAGAAGGCGTGCTCGTCGGCTCTGGAAAATTCAGCGGAATGGATGCCGACGGAGCGATGAAGCCGATCACTGAATTCGCCGGAGGGAAGTGGGTGACGACGTACAAGCTCCGCGACTGGGTGTTCTCGCGCCAGCGCTATTGGGGCGAGCCGATCCCTCTCATCCATTGCGAAAAATGCGGCTGGGTAGCCGTTCCGGAAAAAGACTTGCCCGTCAAATTGCCTGCCGTCAAAAAATACGAGCCGACGGATACAGGCGAGTCGCCGCTCTCGGCTATGACTAAATGGGTCAACGTCAAGTGCCCGAAATGCAAAAGCCCGGCGATCCGCGAGACGGATACCATGCCGCAGTGGGCTGGTTCATCTTGGTATTACCTTCGCTATGTCGATCCAAAAAACAGCAAGAAGCTCGCTGACCCTAAAAAGCTCGACTACTGGACGCCCGTCGATTGGTACAACGGCGGCATGGAGCACACGACGCTTCACTTGCTCTATTCGCGCTTTTGGCACAAATTCCTCTACGACATCGGCGTCGTGCCGACTGCTGAGCCGTACAAGAAGCGCACCTCCCAAGGCATGATCCTCGCCGAAGGCGGAGAGAAAATGTCCAAATCGCGCGGCAATGTTGTCAATCCTGACGAGCTCGTGGAGACCTATGGCGCCGACACTCTCCGTCTCTATGAGATGTTCATGGGTCCTTTTGACCAAGCGATCGCCTGGGATACGAAAAGCATGATCGGTCCGCGGCGGTTCATCGAGAGAGTCTTCGCATTCGGTCAGAGACCGACGAGAAAAGGAGCCACGCTCTCGAAAGAAACGGGCGCTCTTCTTCAAAAGACCATACAAAAAGTGACAGCGGATATCGAGAACATGAATTTCAATACGGCTATATCGTCTCTGATGATTCTCCTCAATGCTTTCGAAAAAGAAGATGCCGTGCCGCGCGCCGATCTCGAGTCATTCCTCAAACTCCTCGCGCCTCTCGCCCCGCATATGACGGAGGATGTGTGGCATGAGCTTGGCAATAAAAAATCCATCCACATCGCGCCGTGGCCCGTCGCCGACGAGACCAAGCTCGAGGACGAATCGGTCACTATCGTCGTCCAAGTCAACGGTAAAGTCCGAGCGAGCTTTATCGTGGCTAAAGGCACGGATAAAAACGTCCTCGAACGTACGGCACTCGGCCTCGCCGATGTGAAAAAATGGGTAGGGGAGGCGACGCCGAAGAAGGTGATCATCGTCCCCGGCAAGCTCGTGTCGATCGTCGTCTAGCCGGTATCCCCTTGACACGAATCTTGACTTCGCAGTAATCTTGACTTAATATCAAACATATGACAACGACGCTTACGCTCAAGCCGAAACAGGTCGTCAAGGCGCTCCTCAAGAGCCTGCCTGACCGCGCCCAGGAAGTAGTCATCAAGCGCTACGGCCTCGGCAAAGATCCGAAGAAGATGACTCTCGAGGCGATAGGCAAGACCTACGGCATCACCCGCGAGCGCGTCCGCCAGATCGAGAACTACGCCATTCAGAACATCCAGCGCTCGAAAGAGTACGAAGCCCAGGCGGCTGCTTTCAAGGAGCTCGAGGATATGGTCAAGGAGATGGGCACCATTATCGCCGAGGAAGACCTCCTCGACGCTGTCTCGAAAGACGCCTCGACCCAGAATCATATCTATTTCTTGCTCGTCCTCGGCCGGGCTTTCAAATGGCAAAAGGAGGACGACCATTTCAAGCACCGCTGGCATGTCGACGACGCGACCGCCAAGAAAGTCGAGGACGCTCTCAAGAAGCTCTACAAGAATCTCAAGGACGACGACATCATCCCTGAATCGGAGATGATCGATACGTTCCTCAACCACATCGAGGGGCTTAACGATCAGTATCGAAACGACGAGATTCTCAAGCGCTGGCTCGCCATCTCGAAAAAAGTCGGCAAGAATCCTCTCGGCGAATGGGGTGTCGCCCAGTCTCCGAACATCCGCGCCAAAGGCGTCCGCGATTATGCTTATCTGGTGATCAGAAAGCACGGCTCGCCGATCCATTTCCGCGAAGTCGCCAAGCAGATCGAAAAAATGTTCGACAAAAAAGCCCACGAAGCGACCACTCACAACGAGCTCATCAAGGACCCCCGCTTCGTTCTCGTCGGCCGCGGCCTTTACGCGCTCTCCGAGTGGGGCTATATGTCCGGCGTCGTCAAAGACGTCATCAAGAAGATCCTCGAGAAGAGCGGCCCGCTCACCAGGAAGGAGATCATAGACAAAGTCCTCAAGGAGCGCTACGTCAAAGAGAACACTATCCTCGTCAATCTCCAGAATCCGAAATATTTCAAGAAAGACAAAGAGAACAGGTACTCGCCGGCGGCATAGTCATAAAAGGCCCTGAACGTCGAGGCGCGTTCCAGGGCCTTTTGCTATAATAATCCCGTGAATATTTTTTCCGATCTCGCGAGCTTCGCCATCAATATCGCTATCCCGCAGACTGCCCGCTGGCTCATATTCTTTGCTGTCGTCTGGATACCGATCGTCATATTCGAGTATGCCTGGGGCGTCTGGGTCCGCTATGTGCGGACTGCGTGGATAGGGAAGCAGGAAAAGATCCTCCTCGAGATCAAATTGCCGCAAGAGACGATCAAGTCGCCGCTCGCTATGGAGCTCGTTCTCACCGGCCTCTATCAAACGGGCGGCGAAGGCACGCCTCTCGACCGTTATTGGGAAGGCAAAGTCCGCCCATGGTTCTCTCTCGAGCTCGCGTCGATCGATGGCGAGATCCATTTCTACATCTGGACGTTCAAGAGCCAGCGGGCGATCGTCGAGTCGAATATATACGCGCAATATCCGGGCGTCGAGATCCACGAAGTGCCCGACTATACCGAGGCGGTCTTCTTTGACCCGGAGAAATACGAGCTCGCCGGCTGCCGATTCGAAGCGACCGGCCCTGATCCTTTGCCGATAAAAACGTACGTCGACTATGGCCTCGACAAAGATCCAAAAGAAGAATACAAAGTCGATCCAATGGCGCCTCTGATCGAATTCATGGGCTCGCTCAAGAAAGGCCACCAAGCCTGGGTTCAGATCATTGTCCGCGCCCACACCCAGGAGAAGACGCCTCTCAACAATAAATATCCCGACAAATGGAAAGAAGAGGCTAAAGAACTCATCCAGAAAGTCATCGACGAAGCCGCTGTCGAGGACGAAGAGGGCAACAAGGTGCCGAATCTAGCCAAGCTCACCAAGGGCGCCCAGGAAAAAATCGCCGCCATCGAGCGCTCCGTCTCCAAGCTCGCGTTCGACGCCGGCATCAGGATCGTCTACATCGCTCCGAAAGATATCTTCGATAAAGGCAATGGCGGCGGTCTGACAGGCTCGTTCAAGCAATTCAACGCGCCCCACATGAACGGCTTCAAGCCAGAGGAAGGCATGTCATTCGACTATAAATGGCAGGACTGGAAAGGCCACAAGCTTCTGGGGCGCAAGATCGAGCATTTCCGGGCATATTGCGAGCGTGGCTATTTCCACTATCCGTTCATGCGCAAGTGGACGGTGCTCAATACCGAAGAGCTCGCGACTCTTTATCATTTCCCAGGCAGCGCCGTAAAGACGCCGACCCTCAAGCGTATCCCATCGAAGAGCGCGGACGCTCCTTCGAACCTGCCTGTCTAGCGGACATCTTCAATGGAGAG
This sequence comes from Patescibacteria group bacterium, assembly GCA_028866595.1. GTDB lineage: Bacteria > Patescibacteriota > Minisyncoccia > Phycocordibacterales > UBA6065 > UBA6065. The sequence continues at coordinate 38,159 of JAGWHV010000001.1, forward strand.
CGGATCACCGAAATACATGTCCGAGCGGCCGTTACTGTCGCCGAAAAATCGATGGCTTGCGGTGGCCGCGGCGCTTATCGTCCTTTACGCGCTCTACACCCGTTCTCTAGCCGCTCCGATCGGTCTTGCTGCCGACACGACGATCACGGTGCCGAAAGGCGCTGGTCTCACTTCCATCGCCGATAGACTCGAAACCGAGCATGTCATCAGGTCGCCGTTCGCTTTCAAGGTGCTCGTCGTCCTGTTCGGCGGCTCGCGAGGGGTAGAAGCGGGAGATTATTATTTTCCTACCGCTGAAAACGCTGTCCGCGTCGCCTGGCGCTTGACTCACAGCCATTACGAGCTCGTCACTGTTCGCGTCACGATCCCCGAAGGCACTGATGTCAAAGGTATAGCGAGCATACTGGCCAAAGAGCCGCGTCTCGAGCTTTTCAACGAGCAGGACTTTCTCAAGATCGCTTTGCCGCGCGAGGGATATCTTTTCCCTGATACATACGATATCCCGCCGAACGCGACTGATCAGGACATCGTCGATATGATGCTTTCGAATTATGAGAGGCGCATACAGACCCTCTCGGCCGACATCACCACATTCGGCAGGCCGATAAGCCAGGTGATGATAATGGCGTCGATCGTCGAAAGAGAAGCGAATACGACGGAGATGCGCCAGACAGTCGCCGGCATCCTGTGGAAGAGGCTCGACGAGCATATGCCTCTCCAGGTCGATTCGGCTTTCTCATACGTCGATGGCAAGACGGCGAGCAAAGACATTTCCGTCTCCGATCTCGCCATCGATTCGCCGTACAATACGTATCTCCACGTCGGATTGCCGCCGACGCCGATATCGAACCCTGGTCTCGAGGCTATCCACGATACCGTCCATCCGATATCCACGCCGTATTATTACTATCTCTCCGATAGCCAGGGCACCATGCACTATGCGGTGACGCTTCAGGAGCATGAGGCGAACAAGGCGAAATATTTGGGGTATTGAATAAAAAAGCCGCGCGACATGAAATGTCGCGCGGCGGTTGCCGATCATCGCGCTAATCTGCGAGGATGTCCTCGGGCGGAGGTTTGAGGACGCGCCGCTTCTCATACTGATTGGCGACGCTCGCGAGCTTGAAATGGCCATTCTCGTGGATGATGGCGTCGTGCCACGTCGGATATCCATCCCGACAGACCATCAGTCTCCACGGATCGCAGGGGAACGGCGAAGTCAGGCGGGAGACCGGTGTGCGGATGGGCATGAGGCGTAATCCGTTGAGCCCCGTCTCGATAAAGCCGAAGTCGATCCGGAGACTCGTCCGGCGAGCGGGCCAGAGCAACCGGCGCCAGAGCGGCAGTCGATAGCTGATTGTGCCGTCCCGCCGGACCCATACAGGCTCGACGAAATGGACGGCGACGAGCTTCCACGATTCGTGGTCGACGCTGCTTTTCATGTCGGGTTCGTCATGCACGTGGGCAGGCGAGAACGTGGCTATGAAGGGCGCCCGAGCCGGCGGCGGCCCAAGTTTGACTATGACTTCTTCCGGCGGCATGTCGACGACATGGAAACGATCGGAGCGCTGGAACTCCAGCGGAGCGATTTTTGGATGCATATTTGATAGGTGCAGGGTTGAAGGTTGCTGTCTTTAATGCTACATATAGCCCATGGCAAGTCAAATGGCAGTCTGTGCTCGAAAAAAAGTCTTTGTCGGCATGTCCGGCGGCGTCGACTCGTCCGTGTCGGCGGCTCTTTTCAAAGAGCGGGGCTTCGATGTGACAGGTGTTTTCATCAAAGTATGGCAGCCTGACTGGCTGGAATCCGCCGGCGGCTGTTCATGGCGCGAAGACAGGCTCGATGCCATGCGAGTCGCCGTCCATCTCGGCATCTCGTTCGTCACTCTCGATCTGGAACGAGAATATAAAAAGGAAGTCGTTGATCACATGATCGTCGAATATCGCGCCGGTCGGACGCCAAATCCGGACGTCATGTGCAATCGTCACGTTAAATTTGGCGCATTCTTTGATTGGGCTATGGAGCAGGGAGCTGACTATGTCGCGACGGGACATTATGCGCAGGTACGAGAGAGCGACGATGGCCACGGCAGAAGGGTCTTTGATCTCGTCGCGGGCGCCGATCCGAGCAAGGACCAATCGTATTTCCTCTGGACTCTCGGGCAGAAGGAGCTTTCGAGGACGCTTTTTCCTGTCGGCGGTATGGAAAAGTCGGAGACGCGACGGCTCGCTCGCCGATTCGGCTTGCCCGTCGCCGAGAAAAAAGACAGCCAAGGCCTCTGTTTTATGGGCAAAATAGACATCAAAGAATTCATCTCTCATTACGTGACGCCTCGACGCGGCGACGTGCTCGACCAGAGCGGCAACGTCATTGGTCATCATGACGGCGCTTTATTTTTGACCGTAGGGGAGAGGCATGGGTTCACGGTGACAACTAAGACTCCCGATGACGCGCCATACTATGTCATTGCGCGCGATCTCGACAAAAACACAGTGACCGTTTCTCATCGAGCGCCCGATGGTAGTCTTTCTGTCGAGAGGCGCGATTATATGCTCGAGTCTGTCAATTGGATACGAGGGAAGGAGGCTGTCCTTGTCGCGGGTAGGACGTATCGTGCTCGGATCAGACACCTCGGCGATCTCTTGCAGTGCACGATCGCACGGGATAAAGACAATGCACCGCGTCCGGATCGCCTGCGCGCCGAGCGCCTGACGATCACATTTGAAAAGCCGATCATCGTCGCTCCTGGACAGTCTATCGTTGTCTATGACGCCAACACCTGTCTAGGAGGAGGCGCGGTGGTATAATACCTCCATGTCCCCACTTTCGATCGTCAAATCGACAGGCGAGCGCGAGCGGTTCGACCCAGCCAAGCTCGTCGAGTCGCTCCGCAAATCAGGCGCCACTCAAGATCAGGCCGAAAAAGTCCTCCGCCATATTGAGGGCGAGCTCGTTGAAGGCATGACGACGAATGAAATCTACCGCCACGCCTTCGAGATCCTCCGGAAAGTCGCCCATCCGGCCGCCGTCGCTCGATATTCGATGAAGCGGGCAATAACCGAGCTCGGCCCGACGGGCTTTCCTTTCGAAAAATTCATAGCCGAGATTTTCAAGTCGGAAGGATACGAGGCTCTGACTGACCAGATCGTCCAGGGTAGCTGCGTCGAGCACGAGATAGACGTCGTCGCTTGGAAAGGCGACGAGCTCGTCATGGTCGAGGCGAAATTTCACAACGAATACGGCATCAAATCCGACCTCAAGGTCGCTCTGTATATAAAAGCCCGCTGGGACGACCTCAAAGAGAATGTGTATGCGTACGGCGGCAAAAAGCGCAAAGTCACCTCGTTCCAGCTTTTTACGAATACGAAATTCACCGATGCCGCGATCAGGTACGCCGAATGCAAAGGGCTAACGCTCATCGGCTGGAATTATCCGCGCCGCGGCAACCTCGAGGATCTCGTCAGCGAGGCGGGCCTCCATCCCGTCACGGCGATGACGACGCTTGGTCAAGCGGAGAAGAAATCTCTCCTCGACGGCGGTATCGTCCTTTGTAAGCAGGTGGCGGCTCAAGGCCAAAATCTGTTAAGCTACGGCATCTCCAAGAGCAAGGTCGCATCCGTGCTCGAAGAGGCCCAACACATCTGTGGCTAATTTCACTCCAAAAGCAAAAAGAAGCGCCGATTGGAATTACGGCGGGCCGAAGTGGAAGCTTTCGCGTTCAAAGATAGACTTGTTCATGGAATGCCCGCGCTGCTTCTATCTCGACAACAAGCTCGGCGTCGCTCGGCCGAAAGGTCCGTCGTTCACGCTCAATGTCGCCGTCGACGCTCTCCTTAAAAAGGAATTCGACGCTCACCGCATCGCCGGCCGGCCGCACCCTCTCATGACGAAATACGGCGTCGACGCCATTCCTTTCAAGCACGACGAGCTCGCAGAGTGGCAGGAAAATTTCGTCGGCATCCAATACAGGCATCCGGAGTCAGGCATGCTCATCACGGGCGCGATCGACGATGTCTGGATCAATAAGAAAGGCGAGCTCATCGTCGTCGATTACAAAGCGACCGCCAAAGACGGCAAAATCGAATCTCTCGAGGACACCAAATGGCAGAATCAGTACAAGCGCCAGATGGAAGTCTATCAATGGCTCTTGCGCCGCAAAGGCTACCGCGTCGCTGAGACAGGATATTTCGTCTATGTGAACGGCCGCAAAGATCGCCCGTCGTTCGACGGCAAGCTCGAATTCGACGTGACCCTCATCGCCCACAAAGGCGACGATTCATGGGTCGAGAAGACGATCGTCCAGGCAAGGGCTTGCCTCGATAGCGACGCTTTGCCTGAGCCGAGCTCGACGTGCGAATTCTGCGTCTACCGCAAAGCCGCCCGTGACGTCCAGATGCCCTTCATGAGCATTAAAAAAACTAAAACCAAAACCGATGCGACAGGTAACAAAACGGATAGCCTCTTTTAAAGAGCGCGTGGAGCAGATCGTGCGGGACATTCCTGCTGGCGAGACCCTTTCATATGGGGAGGTCGCTCGTCGCGCGGGCAATCCGAATGCGGCGAGAGCCGTCGGCATGATCATGTCGAGGAATACGGATGAGAGCGTGCCGTGCCATCGCGTTGTGAGATCAGATGGCCTAATTGGTGGATACAACGGTATCCTCGGCGGCCTTCGCGGCGCCGAGGCGAAGCGAGCGCTCCTCCAGGCCGAGGGATCGTGTGCATAACTTGCTGGATTTTCATTCGATCGGAGAGCAGAATGGGGAGCAGGGAAACCCTTGAACATGCCCACCTCACCCGAAACCCTCGAAATGACCGAGGCGCGCGTCATTAGTTTTGATCCATCACGAAAAATCGCGGAGCTCGAAGCGCGCATCCGCACCCTGGAAGAAGAGAACCGCGCTCTGGAACGGAAGAGAGACTCGTACGGCGTCTTCATCAGGTGCCTTGCCGAGAGGTACTTCAGTGAAAACGACGAGAGCCGATACTATGCCGGCCAGGAGAGCCAGAACGTCGATGCCGATGTCGCCTTCATTCATTGGTGGCAGCACGGCGGGCGCGAAGCGTTCTCCCGCGATTTCCCGACGCCCGAAGCAGTGATGCGTTATTTCCAACGACGCCATCGCGTCGCCCGTTTTCTCGCGGTGTTCGCCGTCTTGTAAGTCCGCCATCGGGCGGGCTTTTTATTGCTATACTGTCTCTATGCCGGGAACGGGAATCGATCAGAGAACTGACGAGCTTCGAAAGATCCGCGACGAGGTGGTCGCCCTTTCGATCTCGCCTCTCTATGCGTATAGGATAGAGAACAAGTATTTTCCGGTGATAGGCGAGGGAGATCACGAGGCTCGTATCATGTTCGTCGGCGAAGCGCCCGGCGAGAACGAGGCCAAGACCGCTCGGCCTTTCTGCGGAGCCGCCGGCAGGATTCTCGATGAGCTCCTTGCGTCTATCGGTCTTGATCGCAAGACGGTCTACGTCACGAACCTTATCAAAGATCGTCCGCCGGGCAATCGTGATCCCGAGCAGGCGGAGATCGATCTCTACGGGCCTTTTCTCGAGAGGCAAATCGCCGCCATGCGGCCTCGGGTGATCGCCACCCTCGGCCGCCACTCGATGAAATATATTTTCGAGAAATATGACCTCTCATCTGTTCTCCAGACGATATCAAAGATCCACGGTAAGGTATTCAAAGGCACCGCGCCTTACGGAGAGGTGACAGTTGTCGCTCTCTATCACCCGGCTGTCGCGCTTTATAACAATTCGATGAAAGGAGCGATGCTCGAAGATTTTAAGATCATAAAGAAATATGCGAACGACGTGGGACCTGGAACAACTCTATAAAAGCGCCGACGATCCGCAGATGGAAAAAGATGTCAAAGCCCTCGAGAGGGTTTTTTCGGCGTTCGCCAAAAAATATCGCGGCGCGGCCAGCTATGCCCGGAGCGAAGCCGCTCTCGCTCGCGCCCTCGGCGAATATGAAGCGATGCTCTCGAAACGAGCTTGGGGCAAGCCTCTGTCGTACTTTCAATTCCGTTTGAGCCTCGACAGCGGCGATGCCGTCGCTCGAGCCAAGCTCAACCAGCTCATGGAGCGTCTGACGAAAAGCTACAATCAGATCATCTTTTTCGAGCTTTCTTTGATGAAGATACCGCCCAAGCTCCAGAAGCGCTTTCTGAAAAGCCCGCGGCTCGAGCGGTATCGCCATTTTCTCAAGACGATATTCGCTCGGGCGGCACATACTCTCTCCGAAGCCGAAGAGAAGATCATGAGCCTCAAAGAGATCCCAGCGTATCAGCAATGGATCGACGCCACGGACAAGCTCCTCGGCCGTCAAACTGTTGAATCAAGCGGTAAGACATTGCCCGTATCCGAAGCGATGCAGAGGATCCATGAGTTGCCGACCCAAAACGAGCGCCGGGCTTTGCATGAAGCAACGATGAGATCGCTCTCCAGTCTCGCGGACATAGCCGAGAGCGAGATAAACGCCATCGTCACTGACAAGAAAATAAACGACGGCCTCCGCGGATTCGCCCGGCCGTATGACGAGACGATCCTCCGGTATCAAAATGAGCCAAAGAGCGTCGATGCTCTCGTCGGCGCTGTCACCCGCCGTTTCAATATCAGTCATCGCTTCTATCACCTCAAGGCCAAGCTCCTCCGGCTCGAGAAGCTCGGCTATTTCGACAGAGCTGTCGGCATAGGCAAGAACGTCCGGCCGGTGCCTTTTGCGGAAGCGGTAGAGACGCTCCGCCGGATTTTTGGTTCCGTCGACCCGCGCTATGCCGCCATTCTCGATTCTTTTTTGGAGAAAGGCCAAATCGACGCATTCCCGAAAATAGGCAAGGGCGGCGGTGCCTATTGCGCTGGTAATGCCAATATGCCGACGTTCGTCCTCCTCAATTACACAAATACGATGGACGACGTCATGACATTCGCTCACGAAATGGGGCACGCCATCCACACCGAGCTCTCGAAGAGCCAGCCGATCATATACCAGGACTATTCCTCATCGACAGCCGAGGCGGCGAGCACGCTCTTTGAATCGCTTGTCTTTGACGCACTGTTTGAAAAGCTCTCGCCCGATGAGCAGGTCATCGCTCTTCACAAGCGTCTGAATGACGACATCCAGACGATATTCCGCCAGATCGCTGCTTTTAATTTTGAGACGGAGCTCCACGGCGCCGTACGCGCGAAAGGCTCTCTCACCAGAGACGAGATCGGCGCTCTCTTGAATAAGCACATGGCCGCGTATCTCGGGCCAGTCGTCGCCATGGAGCCGGTCGACGGCAATCACTTCGTCGCGTGGATGCATTTGCGCCGATTCTTCTACGTCTACACATATGCATTCGGCCAGCTTGTCTCAAAAGTCCTCGCCGCTCGATACAAGACGGACAGGAAGGCAGCTCGCAACATCGCCGCATTCCTCTCCGCCGGCGGTTCCGAATCGCCGGAGGAGATCCTCAAGTCCATCGGCATCGATATCGCCAAGCCGGACTTCTGGGACGCTGGTCTCGACTCGATCGAGTGCGATATCGATAGGCTGGAAAAATTGACGGCGGCGCGGTAAAGTAAGGCCCTATGACATCCGCTGAAGTCCGCCGTCGGTTCCTTGCTTTTTTTGCCGCCCGCGGCCACGCTATCATCCCGTCCGCGTCTCTCGTGCCGGAGAACGATCCCTCGGTCCTTTTCAATACCGCCGGTATGCAGCCTCTCGTGCCGTATCTTCTCGGCGAAAAGCATCCGAACGGAACGCGCCTGGCCGATTTCCAGAAATGCGTGCGGACGAACGACATCGACGAGGTCGGTGACAATACGCACCTCACTTTTTTCGAGATGATGGGCAATTGGTCTCTCGGCGACTATTTCAAGAAAGAAGCGATCGAATGGAGCTACGATCTTTTGACGAATAAAGAGTACGGCTTCGGCCTTGACCCACGGCGCCTCTACGTCTCGTGCTTCGAAGGCAATGATGACGCGCCGCGCGATGAAGAGTCGGCCGCGATCTGGCGCGACATTTTTGCTAAAAACGACGTCGCAGGTGAGCGCATATATTTCATGCCCGCGTCCGAGAACTGGTGGCAGCCGGGTCCGAATGGCCCGTGCGGCCCCGACTCCGAGATGCGCTACGACCTCACGGGCGCGCTCGCATCCGGCATGACAAAGGAAGAATACATCAAAGCCGATGCCGACCAGCACATCGTCGAGATCTGGAATGACGTTTTCATGGAATTCGTCAAAAAAGACAACAAGGTCGTCGGCCGCCTTGAAAAGAAGAACGTCGATACCGGCGCCGGTTTCGAGCGCATGTGCACGGTCATCCAGGGCAAGTCGAACGTCTTCGAGGCGGATCTTTTCGCCCCGATCATGGATCTCATACGTTCACGGTCGAGCGCCTATGATCTCCGTTCGGCTCGCATCGTCGCCGACCATATGCGGACGACGACGTTCCTCGTCGCCGACGGTGTCTTGCCTTCGAACAAAGACCAAGGCTACGTTCTCCGCCGTCTCATGCGCCGGGCGATATTCAAACTAAGCTCGCTCGGTCTCGACAAGAGCGCCGGCGAAGAGATCATCGGCATGTATGTCGACATGTATAGTGTCGCCTACCCGGACTTGGACAAGACGGCTATCCGTGCCGTCTATCGCGACGAGGCAGAAAAATTCGAAAAGACTCTCGTCGACGGCAAGAAAGAGCTCGAAAAAGGCACCGATCCATTCATCCTCTGGACGACGTACGGATTTCCGATAGAGCTCACATCCGAATTGCTCAAAGAGAAAGGGCGAGCCCTCGATCGCTCTGCTTTCGACAAAAAAATGAAGGAGCATCAGGATGTCTCTCGTGCCGGCGCCGAGCAGAAATTTAAAGGCGGCCTTGGCGACGCTAACGACCCGATGGTCGTCCGCTATCACACGGCGACCCACCTTTTGCATAAAGCCCTCCACGAAGTCCTCGGCGAGCACGTCTCGCAGAAAGGCTCAAATATCACGCCAGAGAGGCTTCGGTTCGACTTTGCCCATAGCGCGAAAATGACGGATGATGAAGAAAAACGCGTAGAAGATATCGTCAATGACCATATCTCTGCGGCTCTACCGGTGAACCGCGTCGAATTGCCGAAAGATGAAGCCCTCAAGACGGGCGCCTACCATTTCTTTGGCGACAAATACGGCGACGTCGTGTCTGTCTACTACATCGGTGATTCTCTCGAGGGCGCTTATTCCAAAGAATTCTGCGGCGGGCCGCACGTCTCTAACACTCGCGATCTCGCCGGCCCGGAAGGGAAGTGGCGATTCAAGATCCAAAAAGAGGAAGCGGTCTCTGCCGGCGTCCGCCGCATCAAGGCGGTCTTGTCCTAGCGCCTGTTGTATAATAGGAGCATGTTCTCCTTTTTCCGTGAAAAGCCGGAGACGAACCTTGTGTTCCGCATCGGTTCTGCATCCGTCGGCGCCGGACTCGTCAGATTTGAACAGGATAAACCTCCTCACCTCATCGAGGCCATCCGCGAACCGATCGCCCATGACGACATCGTCGATTCGAAGCGTCTCCAAGCCGCGATGCTTTCTGCGTTCCAGGTTGTCGGCGAGCGAGCTATAAAAAAAGCTAGGCTCGATGGCCTTCCGGCGATCGGCTCTATTTTTCTCTCTTTCTCTTCGCCGTGGGTCGCGACGACGACTAAAATCATTACTATCAAAGGACCTCAGCCTTTCACCCTCACCCGCGGGCACATAGATCGCATCATTTCCGCGGATGAGGAAGCTTTTCAGAAAGGAGCCAGCCGGGGCCTCTTCGTCATAGAGCGACGAGTGCTCGGAGTGAAGCCATACGATGAAAAAACTCGAGCTGCCGAGATCTCGCTTCTCACGAGCGCGATCCCAACGGACCTTTATAGAGAGATGATCAGGATCTCTTCTAGGTTCCGCGAATCCCGCGAGATAAAGACATTCTCCCTGGCCCTTGCGGCTTTTTCGATCATAGCGAGCGAGCATCCCGAGATGCCCGATTTCATATTCATCGATGTCGGTGGGGAAGTATCCGAAGCGGCGATCGTTCGTGGCGGCATCATAACAGAGACGGCGAGCTTTCCTGTAGGGCGCCATTCTATCATCCGAAGCATAAGGAAAGCTCTCGGCGCGACGGCAGAGGAGACAGCCTCGCTCATTCGCCTTTATGAAGAAGGCGATATGGATAGAGCCACAGCCGCCCACCTCAAACCAGCCCTCGATCGATCCGCTCACGAGTGGCGCACGGGCTTTGACGCCGCTCTCGCGCCTATTTCTTCCTGGAAAGCCCTGCCCTTGCGCCTCTATGCGGCGATAGAAAATGATCTCGCCGCTTTGTTCAGGAGACTCCTCAAGAGCGACGAGCTTCCGCTCGAGACGACGATCATCGATGCCGCTCGGCTCAGACATTTCGTCTCATCAGAGAACAGAGCGATCGATGATGTGTGCATGGCTATCGCTTCCGCTTTTGCCGGTATGATATAATCGCTTTACGTTATGGCACGAAACCCAATGCAAGATATCGTCCCGAAGGGGAAGTCGATCAGGAATATCCCTCTCCCGGAGGCAAGGACCAAAACGGAGATCCGAAAGCAGGAAAAAGAGATCGCCGCGCGCGAACAAACGCTCCGCAAGGACATAGAGACAAAACAGGAGGCCGAAGCAAAGCTCGAAGAGGACATCGAAGCGGAGCAGACCGAGCTTGATCAGGAGAAAGGCCGCAAAGAGGAGCTCCGCCGCGCCCGGCTCGAATTCGAAGCCAAGCGCGCGCGCAATAGGCGCGGTTCTAGTCGCTCTAGGAAATACACCGTCGTATACGGCGTAGGCGCTCTCGTGGCCCTCGTCGCTCTCGGCTTTATCGTCACCGCAGTATTCCGCGGCGCGACCGTGACCGTAACCCCGCACACGCTCGCTTTCACCGCTAATAGCGATATGAGCGCCAAGCAGGACGATACGAGCGGCGGCTTGCCATACCAGCTCATAGTCGCGAGCACGACAGCGAGCGAGACCATCCCGGCGAGCGGCCAGAAGCAAGTCAGCACCAAGGCCTCAGGCGTCATCGTCGTGTATAACAATTACAGCTCCACACCGCAAAGGCTCGTGGCCAACACTCGCTTTCAGACGCCTGAAGGTTTGATATATCGCATCGACAAGCCTATAACGGTGCCAGGTAAATCAGGCTCGACGCCAGGAAGCGTCGAAGCGATCGTTTACGCCGATCAACCTGGAACGAACTACAATGTCGGTCTCAAAGACTTCACCATACCAGGATTCGAAGGAGATCCGCGCTATAAAGATTTCTACGCGCGATCAAAAACTCCTCTTGCCGGCGGCTTTGTCGGAACGCAAAGCGTCATCTCGGAGAGCGATCGAGCCAAAGCAGTAGGCGATATCCAATCTCGCCTCGCTACGGCCCTCCTCGCTCAAGCCCAAGCCCAGGTGTCCTCGAGCGATATACTTTTTGATAAAGCGTATACCATCGATTATCAGGCGCTTCCTGATCAGAACAGCACAGCGAGCCAGACGACCATCGTCGAAGAAGGCGCAATATACGCGACAGCGTTCAATACCCAGCAATTGAGCGAGGCTCTCGCTTCTTCGTATGTCCCCGGTTACAAAAACGAGCCGATCGCCGTCCAAAACATGTCCGCTCTGACATTCACGCCGACTGCATTCCATCCCGATACCAATTCCTCCATATCTTTCCATCTCTCCGGTACGAGCACATTCGAATGGCTCTTCGACGCAGGCGCTCTCAAGAACGCTCTCGCAGGAAAGCCGCGTTCCCAGACCCAAAACATCCTTCAGAATTTTCCCATGATAGAGAAAGCCGATATATCGATACGTCCTTTCTGGACGAGCACGTTCCCGAGCGCGGATCGAATAACTATCAAGAAGGCGATGTAAACTATCGAGTCTTTACTTTCTCTTTTTAATGGTTTATACTTTTGTCCACGTTCTAAATGGCAGATCCAAACAAAACAAGCGTCCTTGGCGTCGTCACCGAAGCTCTCCCGAATACCTTTTTCAGGGTAAGACTCGAGGATGAGACCGAGATACTGACCTATCTCGCGGGAAAGATGAGGATGAATCGCATCAGAGTCCTCGTCGGCGACAAGGTGCGGGTCGAACTCGAGCCATACGGCGGGAAGGGCAGGATAATCCAGAGAATGTAATCACCATGCGAGTCAAATCATCCGTAAAGAAAAAGTGCGCGAATTGCAAAGTAGTCCGTCGCAAGGGCTATGTATACATCATTTGTAA
>JAGWHV010000023.1 GCA_028866595.1 Patescibacteria group bacterium
ATCGACAGAGATCGTTTTTCTTTTATAAGAAAAGCCGCCAGAGATTTGTTCTGACGGCTTTTCCGTTTGAATTTCCCTCTTGCGAGGGCTCTGCCAAAAGGCGTTTGTATCGGAAGTGTACCCCACTCTCGTCCCGGCGGTCAAGCTTTCATGTCTATCGAAGTATCTCTTTGAGAGGAGCGAGGTCCGTTTGCCAGTGCTCGCCGTCGAACCATTCGCCGCCTTTGAATTGGAGTTTGTATGTGTCCGTCGGCCGCGACAGCGATCCGAGATACATGTAGTCTTTACCGAGCTTCTTGGCCCACTCGATAGCCATTGTCATCATGCCGAGGCCGCGGGACGATTCGCGGGGGTCTTCGAAATAGAAAGGATAGCTGTAGTGGATGATATGGTCGCCTTTGTAAGCGATGACATAGCCGATGACGGATCCATCGCGGGCGTCGGAGAATACGAAGAGCTTGTTGAAATTGCTTTTGTCGGCATTCGTGAATATCTCGCGGACTTTGTTGGCGGTAAAGACGTTGTCGCCGAACTTTTCATAGAAATCTTTGGCCATCTTGCCGATCTTCCATGTGTAGCCGGCGTACGGTATGTCTCCGACCGACAGGCGGATGTGCTCGGCTTTGCGGAGGATACGGCGGTTCTCGCTCGAGAGCTCGAACTTGCCGAGATCGATGCGGAACGACCGCGTCTTGTTCATCACTCCTCTGTCGACGCGGGTGAGGATGTAGCCCTCGTCATACATCTTCTCGATGTTTTCGGGCGAGAAGTCGGATATCGTCTGCGTGTCCCAGTTGAGATATGCCATAGACGGTCAGTGAAGCCCTATCCAAACGCCGATAAGCACCATTGCGAGGTGGACTGCCCACATGCGCATGATCGTTTTTTCTTCGCTCCAGCCTTTGAGCTCGAGGTGGTGGTGGAGCGGCGCCATCCGGAAAACGCGGCGGCCGAATATGTGCCGACCGATCGCTTGGATGACGACGGTTATCGCCTCGGCATAGAACATGAAAGCGATGAAAGGCAGGACGATCATGTTATTCGTGGCCAGAGCGTCGATCGCGAGCAAGCCGCCGAGGCCGAGGCTGCCGACGTCGCCCATCTGGAAGCGCGCCGGCTTGATATTGAAATAGGTATAGGTGATCAAGGAGCCTGCCGCCGTGGCGTTGAGGATAGCCATGGCGTCATAGCCAGATATCCACGAGAGAAAAGCGAGGGCGCCGAATGTCGGGATGAGCATGCCGCCGGCGAGGCCGTCCATGCCGTCGGATATGTTCACGGCGTTCGCGGTGAACATGACGACGACGATGATGATAGGCATGAGCCAGCCGTCGATCGACAGAAAACCATGGAAAGGCACGTATATGTCGCGCCACGTCGCGCCGAGTTTCCAATATATCCACCAGACGGCCACGGCGCCGGCGGCGAATTGGAGGAGGAGCTTTTCGTGGACAAGGACGCCGGTGCGCTGCTTCGAGCCGAATATGGTGACGGCCCGCTTGAATATCGTCCAAGGCAGGGTGATGACGAGCCAGACGCGGGCGAGCCAGCTCTTGTGGACGCGTATGAGCGTCATTGTCTGGGAAAGACTGCGCTGGCGGCGGACGCCGCCGAACAGATTGAGGAGATCATCGAACGCGCCGAGGGCGGCCGATATGAGCATGACGCCGATCGGCACCCAGGTGAAGCGGCGGTCCCAGTCAAAGAAATAGGTGATGACGGCGACGGTGACGATGACGAGCAGGCCGCCCATGATAGGCGTCGAGGCTTTGTCTTTGCGGGAATCGAGGCCGAGCGTCTTGTCGCCGAACGGTCGGCGGATGATGCCCCAGCGGCGGAGGAATTTGATGAGCAAAGGCGCCCACGCGAGGCTCGCGAGGCAGGCGGCGATAGCAAAGCCGATGATCGTCGTTAAACTATTGATCTGCACCGGGAGAAAGTCGGTCATGCCGGCAGTATACGATTTTTGCCGCGTTTAGGCGAGGCGTTACGCGAGGAATTTGAGGCGCCGGATGGAGATTTCTTTCGCTCCTCGGGCGCTCTCGAACGTGTAGTTCGCGCTGCCGGTCTCGCCTTTTTCTTTCCATGCGCCGCCAAGGATGTCGCTTTCATGGACGAGTATGTCGCCTTCGCGGACGCCGTGGCCCGTGGCGCCGTCGGATGGCCACGCATAGGAATGGGCATAGGTGATGCGGATGTCGCCGAGCGTGCCTTCGCCTTGCTCGGTGCCGGTCACGACCATCATGTGATTGTATGTGCCGTCTTTGCCAGTGCCAAGAAAGACGATGATGTCGCCGGGCCGGGCCTCGAGAGGCGTGATAGCGAAACTATTGCGCTCATTTGCGAACGTGCTCACGCCCATGTTCTCGGCCGGCCGCAGACGAGCGACCATCGAGCCGATGAAGCCCTGACGGTTCGACTTGATAGAGGAGGCGAGCGAACGGCCGCGCTTCTCATGAGCGAGAGCATCGAGAACGTGATAGGCGAAGCCGGAGCAATCGACGCCCAGGTCGTGGTTCGCGATGAATTCTTTGAGCTTGTCCGTCGAGAGACCGTTCACGTCGACTCGCTCGTGGAGGGCGTCGATGAGCGCCTCTTCGGCGATCTCCTGGGGCGAGCCCTTGCCTTTGAGGACGCGGAGCTGGCTCTTTGTCCGGCGGCGGCGGTTATTGAAATACGGGCACGAGGGCTTGGTCCCGATCGGCAGGGCGAGATAGAGGTTTATGGTCTCGCGGGCTTTGCCGTCGAGCTTGTGGGCGATCACCGGATACATGATGAGATAAATTTTCCAAGGACGTCCAATTCGTTGTGGTCTTTCATTATACCTTCCGCCGCCTGGATTCGAAAAAGTTCTTTGTTATGAGCGGTATTCTCGTACTTTAGTACGATCAAGCCGCGAGCGCGGAGTCGGGCGACGTCTACGGAGTGCGGTCGGTCGGTGGCGCGCTTGACGATCTGGGCGGCCGCGAGGGGCCGGCGGCCCGAATCCGGCGATATGCGCAATGGCTCGCCAAGGAGGGCCATGACGTGATCTTCGAATATCGTCGGGGAAGAGCTGTCCGCGTTCGTCGCCGCCTGTGACTCGAACACCGCAGACGCTGGCTGGCGAGCGTTTATCTCGAGCAGGTACGTCTTTTTCACGGCGGGGTCATAGACGACATCGATGCCGAACAAACCCTTCCAGCCGGACTTTTTGAGGCGAGCGCCGACGGCCTGGGCGATCGAGGTCATCTCTACGCGCACGCCTTCATATCGCGACGCGGCGGCGAGCGCCCAGTCATTGCCTATCGTCGCGAAAGGCATGTCGGTGAAAGGCGCAAGGCCAGTGATCTGATAGCTTGGCTCTCCTATGACGACGCTTGCCGCATGACGCCCCGAGCCGATGACAGCATTCACCGTGAATACGGGGCCGTCTATGAAATCGGTGATGCGGCATTCGCGGTGGGGGAATTTCGTCCGCAGAGGCGCGAGCGCCTCTGCGGAGTCGATCACGTGCGTGCCTTGGCCCGTATGAGCGTGATTGAATTGAAGGACGAATCTCTTGCCGGCGTATTCGATCTCACTGACGGTCGCGAGGCAAAACGGCGGCAAAAGCCGCGCATCATCCCCGAGCCAGCCGATCTGGGAGATCTTCTCTTCGACGGTCTTGGCGAGAAGCGCCGACGGGTTCAGGAGGCGCCAACCTTTCTCTGCGGCGAGCCTCTCTATGCGAAGTGTGTTCTGGAACACGATAATGTCGCCGCCGATGTCGTCGATGATCTTTTGCGCGTCCGGCAGACAGAGGAGGTCGTACGTGTCGAGATCGCCCTTGTGCGGCGCGTCGCCGCTCGCTATGAGCCGGACGAAGTCACCGTATCGATCTCTGGCTTCGCGGCCGTAGGCGGTATCGTTCGATATGATGAAGTAGCCGGCCGCGCCGTGTATTCCCGGCTTCATTCCGAGCGCCCTCTCGATGTCTCGGGTCACGTATATGAGGGGCTTTTTGAGGTTTATGGCCATCGTATCCATAGTATACTGGACGAACACGCTATGGCTACTTTATACATAGTCGCAACGCCGATAGGCAATCTCGAGGACATCACTCTCCGGGCGATCCGCATCTTGAAAGAGGTCGCGGTCGTATTCTGCGAGGATACGCGGACGTCGCGGGTGCTCTTTTCTAAGTATGATATTAAGACGCCGACCGAGAGCTTCCACGCCCAGAGCCCGCTCTCCAAGATCGATCGCGTCATCGAATTGCTCAAGGAGGGCAAGGACATCGCTCTCGTGACGGATGCGGGGACGCCGGGTATATCCGATCCCGGCATGGTCCTCGTTTCAGAAGTGCGAAGCCGCGCGCCCGAGGTCATCGTCGCCGCCGTGCCAGGACCGTCGGCGCTTACCGCCGCGGTGTCGATTGCGGGCAAACCTCTCCACGAGTTCGTATTCCTCGGATTTCTACCGCACAAAAAAGGCAGGCAGACTCTTTTCGATGAGATACGGGCGGGGGAGAGGCCGTATGTTTTCTATGAATCGCCTCACCGGATAGAAAAGACGCTCGAATCGCTCAAAGGCATGCCAAAGACAGTAACGATCCTCCGCGAGCTCACCAAGATGCACGAGTCGTATGTTTCTGGCACAGCGGAGGAAGTGCTCGCGTCTTTCAGAAACAATCCCGGCACGCTCCGAGGCGAATTCGTAGTGATCGTGAGTTAGGCGATAGCGCCGCCCGCGGCCGCCCGAGGCGGCCGCGGGCTGATTGACTTTTACACCTGAAATGGTATGATGTTTTTGGCACCCTACACCATGATCACCAAGCTCATCACCCTTCTGGTCGAAACCCAGCGCTGCACCGACTGCGGCCGCACGAAACCGCGGTGCACGTCATTCAAGACCGGCTATAACGTGTGCCGGAAGTGCGTGGGCATCCGCAACAGCGGGAGGATCCTTTCTCACTTGAAGAACTGACCGCCGCCTGACCTAAGGCGGTTTTTTTATTTCATCATCGCCAGGCCTGTGCACAACCGGTCTAGACAATATCGCCGCTGCGGAGTATTCTGTGCCGGTCATGACGCGTTTGTCGTGATGCGCTTCCGAGGGACGATCGCCCTCGAAAACGCCAAACTAGCACCCTCCAGAGGAATCAGTTATGCGCAGAATGTTCAGTCGTCGTCGTGAACAAGACAACAGCGACAAAGCTGTTCGTAAGATCGTCGCGGGCTTGAAGAACGAGCTCGCGGAGATCGAATCTGAACTCAAGCAGACTGGGATCGGGATGGCCCGAACCATGAAGCTTCGGACTCGCCGCGAGGAGATCCGGGATGATATCCAGGATATCCTTCGCCGGCAGGCCGAGCGGGATTGCCCGCAGGCCGAGGTCGCTCTGCCTCACGCTCACGACGAAATGGCGGTGGCCTAGTCACCGACTAGACCCCAGCTGAAAAACCTCTATCGTGGCCGCGCCGGACAAAGTCCGGCGCGGCCTCTCCTTTTTTATGCCATAATAAAGCCGTATGACGAGCGACGAAAAAGTCACATATTTCGGCGAGACCGATTCCCGGAACAAACGCATCAAATTCGGCATCAAGGCCAAGGATCGCACCAAGCACATGTACGTCATCGGCAAGACGGGCATGGGCAAATCGACGCTCCTCGAGAACATGGCCATCCAGGACATTCAAAGCGGCGAGGGCCTCTGCTTCATCGACCCGCATGGCAAGACTGCCGAGCTCCTCTTGAATTACATACCCGAGAATCGCGTTAAAGACGTCCTCTATTTCGCGCCGTTCGATGTCGAGCACCCGATCGCCTTCAACGTCATGGAAGACGTCGGCTATGACAAGCGCCACCTCGTCGTCTCCGGCCTTATGTCGACATTCCGTAAGATCTGGGTCGATGCCTGGAGCGCCCGCATGGAATACATCCTCTCGAACACGCTCCTTGCTCTCCTTGAATATCCGGGCGCGACGCTTCTCGGCGTGAACAAAATGCTCTCTGACAAGGCCTACCGCAAAAAAGTCGTCGACAATATCGGAGACCCGGCGGTCAAATCGTTCTGGGTCGACGAATTCGCCAAATATACCGACCGCTTTGCGGCCGAGGCCACGCCAGCTATTCAGAACAAGATCGGTCAATTCACCTCGAATCCGCTCATCAGGAACATCATCGGTCAGCCGAAATCTTCTTTCGACCTGCGCAAGATGATGGATGAGCGCAAGATCATCATCGTCAACCTCTCGAAGGGCCGCGTCGGCGAGTCGAATGCCAACCTGCTTGGGGCGATGCTCATCACCAAGGTGTATCTCGCGGCGATGTCCCGCGCCGATGTCTCGGAGAGCGTCCTTCGCACCTTGCCGAATTTTTATCTCTACGTCGATGAGTTCCAATCGTTTGCCAACGAATCGTTCGCCGACATCCTCTCCGAGGCTCGCAAGTACAAGCTTAACTTGACGATCGCCCATCAATACATTGAGCAGATGTCCGAGGAAGTCCGGGCGGCGGTCTTCGGCAACGTCGGCACAATGATCGTTTTCCGCGTCGGTTCGTACGACGCCGAAGTCCTTGAAAAGGAGTTCGCTCCGCAATTCACCGCCGAAGATATCGTCAATCTCGGCATGTATCAGATGTATCTCAAGCTCATGATCGACGGAGTGGGGTCCCAGCCATTCTCGGCTCGCGGCCTCGCGCCAACGCCCGCGCCGCCTGTGTCCTTGAGAGAGCAAGCGATTCAAATGTCGCGAGTCCAGTTCGGCCAACTCCGCTCGGTCGTCGAAGACCACGTTCGTCTCCAGACGCTCGGCGAATCGGCAGCCGCGGCAATGGTGCCAGCCGCTCCCGCCGCAAGGCCGCACGAGGACAAGCGCGACCGTCGGCCGCAGGCATCCGCGCCGGTTTCAGCATCCGCGCCGGCAGCGGCGTCTGCGCCGATCGCAGCTCGGCTGCCGGCTCGGCCCGCGAATAATCGCCGCGACAGCCGCGACACGAGAGATAATCAGAACAGAAATCAGGATCGCCGCAATCGTCCGGCGCCTCCACCGCCGCCTGACGATGTAAGCGACGGCTTCCAAGGCCTTGCCGCTCTCAAGACGCTCACATCGTGGCCGGAACGCAAAGGCGTCACGGCCGAGAGCAGGCAAGACCTCAAGCAGGCCCTCGCCGCTATCGTAAAAGCGCCTGTGCCACCGCCACCGGCGACGGTCCAGGCTGTTCCGCAAAGACAGGCCCCACAGCAGAAACCAACTCCGCAGGCGAATCCGGCGGGGAACAAGGAAGTCCCCGAAGATGTCCTTAAGAAGATCCTAGATATGTAACGCAGCGCCTTAGGGCGACATTATAGACACGCATGGCAGCCAAGCGAGCGCTTATATTCTCTCTCGTCTATTACCCCGACTTCATCGGCGGCGCGGAGCTTGCCGTGAAAGAGATTACCGACAGGATCGCGCCGGACGACATCGAGTTCCATATGATGACGCTTCGAACGGGCGCAGAGCCGACGATAGCGAAGATTGGTAATATCACCGTCCACCGGATCGGATTTAGGGCCGCGGCTGGACCTCTCCTCGTCGCGAATAAATATCTTTTTCCATTCATGGCCGCGTGCCGAGCGAGCAGACTTAACAAGGTCGGAGCTTTCGATTTCACCTGGGCGATCATGGCGAATTATGCCGGCTTTGCCGCGCTTTTTTTCAAGATATTCCATATGAACATACCGTTCGTCCTCACTCTCCAGGAAGGCGACCCGATCGAATACATTCTCGGCCGGACGCGGATCGTCTCTCGGCTCTTCCGGATGATCTTTACCCACGCCGACAGGATCCAGGCGATCTCGCGCTATCTCGCCGACTTTGCTCGGAACATGGCGGCGCGCGCCAAAAAGGACGTCGCTGATCGGACGGTCGTCGTACCGAACGGCGTCGATGTAGACAGATTTTCGCGATTCGTGATCGGCGGAGAGCTCGAAGCCATACGCCGGGAGATAGGGAAAAAGCCAGGCGACGTATTCCTCGTCACCGCTTCGCGGCTCGTTACCAAGAATGCAGTGGGCGATATCGTCGCCGCTCTTCGATTTTTGCCAGAGAATGTGAGGCTTCTCATCATCGGCAAAGGCGAGCTCGAATCGTCCCTTCGGGCCCAGGCCAAAAGTCTCGGCCTTATGGATGCCGCCCCGCGCGTCATATTCAAAGGCTTCATTCCCCACGAAGACCTGCCAAAATACCTCCAGGCATGCGACATATTCGTCAGGCCTTCTCTCTCCGAAGGCTTCGGCAATTCCTTCATAGAAGCGATGGCCGCTGGTCTGCCCGTCATAGCGACGCCGGTAGGCGGCATCGTCGATTTCCTTCGCGACAAGGAAACAGGCCTGTTCTGTGAGATCGGCTCTCCGGCGGACATCGCTCGCAAAGCCGAAATCTACATACGCGACAAGAGCCTCCGCGACGAGATCATCGACAACGCTTTGCATATGGTCGTCGATCACTATGATTGGAAGATCGTCGCTCGCGACATGCGCGAGAAGGTCTTCGAACCGGTGCTATCATTACGCTCATGAAGATACTCGTCGCCACCGGCATATATCCTCCGCAGATCGGCGGCCCGGCCACGTATTCCAAGCTCCTCTACGACGAATTGCCCAAGCGCGGCATCGACGTCGAGGTCGCGAGCTTCGGCGATTTTCTCGGCAAGCCCAAGATCGTCAGGCACTTTCTCTATTTCCGCGAAGTCTTGCGCAAAGCGGCGGATGTCGATCTCATATATGCCCAAGATCCCGTCTCCGTCGGCTTGCCGGCTCTTGTCGCCGCCCAGATACTTGGCAAAAAGCTCGTCCTCAAGGTCGTCGGCGACTATGCATGGGAACAGGGGACGCAGAGGTTCGGCGTGACGGACAGGCTCGACGATTTCGCTCGCAACCATTCGCAGTATCGCTGGCAGGTCCGCTTGCTCAAGCGCGTCGAGATGTACGTCGCCTCTGGAGCCGCCCATATCATCACCCCGAGCAAGTATCTTAAATCGATCATCGTCGACTGGGGTATCGATCCGCGCAAGATCTCCGTCGTTTACAACGGCTTCCGGATGCGCCATATACACGAGACGCCCTCGGCTATCCGCCGGAGCCTTGATTGGAATAGTCCTATCATCGTCTCCGTCGGTAGGCTTGTGCCATGGAAAGGTATGAAGGAGCTTATCGAGTGCATGCCCGCTGTCGTCGCTTCTGTGCCAGGAACTAGGCTCGTCATCATAGGCGAAGGACCCGAGCGCCAGGCTCTCGAACGCCGTAGGAATGAGCTCGGCCTCGGAGCGAGCGTTCTCTTCACTGGCCGGCTCGACCAAGAGACGCTTTTCAAGTACGTAAAAGCGGCGGATGTGTTCGTACTCAACACGTCGTACGAAGGATTCTCGCACCAGATCATTGAAACCATGGCTCTTGGCACAACGATTATAACAACGGCGGTCGGCGGAAATATCGAGATAATACGAAACGGCGATAATGGCGTTTTGGTGGCTCCTGGGGCCGTACAGAGCCTTACAGAGGCTATTATCGGGCTCCTCCAAGAGCCTGAACGGGCGGAAAATCTGGCAAAACAGGCGAAAAAGGACGTGGCTCTCTTTACCGATGAGATCATGCTCGACAAGGTCGCTGCCGAGCTCGGATATATACACGCCGCGCATTCCCATGAGTAAGCTCATCATGATATCGACGCGCAATCCAAAGCTCTTCGATGAAGGTTCGGATGTCCGCGCCCGGATGGCAGAATACGGCACGGTCTTTGACGAGATCCATATCGTGACGTTCTCTTTGCATAGGAGCACTCCGGCCGGCCGGTCCGCTCTCTCTGGTAATGTCTTCGTGTACCCGACAGGATCTAGGTCAAAGCTCTCGTATGTCCGCGATGCCGCGAGAATCGGCCGCTCGATCATCCGCGAGCGCGGTTTCGCGCCGGCTGACTCCGTCATCACTGCCCAAGACCCATTTGAGACGGGCCTCGCCGCCTGCAAAATATCCAAAGAGACAGGATTGCCTCTGCATATCCAGATCCATACCGACCTTTACAGTCCATTTTTCAAAAAAGGCTTGCTCGCCCGGGCGAGGCTCGTCCTGGCAAAGAGGGCCCTCGGCAATGCCCGGGCAGTAAGGGCTGTCTCGGAGAAGATACGAGCGTCTCTGCCCGATGGCGTGAGAGCGAAGACGTCTGTCCTGCCGATATATGCCGACATCGAGATGTTCGCCGGCGCTTCACCCATCGATCTCCGGGCAAAGTATCCGCAGTTCGGCAAGGTTGTCCTCATGGCTTCGCGTTTGAGCGTCGAAAAAAACATCCCTCTCGCTCTAGACGCTTTTTCTTTGATCGCTCCTCATCATCCCGACGGCGGCCTCGTCATCATAGGCGAAGGACCCGAGCGCCCGGCTCTCGAACGGCGGGCGTTCGCGGCCGGAGTCGCCGAAAAAGTCATATTCGAGCCATGGATGGAACGTCCGATGCTCGCTCGCTTTATGAAGTCGGCGGACGCATTCCTCTCGACGTCTCTTTTCGAGGGTTATGGCTTGTCGATGCTCGAGGCTCATGCGGCTGGTGCGCCCCTCGTCGCGACAGATGCAGGCATCGCTCGCGAGCTCACTTCCTCCGTCTGCGAGCCGACTGACGTATCCTGCATCGCTGATCGTCTGGATGCCACCCTTTCCGGATCGATCGAGAACAAACCGTACGCGTATCCGTATCATTCAAAGGGAGAGCATCTCGAATCATTCCGCCGCGACATCGAGAGAGCTTTGCGGTAATCTCGAGCTATATTCATGAGGATCATGGTCATAACCCAAGCAGTCGACCGCAAGGACCCCGTCCTTGGCTTTTTTCATCGTTGGATAGAGGAGATGGCTCGCGATTTCGAATCCGTCCTCGTCGTCTGCCTCAAGCGCGGCGACTATGACTTGCCCAAGAATGTCGATGTGCTCTCTCTCGGTAAAGAAGAGGGAGGCAGCCGGTCATTGGCCCGTCTCCGGTATATCGGCCGCTTCTACCGGTACATCTTTTTCCAAGATTATGATGCCGTGTTCGTTCATATGAATCCCGAATACGTCATCTGGGGTGGTCTGTATTGGAAAATTTTTCGGAAAAAGCTGGGTCTTTGGTACGCGCACAAATCAGTGACATGGAAATTGCGCGTCGCCGCTATCTTGGCCGACGGATTATTCACTCCTTCGAAGGAGAGCCTGCGAGTGAACAGTCGCAAGACCATGATCATGGGGCATGGCATCGATACGAAGCGTTTTTCTCCGGCGCCTGCGACGACGAGGCGAGAAGGAGCTTTCTCGGCGATCACGATCGGCAGATTGTCGCCGTCGAAAGGCTATGAGACGATGCTCGAGGCCATGACACGAATGAAGGCCGACGTCCGGCTTCGGATCGTCGGCGGCGCGGCCGCTCTTGGAGACGACGTCTATATGGCGCGTCTCCAAGAGATGACATCCTTTCTCCGTCTACAGGCCGCCGTCTCTTTTGAGAAGCCAGTCGTCCATGACGACGTCCCGGCGGTTCTCCGTTCCGCTGATATATTCATCAATGCAAGCAAGACAGGCAGTCTCGACAAAGCTGTTCTCGAAGCGATGGCCTGCGGCGTGCCTGCCCTGACTTCGAATGAAGCTTTCGCCGATATGCTCGCGCTGTTCGGCTTGACGTTCCCGTCAGGCGACTCGCAAGCTCTCGCCCTAGCTAT
>JAGWHV010000024.1 GCA_028866595.1 Patescibacteria group bacterium
CTCATGTCGCAAATAGATTACGGCATCGCCGCTGCCCCGCCAGATGATTATTTGCCATGATAAAGCACGGACCTCGTCCGTGCTTTTTATTTTCCGAGATCGATCCCCCACCCCTTGGCGATCGTTTCTTCATCAGCCTGGCTCGTCGCTTTCTTGAATTTCGCGCCGCGGACTCCTTTGACGCGCGATTCGCATTCCGCCCATGTCTTGTGCTTTTCAAGAACGCCGTCGACAAGAGACAAATAAGAATACGCCCGGACGCCTTTGCCCGATGATCTCTTTTTTCTCGCCTGATCGACGGGAGCGGCATCGAGATCTATGGTATAGAGCGCTCGCGGCCCTTGGTAGAGGCGCGCCTCCCGCTTGTCGGCATATGAAGTGGCGATATCGTCGCATCTCTCGTTCCCGGGGTGACCGGCATGGCCTTCGACATAACGCCACTCGATGGAAAGACCCCGAGCGACGAGATGGAGCGCTTCCCAAAGCTCGCGGTTCTCGACGTCTTTCTTGGCCGCTGTCTTCCAGCCGTTCTTTCGCCAGCCTTCGATCCAGCCAGTCATGCCGTTGATGAGATATTTCGAATCCGTCTGTATGACGACGCGTATGTCGGCTGGCGCGAGGTCGTTCTCATCGATGAATGCGAGAGCGTTGATAGCCGCCGAGAGCTCCATACGGTTATTCGTCGAGATCTCCTCGCCGCCGCCGAGCTCTGTGACCTCGTCCTGGGTCCGGATGATCGCCCCCCAACCGCCCGGACCGGGATTGCCGCGCGATGATCCGTCTGTGAATACCGTGATGCCGTTCTTCGTCATGACCTAGAGTATATCAACGATGCGCAGGCGAAGCTCGGGATAGCTCTTGAATGTCGATTTTTCGAGGTGAGCGACAACATCTATAGCTGCCTGCGGCTTGACGTAGGAAGGCAGAGCGTCGCTCGGCGAAAAAAACTTGACGGCCGAGACTTTCCGGCCGCCGAGGTCTTGAAAAATTATCTCAGTGTGATCGCCCTCTTTGCCGAACGATTTGACGGCGGCTACCCGAGCGCCGCCGATGATGAAAAGAGGCTTCGGGTTGCCGACGCCGAACGGCGAGAGCTTCTCAATGTCCTTATAAAGATCCCAGGAGACGTCTTCGAGAGATATGCGAGCATCGGCGAGGCAGGTCGGATCGGTCTCATCGGCTCCGGATGCGTTCTCTGCGTTCATATCAGCTGCGGCTTTTTCGAGGGAATCAGCGAGGATGTGGATGCGGTCATTCGCCACCTCAAATCCGCCCGCCGCGCCGTGTCCGCCGAAAGCGATGAATGAATCGGGCGTCTTTTGCATAGTCTTCTGCATGATAGCCAGGGCGCCGGCGCCGCGACACGATCCTTTGATGATCCCTTCGCCATCTCTTCCCCAGAGAAAAACAGGCCTGCCGTATTCTTCAACGAGCGAATTAGCGACGAGGCCGAGAAGCGACGGCCTCCACGATGGATTTCCGAGGACGATCGCTTTTTTGAGGGCGAGAGAGCCGTCGGCGTCGCGCGAAGCGAGCGTCTTCTTGACCTCTTTGACGAGGGCGGCGACAGTGCCTTTTCGCTCGTTATTCACCCGCTCGAGAGCGTCGGCATAGGCGCCAGCGAGAGCTTCGTCGTCTGTCGAGAGCAAATCAAAGGCAGTCGACGGCTCGCCCATCCGCGACGCCGCGTTGATCCGCGGTGTGACGGTAAAGCCGATATCGTCTTCGCTCAAATGCTCGCGCTTGAGACGCAACTTCTCGAAGAGACGGCCGAGCCCGGGGCGCGGCGTCTTTTTCAAGACTTTCAGGCCATAATACGCAAGCGCTCGATTCTCGCCGGTGAGGGGCACCATGTCCGAGAGCGTGGCAATGCCGACCATGTCGAGGAACCATTTCTCCCAACCGGGCTTTATGCCGAATTCGCCGCCGTGCGTCTTGAAAAAAGCCTGAACGAATTTGAATATGACGCCCGAGCCGCAAAGCATCTTTTCCGGATAGGCGTCGCCAACGACCTTCGGATTGAGGATGGCGTACGCGGCGGGCAGGCCGGAGAGAGGCGGCTCGTGATGATCGGTGATAATGACGTCCAGGCCGAGAGACCGGGCATAGTCGACTTCGGCCGTGTCGGCGATGCCACAATCGATGGTGATAACGAGGGTCGCGCCGGAAGCCTTGAACTCGTCGATCGCCGCCATGTTTAGGCCGAAGCCTTCGTCATGCCTATGCGGGATATACGTCTCGAAACCGGTAAAGCCGATCCTCTTGAAAGCGTCATGAAGGACGACGGCGCCGGGTATGCCATCGGCGTCAAAGTCGCTGAAGACGACGATCTTCTCGCCTGTTTTTATCGCCCGATAGACTCGCTCGACCGCGCGATCCATATCTTTCATGAGAAAAGGGTCATGGGTGTGCGAGTCATAATCGGGGGCAAGGAACGCTTCGGCGTCTCTCATCGTACGGACGCCGCGGGCGAGGAGAAGACCCGAGACGACATCAGAGAACGCCGAAAACTCCGCTGGCTTGTCGACGATCGGTTCTCGCAGAGAATATCTCATGGGCACATTCTATCATTGAACCGAATATGGTATTTTTATCGCATGGAAGATTGCATATTCTGCAAGATAGCAGCCGGGACGATACCGAGCCATAGACTCTACGAAGACGATGATTTCGTCGCATTCCTCGACATCAATCCTCTCTCGCCGGGACATGCCCTCGTCATCCCGAAAAAGCATTACCGCTGGGTCTGGGACGTGCCGAATATCGGCAGATATTTCGAGATCGTCCTCACCGTAGCCATTGCCCAGAAAAAAGCTTTCGGCGTAGATATGGTTCGATCAAAAATCGTCGGCGAAGACGTCTCTCACGCCCACGTCTGGGTCTATCCTGACGAATCGACGAGGGGCGACAAAAAAGATTTCGCCGGGAACGCCGAGAAAATTCGAAGGTATATTTAAGCCGCTCTTTTGAGAGCTTCGATGCCGGGCAAAGTCCCCTTGGCGAGGAATTCGATCATGGCGCCGCCGCCCGTCGATACAAATGAGAACTTGTCGAGGATACCGAGCTTGGCGATGACGGCGATCGTGTCGCCGCCGCCCACGACGGAGCGGGCGTCGCTCGCGGCGATGGCCCGAGCGACGCCTTCCGTTCCCGCGGAAAAACCTTTTTCATAGTCGCCGAGAGGGCCGTTCCAGAGGATGAAAGCAGCTTTCTTGGCGAGAACAGCGAGAGCGTCGATCGTCCGCGGACCGGCGTCCATGATCCGATCATCGGGGCCGACGAGCCCAGGGGCTTTGGCGATGGCCGAGAGAGGATTCGAGGCGATGATATCGTCAGGTACGAGGAGCTTCGGGCTGTTTTCAACGCGGCGCAGATCGACGTGCTTTGCGGAGACAACGGAGAGGCCAACCTCGAGCCCGCGATCTTTGAATATGTCATTTGCAAGCGCCCCGCCGACGAAGACATGATCAGCGATGCCGAGGAAGCGCTCGATGAGGGGTAGTTTGGTATCGAATTTTGCCCCGCCAAGGATGAAAAGGAACGGTTTCGGCGGATTGAACGCCTTCGACAGCTCTTCGATCTCTTCGGCGAGGAGCGGCCCAGCGAACGAAGGGATGAGCCGCGGCACAGAAACGATCGAGGCGTGCTCGCGATGGGACACGGCAAAGGCATCATTCACATAATAATCGGCGAGAGCGGCGAGGCGGCCGGCAAACGCTTGGTCATTCGCTTTTTCGCCTGGATCGCGCCGAATATTCTCGAGAATGATCATCTCGCCGTCTTTGAGGGCGGCGGCAGCTCGGGGTGCGTCGTCGAGCGATCTGACGAACTCCTTTACTTGTATCATCTTGCCGATATATGCGGCGACTGGCTCGAGAGAATCGGAGATCTCGCTATCGATATGGCTAATGATTATGGTACGTGCCCCGCGGTCGCGGAGCATAGCGATAGTCGGCAGAGACCGCTCGATCTTGAAATCGTCGCGGACCTTGCCGTCGACGATGGGAACGTTCAAATCGAGCCGGAGAAGGATCTTCTTGCCGCGGATGTCTCCGGCGTCGCTGATTTTTTTAAAGGGAATCTGCATAATCGATCATCCCGCCAAAATCTTTCGAGTCGAGAGACTGGCGGCCGACGAGAAGGCCATCTATTCCGCCGTCTTTGAGTATGGCTTTGGAATTCTCGAGATCGACCGAGCCGCCGTAGAGAACGGGTATTTTGATGCCTATTTTTTTGCCGAGAGATTCGGCGATGACTTTCTTTATGTATATAGACATCTCATGGATATCGGAGGGCTTGGGCGCCGTGTCATAACTCTTCCCTACCGCCCAGACGGGCTCGTAGGCGACGATGAGAGAATGCGTGAGAGAGCGGACCTGCTTTTTGTCGAGAGCGCCCACGACGGCGAGGATCTGCTCGCGAACAGTTCGGAGATAGTGAGCATGGGGATCACGCTCGGTCTCGCCGACGCAGACGATGGTGCGCAAACCGGCATCGAGAGCCTGGCGGACCTTTTGGCTGACGATCATATCGGTGTCGCCGGCCTTTCGGCGCTCGCTGTGACCGATGATAGCGTATTCGGCGCCGGCGCTTCGGGCCTGGCGAGCGCTTACCGATCCGGTAAAAGCACCCGAAACGTGCTCCGAGACGTCTTGTATAGCGAGGCAAGCAGCTGTGCCCGCTCTACCAGATCGCGAAGCGCCAGCCGACAAAAAAGGAGCCGGAGGGGCGAGGACGACTACCGTATGGCGCGCGGACCTAGCCTTGCGGGATATCGCGGCGAATATCGTCTTCGCATCTGCCAAGCTATCCGGATTCATCTTCCAGTTGCCAGCGATGATAAAATTCCTCTTTTGAGATTTCACGGGCATATTATAGCAGACAGTTACTCAGAGACGACTTTCAGGACTTCTTCGATAGTGGTCAGACCCCGAGCGGCGAGAAATATGCCATCTTCGAGCATCGTCATCATCCCTTCTTTCTTCGCCCGAGCCTCGATCTCGGATGCCGAGGCGCCTCTCATGATAAGCTCCTTGATCGTCGGCGATATCCTAAGCGCTTCATGTATGCCGATCTGGCCTTCGTATACGGCCTTGTCAGCGAAAACCACTTTGTCCCAACCATCCTTTGGGCCGATCACTTTTTCTAGCCGCAAAAAAGAGAGCACTTTATCGAGATCGATGACTTTGGAAAGAGCGGAGAGCTGGGCTTTCGAAAGAGGCTTGCGCTCGAGACCGTCGACGAGCCTTCGCGCGGATCGCTCTCCGATGATAAGGGAGAGCGTCGAAGCGATGACGAAAGGTTCGATATTCATATTCACGAGACGTTCTATCATCTCGGCGGCTGAATCCGCACGGACAGTCGAGAGAACAAGGCACCCGGCGAGAGAAGCGCCCGTGGCGAGCGACCCCATCTCTTCATCGCTAATCTCGCTTATCATGATGGCGTCAGGGTCCTGGCGAAGGGCCGAGCGTGTGGCAGCGGCTATAGTGAGGCCGATGTCTGGCCTGACTTGCGTCTGACTTATCCGTGGCAGTATGCGCCCGATCGACGTCTCGACGGTCGCGACGCTCGCGCGCGGAGCATCGAGAGATTCGAGCGATGCATACAGCGTGGCCGCCGCGCCCGAACTGGTCGGACTGGCTACGAGAACCATACCCTCCGAGCGACGAATCGTCTTGTAGAGATGATCAAGCGCCGAACCGTGGAAACCGAGGCTTTCGAGCGTGGGACCGTCGCCCTCACGGCGCATGTGCATGACTGCTTTCTCGCCGTAGATAGTCGGCACGAGAGCAACGCGAATAGAAGACCTCTCGCCGTTCATATCGATGACGAAACGGCCTTCCTGCGGCAGCCGCGTCTCGCCGAGCTTCATTCCGACAAGGGCTTTGATGCGAGCGACGATCGCCGCGGCTGCCGTCTTTGGCAGGACCATCGCATCATGAAGAAGCCCATCGATGCGGTAGCGGACGAGAAGCGCCTCCTCCATCGGTTCAATATGGATCGAGGATGCGCTCTGGATGAGAGCGTGCCTGAATATCGCATCGACGATCCGGGCAACCGAGATGTCCTCGGCGAGTTTCTTCGCGTCGCTGCCTGATTCAACGAGAGATCTCACTGCTTCCGTCTCGCCTTTGATGATGTCGCCGAACTCGGCCTTGAGATGCCTCTGATATTGGAGCAAGGCCGACTTCATCGAATCCGCATCCGTGAGCCGCGGCACGATCCGCAGTCCGGCTTTTCTCTCTACGAAGTCAATAGCCGCGAGGTCGTCGATGTCGAGCATGGCGACCTCGAGCGAGTCAGGATTTTTCTTGAAAGCGATGATATTCCTGGCGCGAGCGATCGGCTCCGGCACGAGCGACAGCACAGAAAGCTCGATCGGCTGGTCTTGTAGGTCGACATACGAGATACCCAGGAGATATGAGATCGCCCGGCGGAGATCATCTGCCGAGATCTTGCCTTTTTCGACGAGGACTTCGCTGAAAGCTTTGCTCGCAGCCGCCGCCGCGAGAGAGGCGTCGGCGATGTCCCTCTTTGAAACAAGGCCGGAATCGGCTATGAATGATTTGAGTTGATTTTCTTCAACGCGCATATAAGAGACGTTGCCTTGATTATATCAAAAAGGCCGTGGAGGCGCGCAGAGGTTCAGAAAAATAAAAGCGCCGGACCTTGGAAAGGTCCGGCGCGATCGGGCACGAGCTCCATCAGGGCAGCTCGTATACCTCGATCATCGCGTTGCCGGTATCACCGCTCGCTCCGGAGAGCTGGCAGGTATATTGGCCTGGCGGAAGAGTCACGACCATCGCGTCGTCCTTACTAGTCGGCGAGAGCGCGAACGCTCCCGTCTCCGTAAAGATGCCGGCAAGGACGCTATCGCCCTGCCAGCCAGCGTTCATGCCGATCTTGTTCCCGTCCTTATCAAAAAGAACGAGCACCGGATCAGGCAAGACGCCGTTGACGCCGAACTTCGAAAGCGTCGGGCCAACGCCACGGATGAGCACCTTTTCAGGCACCGAACCGCCGATGACAAGCCCGGCGTCCAGGATCTCCTGGCCTGTGCCGACATCGCCGCGGGTCGAGAGGTTGATGAGCCTGGCCGTGCCCGAGTTCGGGACGGCATAGAGCTCGACGAGCGCGACGCCAGTCTTTCCTCCCTGCCCCGAGACTTGGATCGTCCGGATACCCGGCGCGAGGCCGCTCATGAGGAGCGCCGCGTCGAGGCTTCCGGCGGGAAGCGCGAACGCTCCCGTCTCTCCGTCGGCATTGGCGATCGCTGCGCCGTGATCGGAGCTGGAATCCCAACCGCTATTCGCCTCGACAGGGTTGCTGTTCGAGTCGAAAAGCGTCAGGGTCGCCGCCGCGAGCACATTCGGCACGCTAAACTGCGCGAGCGTCGGGCCGACGCCGCGGCCCAGGACTTGGAGCGAGTCCTTGTCTGAACCGCCGATGACGAAGCCAGCGATGAGCGGATTGGCGTCGACCAAGCCGCGCGTCGACAGGTTGATGAGCCTGCCGCCGGCGGAAGGACCAATGTTCGCCTGCTGGACCGTTTTCACGACCCAGCTAGAAGATCCGCCGGATGGATTGTCCGTGACATACATCGTGCCGGCCGCATCTATCGCGAGATCGATCGGCGCGACGAAGTTCTGGAAGCTTCCGTCAACGTAGAACTGCGGCGACGTGACGACGCCAGTTGACGTGATCTTCCGGATGACGCCGTTCGCGTTATCGTCCGAGACGAATACGTTTCCGACGCTGTCCACGGCGATGCCGTAGAGGCGCGAGAACTCGGCAGCCGTCCCTTGGCCATTTATCCAGCCGCTCGTCCCGGCTCTACCGGCGAGCGTGGACACGGTGCCGTCCGGCGCGATCTTCCTCACGACATAGTTTCCATAGTCAGTGACGAAGACATCGCCGAAATCATCGACGGCCAGGTAGCTCGGCCTCGAGAAACGCGCTGCCGTCCCGACTCCATCCACGTATCCGAGCGAGCCGTTCGTTTGAGGCGAACCTGCGATCGTAATCACGGTAGCGTTCGACAAGGACAATTCACGGATACAGTTGGTGTCGGAGATGAAGACATCTCCCTTGTCATCTCCAGCGAGTCCTTGGATGTTCGCGAATACCGCGGACCCAAGGTTGCCATCGATGATCTCGGGCGATGGCGTCTTCTGACCAGCGAGTTTGGTCACCGAGCCAGAAGAGGAGATCTCGAGTATCGACAGAGATACGATGTCTGCCGAGAAGAAACCTCCTTTGCCATCGGGCGTCAGAAACGCCGGATTTTTGTACGCCGAGAGATTGGCGAACTGGCTCATCGCCCCGGTCGACGGATCGATCTTCTCGACCGTCCCGCCGGAGCTTCCGTTATGGACGAGAACGTAGACATAGCCGTCGCCGTTGACGGCCGTGCCATTCGGGTTCGAGAGCGTCGGACTGACTGTCCCGACATTGAAACTCTCAAATGCGCGAGCGAGCGGTAGGACAAAAAAGCCTGCCGCGCTAACTATTGCTATGATCTTTTTCATGAGATTGGCGCTCTCTGAAGGACAAGCGACGACGCACCATGCGCCGGCTGTCTTTCGCCTTTCAAAGAGCGGTTTCTTTGATTTGATTGTACAACATTAGAAGATTTCGTCAAGAAAAGCGGCCCTTTCGGGGCCGTTTTTCTCGCTTTTTTATGTTTAGTTATAACAGTAGTGGATATCGTGCCAGACGCCGCCGTTATCTTGGAAGTAGTCGATTTGAGCGTCAGAGTAGCCTCCTGGACAGCTAGAACCACCGGTATACGGGTTGCCTCGGCTCACGCCGTTGCTCGCTGTCATGTACATCCCTCCGAATCCGTGAGATGAACCGCCCGATGGCCACGAGCTGATGCAGCTGCCGTTGTTAAAGCAGAACGTGTTCGCATCGGTCGTGCCTGTGTAGACGGTGCCGGCGGAGACATAACTGGCGTTTATCTGGGAACTTCCTGGAAAGTAAACCCCGCCGATAGTGCTACCACTACCGAGAGTCGCGCTCCTGCTCGAGCTATTGCCATTCGAAAGGACTTGATCGAGATTGAGGTTACTAGAACCAGAAGGCCACGAGCTGATACAGCTGCCGTTGTTAAAGCAGAACGTGTTCGCATCGGTCGTGCCTGTGTAGACGGTGCCGGCGGAGACATAGTTAGCATTTATCGTCGCATTGTTACTCGGGAAGTATACTCCTCCGACGTTGCTACCCGCACCGAGAGAAACGCTTCCGTAATCGGTGAAGCCGCGGCTCGTCGTGTTTCCGGCGGATATGACCTGATCGAGGGACGGCGTCGCCCCTCCGATAGAGACGCATGTCGGGTTGCCAGACGAATTGAATCCTTGGAGAGCATAGCCGGACGAGCATGAAGGATTTATGTTCAAACTGACCGTCACGCTTCCAGAAGAGCCGCCGCCGGAGAGGCCGGTGCCAGCGTTCACGCCGGTTATCGTGCCGCCGCCGCCCGATGGCCACGAGGTGAGACAGTTGCCACTTATACAGAATTTCGAAGCGTTCACGTCGCCAGAGACGTCGAGCGTGTGAGAAGGAGATGTCTGGTCGATGCCCACCCTACCATACTGGACGATGAGTCCGTTCGTTGCGCCGCCGGTATTGAGAATGATGCCGGCAGACTTTGATTGAGCGGCGCCGCTCACGTCGATAGGCGACGACGTGTTGCCGTTCGGCGGCGATTGGGTCGGCGAGTTCCATGTCTGGGCATATGCCGCTGTCGCGGCGGCGAATCCAAAGACCATCGACAGCATCCCGACAAAGACGATTTTATTTTTCATGCGATTATTTTTGTAAAGTTTTTAAAACGGCATCCTCCGGCACCTGGCTCCCTGTCGACGACGAGGCCTTTGAGCCCTGGGCGGGAGCATCCAGGGTCTGAAGGACTCTGTTTTGGGCTTGCGACGTCGTAGCCGTCGTCGTGCCCTTGACCGACACGCTCAAGCTATCGACGACGCTCTGCATCTCGGTCGGCGAGAGCGACGTCCCGACGGTCGGCGCGGCAACAGGCTTGCGAGAAATATAGAATACGATCGCAAGGACGATGATGAGAATGATTATGATCAGCGCTGTGCTCCTTTTCATAAGTATATCAATAAAGACTAATATTCCTGGAACGACGGATTGACGCCGACGGGGCTTATCAAGATTGGCATGGTGGCATCCGGCGCACCGCTTCCTGTACCCTGAAGCGTCACCGTGTACTGGGTATTGCCGATATTCTTGTTGAACTCGACCTGGAGAGAGACTCCCGTCGTGTATGGGCTATGTATCGTCACCGGCGTAGGGTTTGAAGAGAATGGACCGCCGTTAAACGAGTATGTGGCTGTCGTCTTCGGCGGCAAAGCCGGGCTTATGCCCTGGACAGATATCGTCACCGGATTATTGAAAGGCGTACCGCCATTGTCGACGAAGTACGTGCCGCTCTGGGTGGTCGCGCCATTCTGATTCAAGAACTGGACTTGAAGCGTGTTAGGTCCCGTGATGACGAAGCCCGGCGGCTGCGGTAAGACGGTGAAGGATACCGTGGCAGTGTTCGTAACATTGCCACCGTTCGAACACTGGATCTGATAGGTGTAGCTCGCTTGGCTCAAACTCCCCGTCTGGGTCGAGCCGCTCGAAGTTATATTCGAAACCGTATTGAAAGATGTGCCGCCAGAAGATGTCTTCGACACGACGCACGTAGTGCCTCCCGGCATGTTCGTGAGCGTCCAGACGATCGAAACATTGCTCGCATATGGCACGTTCGTGTTACCGGAGATGCTTGACCCGCTTATCTGTGCATCGAGAGCGACAGTGCCGGCGAGGGTCACGCCGTAATCCGGCGATCCTGAACCGGAGAAAGATATCCAACCGACCACGTTCGATCCCCATGCATAGCCAGAGAAAGACGAGCCTGAGAGCGTCGGTCCATAGCCGGCGCCCGAGAGCGATATCCATCCATCCCACGAGCTGTCATTGGAGAGCGCCCGCGCCCAGCCTTTAAGGTTGTTGCCGTCTACCTCCGCATTCTTAGATTGAGTGCCATTGCCGTTCGGAAATCCGGAGAGCCCGCCGAACTGGATCCAGCCGATGTTCGAAGACCAGGCGTAGCCGGTAAGCGTTCCATCAGCGTTCATGTTGACGCCGTAGTCGACGGAATTGCACGAATTCGTATTCGTACAATTAAGACTGACCCAGCCGATGTTCGAAGACCAGGCGTAGCCGGTGAGATTGTCTTGGGTACCTGCGTGCGTCGCGGCAGGGATAAGCAGCGCCAAAAACAAAGCAGCAGACACGATGTACGTTTTGCTTGAAAACAGCGATACAAGGCGCGCTTTCATCAGTCCAATGATAGCACGGGGCGCGCGGGCTA
>JAGWHV010000025.1 GCA_028866595.1 Patescibacteria group bacterium
TTCGAGAAAGAAGGCTGCCATGTTGTGGCTGCCGAATCCTTTCGTGATAGCTTCCTCGAAGCTGACGGCGTCGATCGCGAATCCGAAGTTGTTCTGTCCGCGGCCGATCTCTCTTTTGAAGATGCCTCCTCCCGGCGCGCGGATGCATCCGGTTGCGGCGAGGAGGACGTCGTAGAACGCATCGCGCGCCGCGTCATCCATCGAGCGTATTCTCTCGACTTCGGCCTCGTAGACGGGCGATCTCACAGTGGGCAAAGGCTCGTTCTCCGGCTCGATCTGTCGCACGACGTCATCGAAACCGGCCTTGAGCTCCGTCGGCGGCAGAAGCCTCAACCGAAGCGCTTGAAACAAGACCCTGTCGTTCTCGCCCATCGCCGCGAGCTCGCTTTCTGCGCTCTCGGTCGCGTGCACTGAAGCGAGACGGGACGACAACGACCTGACTTCCCGCGGATCTGTGAGGCCGAAGTAGTCCTTCTTGGAGTCCCGCGTTCGGCGGCTATCTATGATGGCCGCCAAAGCGTCGATCGCCCCGTCGCTCGAAGATGTCACGTTGACATTCGGATCGTTGAACTCGGCGATGGGGTACTCGTAGTCGGGATATCCCTTGATGACGGAGATAGGGATGGTCTCCGAGATGCTCTCGCGTACGACCGCTACGAGCTTGTTGTGGTCGTCGTCGTATCGAGACTGCGTGACGACGAAGAGCGCGGCGTCGTCGTCCCCGACGAGTTTTTTCACGTCCTCGAGCTTCTCTTGAAGAAAAACGAGGTGGTCGAACACGAGCGACTGACAACCATACGAATCGCGGACGAAGGCGGTGAAAGCGTCTCGCTCCGAGTCGACGTCGTTGACATCTATGCCTGGTGGGCTCATGTGGCCCACGATGATGACTACTGGCCTCTTGGTCATGAGATTTCCTTTGTTTGAGAGTTAAGGTGCGAAATTCGCTTTTGAAATTAACACTAATCCGAGAAAAGTCAACCTCATTAGCTCGATCCGGATATTATAGCGACTGCGATTTATTTCTAATATACTGTTTGTATGATAAATATCCGTTCAGCGAATTCTAAGGATATAAAGATTCTTCAAACTCTCAATAATGAGGTATTCAAAGATAATTTTAAATATGACGGGGACCTCGATTTGAGCTGGTCGCTTTCGAGCGAGGGGGGGGCGATATTACTCTGCGGTCATTTCAGATAAAGATTCGATATGTCTCATCGCGGAGGACGACGGCAAGCCCGTCGCTTATCTTTCAAGCGGGCCAAAAGAGGATATCGGGCGGAGGGGTACATATTTCGAGGTAAATGATATGGGAGTCATTCCCAGTCACCGCTCAAAGGGCATCGGCAAAATGCTCATGGAGAGGTGCTTTTCTGAAGCAAAAGCGAGGGGCTTCGAAAAAATCTCGGTTAGGGTCTATTCAAGCAACGTCAAAGCCATTGAATTCTACAGACGCTCAGGGTTTAAAGACCTTGAAGTCGGATTGGAGAGACCTCTCTAACGGCGTCTCGACTTACGCAAACAGACTCGCTACGAGGGCGATGACGATGATCGTCACGAGATTCGAGCCGATGTCGGAGAAGAATTTCTTCCAAGCGAGGGAGCGATCGCAGGTGCTCCAGAGTATCGATGTGCCGACTGCCGGCACCGTGAAGCACAGCCAGCTAAATACGGCGAAACCGACCGCCATCGCGAGCGGCAGGCCGTTATGCAAGCTTTCGAGGACGACGAACACAACCCAAAAAGACGTGAGGAATGACAAGGCTAGCTGAGCCGCGTACATTTTCGGCATCATCGCTTTGCCCGATTCCATTTTTTGCGCGCGTTCCTCGGGCGAGAGGGCATCCATGCCGAGGTACTTCATATGGATCTTTCCCATTGGCGTCGCGTCCGAATACCAGAGCGTGCCGATGACTGCGTATATGATGGCGCCGCCTATGGCTAGAAGGATTATGGTGAGCATGTTGGTACGAATTAATGGTGATATGGGAATAGTATAGCACTGTCGTTACTACGCCTGGTGCTGTGGATAGCGACCTGTCTTGTCGTTCCGTAAATGGGTACAATTCTAGTATGGAACCGCAAAAAAAAGAGCGCAATAGAAGCGTGGGCATCCTCATATTAGTAGCGATAGTAGCAGCGGTGGTCGTCGCAGTTCAATATTATATGGCACCACGACGGGTTCAAGCGCCTGTCGCCGCCGCTACCTCGACATCCGTCTCGGCAGCCGCGGTGGTAACGGTGCCGGATGTCAATCCGATCCAGACGGCTAATCCTTTCGCAACACATGCGTATTTTAATCCATTTAAGTAAAACCGATCCGCGCAAGGCGGCTTTCGTTCTGCTCTCCGCCGCTGTAATAGCAGTCTTTGCTATTGGTATCCGCCGGGCGCAGGCGTTATCGGTCTTTGATATCA
The DNA here is from genome assembly GCA_028866595.1 of Patescibacteria group bacterium. GTDB lineage: Bacteria > Patescibacteriota > Minisyncoccia > Phycocordibacterales > UBA6065 > UBA6065. The sequence goes on from JAGWHV010000025.1 coordinate 2,421, forward strand.
CTTATCCAATCGCATCTCTCGGCGGCTGTACCGATAGAGTGGCCTGCAAAGCATATTGCGACGATCCGAATAATCAGCAGGCTTGTGAAGCTTTCGCTTCACAGTACGGTATCAGCGATAACAACAATGGCGGCAATAATAGCGGCCGCAACTCCAACGGCCAGAATAGTCCTAGCGGCCAACCAAATGGCGGCATGAATATCACTGATGCCCAAGCCAAACAAATCATTGCCGATGGCGGCCCTGGTGGTTGCGCCAAAGGCGCTACCGATACCCAATCCCTTCAGAATTCTTGTCAGGCTTATTGCAACGCAGAGTCGCATATCGAAGAATGCGTTGCCTACGGAAAATCGCACGGTCTGTTCCAAGGGAATGAGCTCGCTCAAGCGGAAAAAGTCGCCGGCGCTCTCCAGAACGGTGCCAAGTTGCCGGACGGTTGTACAAGTCCTCAAACTTGTGGTCAGATTTGCGGCAATCCTGACAATGCCGATACCGCCGAGCAATGCATCGATTTCGCCACGCAAGCGGGTCTTATGCCTAACGATGCAAATGTCGCCCAGATGAAGCAGATGATTGCACTTTTCAAGGAAGGTAAGACCCCATTTAAGACTTTTGGAGAAATGCGTCAATGTCAAAATCCGCCGAATGATCAAATCAAGCAGGATTGTATACAATTCGGCCAGGAGCAGGGCTTCGGCGGCGGTCCGAATCAGCAAGGCCAACAGCAAGACAACCAGCAGCAGGACAACAATCAGCAATTCGCTCCCGGTCAGGGCCCAAATGGCGATTTCCAACAAGGCAGCGATTTCCAGAACGGATCTTCGTCAGGACAATATCCGCCTCAAGGTCAAGATGGTCCAAATGGTCCGCAACAGATGCCGCCGCAACAACAGATGCCACCACAGCCTGGCATTGATCAAACGCAAAGCGGACAAGGGGCGCCTCAGCCGCCGACCAGTTTCCTTCCAGGGACGGATAATGCGGCTTCAGTATTCGCGGGTTTTCTCAAGAGTCTTGTCAAGTGATATCCCCGAATTATTCTCCAAAAGGCGCAGTATCTGCGGCCGATTTTGGTAATTTTCGTATTTCGTATGTTGATTATAACAAAAACCAGCCTCTCGGCTGATCTTTGTTTTTGACCCTTTCGACGGGTCTTGAGCGATTTTTACACCTTCCTTGCCAAGCCACGCCATAAGAGGCTTCTTCGGGCTACCGCTTCAGTCGTGAATTACAAATAAACGCTTCTTCATGTATTGAAGGTGAACTCTTTGCTCTCATCGTCGCCGTACAGCTCATCGTCCCAGTATTTGATCACGTCAGGACGGATGACCCACATTCTCGACTTCCAGATATTGTCGAGGATGTATTGAACCGTTATGGATTTCTTCAAGTCTGGAAATTTCTTGTTGAGGAGCACGATACCTTCTGTGATTTTCTTTAGATCTTTGACGATCTCACATTTCCCTGATCCTTGTATACCTTTCCGGTCAGTATGGTCTTTCTCGTTGAACCAGGCCGTGGCAAAAGCCACTGTCGGATTCTTCAGCATCATGGCGCTGTGCCTCGCTCCTTCTGGGCTGACGAAATATATGTCTCCCTTATCATTCAAGGCCATATACACGTTTGTTGCCCAGACCTCCTTATCATCCCGGGAGGCTATAGCCAGTATCTTCTGAGATTCGAGAAATTTCAGAGCCTGTTCCATGTTGGTATCATACCATCACAAACTTGATTTAAGTGTTCAGTCTGTTGAGACCAGAACCGGCGATACTCCTTCTGTGAGACTTACGCGGGGTCTTGTGGATAACCTCATTTCGGCGCGAAGACGGCGTGGAGTACAATGGTTCCATCTGGAGCACTATCTTTTTGAAACGATCCGGATCGCTCTCGCCCTCGGACGCCGCCGACGAGGAGCGTTTAATAAGCGTTAATGCTTGTAGCATGAGATTTAGACCTTTGCCTTCTTGGCATCGCTCGATGCCGGCTTTCGCGTGCGCGGCGGGGTGTATCATCGCGGCGCTCTCTTTTGTATTTTTTATAGGCTCGGCCGTCGTATCGGCGGCCGATCTCCTCACTGTGGCGCCGAATACGGCCGGAACCGATGACCTCATCGGCGCGCAGAACGCGAACTGGACGTTCACTGCGACGACGACGAACGCGATCGCCGCGGGCGACGTCATCGAGTTTATCTTTCCAACGCACGTGAACCAGATTACACCGTTCTCGACAACGAGCGCGCCGACCCTCGTCGCCACGTCGTCGAAGGGCATAACCGGCGGCTCTTTCAACGTGTATGTCGGTCCCCAGAACAAGAATATCGTCGCGGCAGGCGGAGCTTTGCCGTCGCAGATGACGTCGAACGGGCTTGCCATATACGGGTTCGCGACGACAACCATCGACGCCGGCGCGACGATATCGATGGCGGTAAGCGGGCTCGGCAACCCTGCCGGCCAGCTCTCGAGCGTTCAGAATTTGCCGTTCGTTGTCCAAGCGGGCACGCTCAACGATTCGACGAATCTCGGTTCGGGATTCTCCGGCGGGCCGAAATATTCCGCTACGTCTACTGTCACGCTCGCGCGCGCAGGCGGCGCGCTCGTCTCCGACGCTCATTCGAGCGTCGCTGACAGCTCTAACGACACCGGCGCCTCGGTGACGGTGACCGTCTCGATCACGCTCGCGAGCGCCTTGCCGGCGGGAAGCAAGATCGGTGTCAATCTCCCGGCTGAATTCGATCTTACGAATGCGACGACCACGGCCGCCGACGCCGCAGGCATATCAACGACGACGGGTCCGATCGTGGCCGAGAGCGCGTTTGCCACGACTACAAGCGCGGGCACGAACCGCATCGTATTCACGACGAGCGGCGGTACCGTTCCGGCTGGAAACACGCTCACCGTCTCAATCGGCGGTCTCAAGAACCCGTCGAATGCCGGCGTGTTCAGACCTTTCTCTGTTTTTACCATGAAGTCAAACAACGGCCTTCTCGACGGATCGTACTTCGGTTTCGAACAGAGCGACTATTCGAGCGGCGCGCCGTCTCCGACTGACGCCATATATGTCGGCGGGCACAATAGGCTCGCCATCCAAGTTCTGAAGCAGACAGGTTCGGGCACGACGACGCTCTCCGCCGCCGATCTCTCGCAAGTATCCGTCGCCGCGGGCTGTCCCGACAAGCAGTTCTTTATGGGCCAACGCTGGCTTGACGCGAACGGCGTCGCCGTCTATTCAAACATCCTCGACTGTAACTACATGCTCGGCGTTGATCCGTTCAATCAAGGCAGCGCGAGCTTCTATAGCTCATTTTTGCCGCCGGCGATGAAGACCGTCAACCTCGTTGCCTCCGGCTCGACCGGCTCGACCGCCACGACGACGCTCGTATTCGCCGTGCCTGACGCGACGACGACCATCGCCCTCAAACTGCCGAATGCCGTTACCGGCGCGCATGCGTTCATCCAGTCCTATAGCGCCGATAACCAGTCGTTCTCGCCGGTGTTCACCGATACGACGTATACCACGTCCGGCTTCGATGCGAGTGGAAACGGCTACGCTATCATCCCGATCCACAGCGGCACGAGTTGGAGCTTTAACGTCGTCAATGGATCGTTCGGGAGCAGTGCCAACTTTAAAGACTCTTCCGGCGCGGAATACTGGCCGCCGGTCATATCACCGGTGACGGTCACGTCCGCCACGACCACGAACGTAAGTCTCGGGACGTATTCCTATGTCAAGGCAGATCAGACGCTTCTCGTCAATCTCACGACGACGATCGGCGGCGCGATCACCGACGCCTGCGTCGGTGTCATGCGGAACGGCGGCGGCGTCTTCTCCCAGCCGCAGGACATGACCTGCTCGCCGAATTATTCGAATTCGTATCGTTTTAAAGTGCCATCGGGCGCTATCACCGTCGTCGTGAACAGACCCGGTTTCGGCAATCAAGGCGAGTTTCCGGTCGCCGTTGCTTCTTCGACGCCGGCCGCCACGACGACCTCGTCGTTTGTGCTTTCTTCGCCGACGAATTATGTAAACGCGCTTGTGAATATAAGCGCGAACGGCACGACGACGCCAGTCAAGGGCGCGCCAGTTTTTGCGCAGGGATCGAACGGTTTCGCGAATGGTATCACCGACTCGACCGGTTCGGTTAAGCTCTATGTCCAGCCCGGTACGTACACTATCCAAGGCTTTGCGCCGGCGTTCGGGCCGCTTACCGCTCAGACGGGCGTGTCGGTCACGAATAGCTCGAATCCGACGGTTACCTTCACCGTGAACGCGGGTAATCTCCATGTCATATCGGGTAAAGTCACCCAGGGCGGCAATCCGGTCGTCGGCATGAACATCGGCGCGAACGGCACTGGCTCGACCCAGGGCGGCAACGGCGCGCAGACTGACTCGACCGGCGCGTATTCTCTCTACGTTCCCGCGGGCATCTACAGCGTTCAGGGCTGGTCGCAGGACACGGGCGGTCTTTCGGCGCAGACGGTCGACGTGACGTCCGGCAATGCCTCAAACGTCGATTGGACGCTTGCCGCGGCCGGCACGCTTCATATCGAGATCAAGAATGCCGCGAACGTAAGTTCGCTCTTCGCCGGCGCATTCGACCCGACGACGGGCAAAGGTAACGGCACGGATGCCTGGACCGCGAGCTCGACGAGCAAAGTCGCGACAATCTCTCTACCGGCAGGTACATATGACGTTCATGCGGGATCGCCGGGTCTCGGCGGCTTCGGCTCGGCTCTAGGTACGGTCATTACAGCAAATCAGACGACGAACGTATCGTTCGACGCCGCAGGCACGGCCGCGCTCGATACGCTCTCCGGCACCGTCACGGCCTCGAGCGTCGGCGTCTCCGGCGCGACGGTCTGGGCATCGGCCGTCGGCGGATCCGGATTCTTCTCGACCGAAACCGCCACGACAGGCGCCTATTCGCTCGTCGTTCCCGATGGATCGACGTATCATATGGGCGTCCGCTTGCTCGGCTATATCTCGTCCCAAGGCGACGTTGATGTGCCAGTTTCGGGGAATACGACGAAAGATTTCACTCTGACTTCGGCCGGCTCGACGATCACTGGCACGGTCAAGGACTCGAATGGCAATGCGATCTCTGGCGCGTTCGTCCAGGCCTTCAAGACGGGCGTCGCGAGCTCGACCCAGATTGGCGATGGGACAGACGCATCCGGTGCTTATTCGCTTTCCGTAGACGCCGCTTCGACATGGAACCTCGTCGCGAGCGGCCCATGCTACAACCCATCGTCTCCGACGGCCGCGTCGGCCGGCGACAGCGCAAAGAACTTTACGCTCACGGCGCAGAGTGGCTGTACCGCGCCTACGCCGCAGGTCCAAGCGGTGACGGACACGTCGGGCGGACAAGTATCCGCGAGCGGCATCACGCTCAACATCCCGGCGAACGCGCTCGGCAGTTCGCAATCATCGGTGTCGATCTCGATCAAGAACGTGGTCAATCCTGTCTCGTCCGCCAATGCGACGCCTCTCGCTGGATCGATCAAGGACATTACCGCGACGGACCCGAGCGGTACGTCGGTCACTGCGCTCAACAGCGCCGCGCCTCTCGTGATCTCGTATGATCCGAATGCGTTACCTGTCGGTTTCGACGCTTCCAAGCTCCAGCTCGGTTACTTTGACACGGCGACGAATCAATGGGAATCCGTAGCCGCGACGGTTGATACAACGAACCACACGCTCACCGCGCAAGTGAGCCACTTCACGGAATATGGTCCGATCCTGCCGGGCGTGCCGTCGGCGCCGACTGGCCTCTCGGCGTCATCAGTCTCCGCCTCATCGATATCGCTCTCGTGGACGGCGTCTCCGACCGCGACCTCGTACAAGGTATACAGGAGCACGACGAACTCCGGTTTCTCGACGGCGGTAGCCACGGGCGTGACGGGCACGAGCTATACCGATACCGGCCTCACATCTGGTACGACCTACTACTATGAAGTCGCCGGCGTCGACGATAGCGGGGAAGGTCTCAATTCAAGCTCGGCGAACGCCGCGCCGTCATCTTCGTCATCGTCTTCGTCTTCCAACACGAGGTCGTATTCTTCGGGCGGCGGGCATTCGGTCGTTGGCGGGGGCGGTTTGACCACCGCGGCTTCGGTCGGCGCGACTTCCGCAAGCGCTGTTTCCGCAAGCGCCGCGACGGAAGCGTTCCACTACGGCCGTTCGCTCAGTCTCGGCTCGAAAGGCGACGACGTCTCTGCTCTCCAGGCATTCCTCGTCGAGAAAGGCTATCTCGCGATACCCGCCGGCGTAGCCAAAGGTTACTTCGGCGATCTGACTCGCACTGCGCTCATCGCTTTCCAGAAGTCGGCAGGCATCGATCCGATTGGCGTCTTCGGGCCTCTCACGGCCGTCGCCGTTGAAGTCGTCTCCGCACCCGCGTCTGTTTCTGCGCCGACCGCGATCACTCGCTCGCTCAGTCTCGGCTCGAAAGGCGACGACGTCTCTGCTCTCCAGGCATTCCTCGTCGAGAAAGGCTATCTCGCGATGCCCGCCGGCGTAGCCAAAGGTTACTTCGGCCCGCTCACGGAAAAAGCGGTCGAAGCCTTCCAGAGCGCTAACGGGATCGAATCGATCGGTGTCGTCGGTCCAAAGACCCGCGCCGCACTCGGCAAGTGACGGCTATGCGGCGCTACGCCGTAAGCCAGATGCTGAGGAGGAACGGCTGCCTGGCCAGGGTTCCCTGGCTCGGAGGGCGTAGTTGCACGGGGGGTGATCGTCTGAAAATAAAAAGCACCGCTCTTGTGAGTAGTGCTTTGAGAATATTGCGCTCCGAATTTAGTCCAGCGGCAACTTGTACGTCAGGACCACGATCCGCGGCTCGATATACTGCGGCATCGCCTTGCCGCTCGATGGGTCGAACATCATGATCCAGGTTCCTTCCGCCGACGCTGGCGAAAATAGCCCGTTCGGGTCGGCCTGGTTGATCGCGGTCATTGCGTGGTAGTTGTCGCCCACGGCTTGCAACGGGTTCGTGAACTGGGTCGCATACGGAATGCCGTATCCGATTGATTCGCCGAAAAACGTGAGCTTGCCGCCGAGCGCCGTGTGGCCGTGCACGATAACCGGATTCATGTTCTCCAGATAGGTATACGTGATGAGGCCGCTTTGATCTCGGAGTTCGAGAATGTCCTTGAGAAGTTTCTTCTCCCGGAAATTCTTGATGGCGGGCATGCCGATCTGCGAGTTCCCCTCCTGGAGGAGGCGCTCCTGCTGGTCGTGCTGCGTCTGGTCGCTTGTGGGGACGCCGTTGTCGCAACCCGCGAGGAAGATGCCGAGCGTCATGGTGGCGATCGCGAGGATGAGCATGGACTTCTTCATATCATATGTTGACTGGTGAGGGTTGAAGTCTTGCTCACTGCGCGAGGGACTGGTCGCGCTTGAGCTGCTCGATGAAGTCGCGGAGGTCGGACGGGAGCCTGCTCTCGTCGTAATCAGCCGCCCGATGAAGGATGATGGACGCGAGGGCCGCCTTGTGCCCCTTGTCCGCTTGGATGTATTCGAACTGCATGTTCTGCAGTTCTTGAATCATGCCCTGGTTGTAGGCCTTCGACTGCTCGAAGGTCTGTCGCCGGACCCGTTCATACTTCGGAGCGAACACCTTGTACAAGAAGAAGTCGTTGCCCTCTGCCGCCCAGCCAAGGGCGAACATCAAGACGACGACTCCGACAAATATCCCGATGATCCTGGATGGTCTCATGATCTCTATCCTTTCTATAGTCTGAATGTCGTTGCTGTAACGCTGTGTGAGTGGTTACATCTTTTAAAGCTCGGAATAAGCCCTAAAAGATGTAACCACTCTGGACTAAATTGTTAAAGAACAGAACAAAAATACATTAGCACATTATTTGCACATGTGTCAAATTTATGTACTAGTCCAGCACATTTGAGACTCCCGCTCTGTTAAGGTGGACACAATATACCTCAAAGGAGAGACGAGTCCCAGAGACCAATGAGGCCGTCTTGAGTCATGCGTCAGATGGACAGATCATAAATAGCGCAATGTCGGCTGTCCAAAAGTTCCAGTTCGGTATGAGTTTAGGCTTGGCTAAATACTATTCGGACGCTATCAGCGACAATGTGAAGCGTGCTTTTGAAAATAAGAGGCGAAATGGTGAATGGACAGGTAAGGTCCGCATCGGCTACAAGAACATAACGCTTGATAACGATAAAAAGGACATTATTCTTGACTCCGAAAGAGCGCATTTGATCAAAATGCTCTTTGAACTTTGGGCTACAGGCAACTATTCACTAAATACAATTTGGAAAAAGATAACGGAGCTAGGATTAAAGAGCGAACGAGATATGCCTTTGACCAGAAGTAACATTGCCTACATCCTCAACGATCCTTTTTATTCAGGTATGGCCCATTCAGCGAAGTACGGATTCTATCCGCATAAGTATCCAACTATCATTACTCGTGAGCTTTTTGAGAAGTGCCAAGAGGTAAGCCGTAATAGGGGCAGGAAACCCTCAAAGCTTGATGGCTTCAATGATTTCATATTCAAAGGGCTTCTAACCTGCAAGCATTGCGGTTGTACGATGACACCTGAAATCAAAAGAAAGAAAAGTGGGCTAACTTTTATCTACTATTCCTGTACGAACGCAAAGGGTCAATGCAAACGCGTCTATGTGCCTCAAAATGCCCTCCTAAAGCCCATAATGGCCGATTTTGAGGCATTACAAGGCATTCCCGATAACGTACAGGCTCGGCTCACAGAGGAGCTTCGGAAGCTCAATGACGTTGAAGCCGACTTTCATAACCGACAGGTCGTCCGTATCCGATCTGAATACGAGAAAGTTCAGAATCGCATCAAGGTTTTACTTGATATGCGCTTGGACCAGAGTATTACATCAGACGACTATGAC
>JAGWHV010000026.1 GCA_028866595.1 Patescibacteria group bacterium
CGAAAGCGTCCAAGTAAGACTGCAAGTGCTTCTTTGAAACGCTCTTAAAAGTCCCCTTGATTGACCTTTTTAAATGAGAAAAGAACGTCTCAATCGTGTTTACGTGAGCCTTATATCGCACATACTCGCCTTTTTTATGATGAACCGAGAAATGTCTGTAGTGCTTGTCTAAACGATTAAATCCCTTTGCTTTGTCAGTAAGAAGCACCGATCCGACCTCTACGCTTCCTTTCACAAACTTTTCTAGTACATCAGCAGAGGCGTTCGGCACGATTTTTGCTCTCATCTTTCCATTCCTCTGAACGGCGGCTATAACTGTTGCCTTAGCTTTCATAGCTTCGCTCAATTTCTCATTATTCTTTCCTGCGTACTTTCGGCCGCCGAAATATCCCACGTCAGTCTCAATGACACCTTCTAGCGGCTTATCGTCCTGCGCCAGAGCTTTCTTTATCTCTGAAAGGATACGCCATGCGCATTTATATGTTACTTCAAGGTTAGCTTGAAGTGTCTTTGCAGAAATACCCGACTTAGCGTTTGAGAACAAGAGAATAGCTTTGAACCAAAGAGTGAGAGGAGTACTAGACTTCTCGAATATAGTCCAAGCCATAGGAGCAATCTGAAAGCGGCACTTGGAGCATTGAAACTGTCTACGGCCTGATATAAGCCTATACGTGCCGCCGCAAGAGCACTTCTCGCTGTGCAGGTTCTTGAATAGGAAGTTTAGGCACGTTTCCTCGTTAGGAAAGTCCTTTTCAAGTGAGGGTACGCCGTACTTGGTTGTTTTCTTCATGCTCCAAGTATATACCCTATGATTATGTTGTCAAGGGATATACGTGGATAACCAATTGGCTTATTTAGTCTTGAAAACTCCCCTACCTCACCCCCTTCCTAAACACCCGCCTGTAGCCTGTGCCAAGGGATTCTTTTTTGGATGGGTCTGTTTTGAGAGGGCGTGGATATTTGCTGCGGAAGCTGCGAGGGCCGCCAGTGCTGCGCGAACCGCCGGAGCTGCGAGGGCCGCGGCCACCGGTGCCGTACGAGCCGACGCGCGGACCGCCATGAGAGTCGCTCGAGCCGCTATGAGAAAAGCTGTGTCCGCGCGATTCGCTGTGACCGCCGGGGCTGGCGCGAAAACCGCTGCTGCTGCCAAACCCGCCGCCGCGGCCGGAATGACCGCCGCGCCCGCCACGCGAACCACCACGAAAGCCGCCGCGGACGAAACGACCTCCGCGATCAGAATGTCCTTCCTCCATGACCGCGCCCTCATGAGATTTCCTGGGAATCTCGCGCCTGATGAGACGCTCGATCTCTTGGACATCACGCCTCTGGTCAGGCGAGGCAAAAGATATCGCTTTGCCGGCCTTGCCTGCCCTGCCCGTCCTGCCGATACGATGGACATAGTCCTCTGATTGTTCAGGCAAGTCGTAGTTCACGACGAGACCGATGTCTTTGACGTCGATGCCGCGCGCGGCGATATCAGTCGCGACGAGGACTTGGTATTTGTGTTTTTTGAAGCCGTCGAGCGCCTCGCGCCTCTGGCCGAGCGAGCGGTTCGAATGGATCTCGGCGGCGGTGATGCCGGCCGAGCGGAGGCCGCGGGCGATGTCTTTCGCCCCGTACTTCGTCCGGCTAAAGACCAGAATCGGCGTGCCGGGGGCGACGTCGCCAAGCGTCTTTTTAAGCAACGCGAATTTCGAGCGGCGATCGACAATGATGATCTCCTGCTCGACTGTCGCTGCCGAGGTGCCTTGCGGCGCGACTTCTATGCGGAGCGGCAAGCGCATGTGCTCCATGGCGAGCTTGGCGATCTCGTCAGGCATCGTCGCCGAGAACAAGAGCGTCTGGCGGTCTTTCGGGGCGCGTTTGATGATCTCGCGGATCTGCGGCATAAATCCGATGTCGAGCATGTGATCAGCCTCGTCGAGGACGATCGTCGAGACTCGATCGAGATTGATCGTGCCCTGCTCGAGATGGTCGATGAGCCGGCCCGGCGTGGCGATGACGATGTCGGGACCGAGGCGAACGGCGCGGACTTGCTTGCCCATCGCTTCGCCGCCGATGAGGACGGCGGTATGGATGCCAAGGCTCATGCCCGGCGTGGCTCCTATTTTGCGCAAGGTCTCGTCGACCTGGAGAGCGAGCTCGCGGGTCGGCAGGACGACGAGGCCGCGGCTGTCGCGCTTCATGGCTTTGTCGGCGAGGATGCGCTCGATCATCGGTATGCCGAAGCCGAGCGTTTTGCCCGTACCCGTCTGGGCGATGCCGATGATGTCTTTGCCGGCGATGCCTTGAGATATGACGCGAGACTGGATAGGCGTCGGCGTGATAAAGCCGTTCCGCTCGAGCACGGCGAGCATGCCTTCGCTTATGCCAGGAAGGTCTTTGAACGTAAGGGTATGCGCACGATTGTCGGGCGCGGCGCCGGCATTGTCATGCGGCGCAGAATGGTTTGTCGGTGTCATTATATGATAGGCGGCCGCCTCTTTGTGTCCCGGCCAAAGCCGTGGATGAGGTTCCGCCTTGATTAATACATCCAATTAGAGCAAAAAACGCTTTATAAGTCAAAGAAAAAGAGGAAGCATGGCTTCCTCTTTGATGAAAGAACTGTTCTTGAGCCTGACCTACCCGCCGAAGCCGCCGGCCGCCGCTTGGCTGAAGTTGGTGGCCTGGCTGACCCGGACCGCCGACTTCGACGCGAGGGCGAAAGCCTTGCGGATCTCGTGCGGCGAGTTTTTCGGCGTGAGTACCCACTCGGCCGGGATGCCCATGTCGCGGGCGATCTGCCGGAAGTCAGTCGAGCCGTCGTCGATGCCCATGAAGGCGATGACGTGGTTCTCTTGATTCAGGAGGTCGCGGGCGATGGCAGCGACGTCGCGGGCGGTGTTCTTGATCGAACCTTCGTCGTTCCCGTCGGTGACGATGAGCGAGACCGAGCGGACCGGGACGCCGTTCTGCGCGAACTCCTGCGCCTTGAGGAGCACGCCGCCCAGGAATACGACCGCTTGGTCGTAGAGGGGCGTGCCGCCGTTCGGGTTGAAGTTCGATGCGTCCATTTTGACCGCGCCCGCGAGCGGACGGTAGTCGTAGAGGATCGTGCCGTTAAGATACCGGCACGCCGCCTGGATGCCTTCGCTCGCTTTGGTGCCGCCGAGGGCCTCGAGGACCGTGTTGTGACCCTCGCGGACCGCCTCGGCGTTCCCCTGGACAAACCGGATCGAACCGGAATCGTCGATGAGGGACGAGACGAGGACGACTTCGCTCGCCGCGACCTTGAGCGCCGGCGTGCCGAGGCCCGCCGCGATCTGGTCGCCGATATCTTCGTCCTGGAGGACGGAGAGCGAGTGCTTCGAAACGAAGCCCTGCGCTTTCGCGTCATCGAGGAGCGCGCCGACTCTGCTGCTTGAGGTGGATTGTGTCATGGTTTTTCCTTTCGTTTTGGTTGTTCGCCTCAGAGCTTGATGTCGGGCCAGTCCTCGACGGGATCGGTCGATTTGACGACGTGCATGCCGGCGTCCTTGAACTTCTCGAACGCCTTGTTGGCGTCGTCGGTGAAGTCGTAGACGCCCGGGATCACGACCGCCGAGGTGCAGTCCTCGATGAGGTAGACCTTTTTGGCGAGGTCGGGATCCTTGGCGAGGATCTCGGTGAGGAGGTCCTCGATCGTCCAAGCCACGCAGTGGCTCTTCGCTTGCCCGGCGATCGCGACGTAGTCGTGATCCATCAGGGCGCGGAAGAACTTGGCGTTCTTGGCGGCGATGGCTTCGTTGCTCGGACCGGTGAGCACTTCGGGCCGGAGGACGGAGTAATTCTCCGTGAGCGGGTTTCCACCCTTGACCTCGAGACCGAGCTGGGAGACGCGCGCGACGGTGTGGAAGAAGCAGGCTTCCTCCACAGCCGAGACGAGCGCGTGGCCGATGCCGCCGAGCATGGCGTGGTAGGGCCAGATCATCAGATTGTACTTGCCGGCCTTCTCCAGCTCATCCGCATAGTGGATGACGTGGGCTTGGAGGTCGGCGTACGGGAGGCCGATGGCCGCCGCGATGGCGGGATTGACCTTCCAGACGCCCTCGCGGAGATCCTTGGCGCTGATCATCGTGAACGGCGGCGAATTCTTGCCAGTGCCATCCACGAAGAACAGGCTGTGGAAGATCTGCGCCGCCCGATGGGTATCGAGGGTGCAGAAGAGCTTCGTGAGGACGCCGAGGTTGCGGTAGATGAACTCCGCGAGCCGCCGGTTATCGTCGACCGCGCCGGTGCCAGAGCGGCCGCCCACGAAGAGCTCGAAGCCCGGGATACAGAACGTATTCTGGACGTCGATCATCATGAGGGCGATCTTGACCTTGTCGGTCGAGGACGGGCGGATGCCGTATTTCTTGGCCCAGGCCGCGGCGTGCGGCGCCAGGTCGTTGTAAGGCGTGCGATAGACTTCGCCCACCCGTTTCGGATCATAGTGCCGCGGGAGCGGCAGTTGCGTAACAGTCGCTGTCATTGGTTTCCTTTCGCTTGTTTGGGATTTTTCACGAGCGGTTAAGCTTCATGAAGTTGATGGTATCTGCCTTTACGACATAGAGGCCGCCGTCGCCCGCAAAGAGATGATCTCCCGAGGCGACGAAGCGCTCCGTGTCTGCGAACCGTTCGGCGAGAACGATCTGTCCTCTATCGACCGAGAGACGGACGAGTCCGTCATCGGTCGCGGCGAAGAGCATCTTGCCTACGGCGCATTTGCTGCGAAGCGTGGCGAGCCACGCTTCGCCGTCCTCGGCGCCTTCCGGCGCCTCGGCATGAGCGATCACTTTGCCCGAAGGCTCGATGACCGCGCAGTGATTGGTCCGAACTCCCCGCTCTTGCTCGCTCCAAAGGAACCAGCAGAGGTCGTTCGATAGGAAGCATGTCGAGTCGATGAGCTCGCCGCGCATGCGCGGCAAGTCGACCGAATCGTTGATGCCCGTCGAGGCAGCTTCGAAGACGAAGCCGACGACAATCCGGCCGGCTCGATAAAAGCCGAAGCCGAATCTGGGGCCGACCCAGAAGAAGGTATTACCGGCGATGACCGTCCCGATGTGCTCGGGGCCGATTGCGCCGTTCCGCAAGAGCCGGTCGCCTTGGATCCAAAAGCGCGAGCGCTCATTGGCGTCAAAGGCGGCCAGATTGAGGAACGAGCTCACCGGAACGACTTCCGAAGCGCCTGCCGGATCAAAGACCTCGAGCGCGCCGTTTTGAGCAGCGAGCGTGAGAGAGCCTTGGATTCGGAAGCGGATGTGCGGGTCCTGCAGCCGGACGAGCACGGCGTCGCCGTTCTCGCGGCGATAGGCGCCGCCTTCGTAGTAGACCCACTTCAGGCCGCCTTGGAAGGCGGCGAAGGCGATCGATACGCCGGGCCGACGGAACTTCCGGGTGAGGGTGATCTTGCCCTTGACGATGACGGTCTCCTTGACCTCGGCAGCAGCATGCGGGTCGCAGACCGGGCAGGCGCGACGCGCATGCTCGATGCCGCAGACCGGGCACTTGCTCCAGTCGAGGCTGTCGAAGAGCTTCGCCGGGAACTCCCCGCGCCAGTCCTTCTCGAATACGAGCTGGAGCTGGTGGTTAAGCTCGTCCGGGAGCGTCGCGTAAGGCGTCGCTGGCAGAGGGTATTTCACCTCTGGATCCCAGACGGTTATCCGAGCGAGCGATCGAGCGTCCTGCGGCAGCCGCTTCTTTGGATCCTTCGGGCGGTATACGCCGCCATACGGACCGACGCAGAGCAGAGACTGCATGAGCATGAGCGCGAAAGCGTACCAGTCGGACTCCTCGTTGTGAGGCTTCACGAGCTGAGGCGCTTTGGCGCGCCGATCGCAGAGGACCGGGTCCACGAACTTGACGGTGTACGCCGAAGTGAGGAACCGGTCGAACTGGAACGAGTCGGCGTCGATGAAGAATGGCTCGTCGCCTTTCACCATGACGTTGAGGTCGTTAAAGTCGCCGAGGATCGCCCCCGCCGCATGGATGGCTTTCACCGTCTCATGCATCTTGGCGAAGACGATCGAGACCGTCCGGTTGGACAAGCCGGCCCTATGGAATCCCGGCTCCGAGAATTGGACCAGGCGGTCCGCTCCGCGGATGAGATCCATGGTAAAGCCAGCGATGAGCTGGCTCGGCCCGTAGGCGAGATCCTTGGGAGCGACGACGCGAGGCGGCAGTTTCGGGAATCGCGGCAGTTTTTGCTGGGCGACCTTGATCCGCTCTCTCGCGCCACGCTGCTCGTGAGGCACGCCGTCGTAGTCGGGATGATTCGGCTCCTTGTAGACTTTGAGAGCATCGCTGCCGAGCTCATAGATCTCGGCTTCGCCGCCTTTGCCCAGGGCCTTGAGCCGGCTGAGCATTACGCGGCGACCGTTGATGGTGACCTCGTTCATGACGCGGTTCCCTCCAATCTCGGCGGTTGCCGGCGACGGATGACCGCGAGGGTCGTATCATCGGGCAAGAGCCCTGGCCTCCTGTTGATGCGGCCCTCGTCCCAATCAGGTTCGGCGGTCGCATTGTTGGCAAGAGCGAGCGTCCGGCGGATGGCATCAGTCGTGTCGAAGTATCGGCCGTCCTCCCAAAATTGGGAGAGCGGGCCGAGCTTGACCGGACCGTTCTTGGTGTTGAGGCTCGGAAAATGCTTTCCTGCGGCGGCGATGAGATCGCCGACGCCATCCGAGCCGACGAGGATCGAATCAACCTCGCGGGTCGGCAGAGCCACAGGGACCTTGAATCGGCACTCCTCCGGAGCGATGCCGTACTGGTCGGGCCTTAACAGCCCGTAACCGACATACGGCGGCTCATTGTTCGCGAACGGACCGACGCGCGCGACCGCGCCGTTGACGGCGTAGACGCCATCGCCGACGAGGAACACGAACGAGTCATACGGCGTCACGAGGAAGCCGATGAGTGTGAACAGGAAGTGGTCCTTGACCGCCTCCTTCAGATTCGGTCCGAGCTTTTCCGCGAGGATGCGGAGATACGCAAGGAGATCTTGGCGAACGTCTTCCCAGTACAGGAAGCGCGCGCCTTTATCGCCTGCGGCTTCTGCAACGGCGAGATAGCGAGGGACGTATTCCCAGAGCGCGTACGCCACGAAACGCGCGGCGATCTGTGCTCCTACCTCGCTGCGCTCTCCGGAGCCGCAGCCGTCAGCGACGACGGCGATAGCGACTCCCTTGTCGAGCCCATCGATGAGACAGTAAGCGTCCTGTCCATTGCCCCATTTAAGAGGCTGGAGGTGGTCCCTTCCGGTGACCGTGCCTCCGGCTAGTTCGAATGTCTTCATTATCCTCCTTATAGGTTGTGTTCGTACCGGGCGGATACCGCCCAGACAAACGATTTTTTGTCAGACTCTATTTCAAAGATCGATATTTTAAGCCGTCCTTTTGAGGGACGGCTACGTCCCGCAAACTACCATAAAATCCTTGTACGTCAATGGTTCGGGCCGTTTCGTAATAAGTGTATTTAATACACTTATTGTCTCTGCCGCCATGATATCCCCAACCTCATTTAGTGTCAACTTTACAATAAGTAGGATGTGTGGATAATTGATGCCATGACCAAACCGACCCGATTCCTCGATCCGACCGTCACCGTCGACGTCGTCATCTTCACGGTCGAAGACGGCGCCCTCAAAGCGCTCATCATCAAGCGCGCCCGCGAGCCGTTCCAAGGCTCCCCTGCCCTGCCAGGCGGGTTCATCCGCCGCGGCGAGACGTCGGTGACCGCCGCTGAGCGCATCCTCGCCGATAAAGCCGGGGTCAAAGACGTCTATCTCGAACAGCTCTATACGTTCGACGAGCCCCATCGCGATCCGCGCGGACCGGTCTTCTCGGTGACATACTTTGCCCTCGCTCCGCGCGATGAGATCCGTATCGCCGAGACAGCAGAGACTCAAAAGCCGCGCTTCTCGCCCGTCTCGGCTCTGCCGAAGCTCGCTTTCGACCATAACAACATCATCGGGTATGCCGTGGAGAGACTTCGCTCCAAGCTCGAGTATACGAATGCCGCTTATTCACTCCTTCCGAAATCATTCACCCTCACCGAGCTCCAAAAGATATATGAAGCGATCGTCAACCGCGATCTCGACAAGAGGAATTTCCGAAAGAAATTCAAAGAGCTCGGACTCATCGAGCCGACAGGCTCCAAATCGAAGGGCGGCAGGCGCAGACCGGCAGAGCTCTATCGGTTCAAGTCGAGAAAGCCGCGGATGTTGAAGAAATTCTTTTAAAATCTTTCAAAGAAACCATGAAAAACGATCACAATAAAGATAAGACACTCAAAGATTTCGCTTTCCTCCGGGTAGCGGCGGTAGTGCCCAAGCTCAAGATCGCCGATGCCGCCTGGAATGCCCGCGAGATCCTTTCCCTCGCCGACAAAGCCGCCCGCGAAGGCGCCGCTCTCGCCATATTCCCCGAGCTCTCGATAACCGGCTACTCGATCGCCGACCTTTTCCATCAGAGACTCGTTCTCGACAAAGCGCTCGAGGCGCTCCGGACGATCCGCGACGGCATGTCCAAGATCCCCGGCGTCATCGTCGTCGGCCTGCCTATGGTCATAGACAATATGATCTTTAATATGGCAGCGGTCGTATCGGCCGGCCGCGTCCTTGGTCTCGTCCCAAAGACGAGCATCCCTGGCTACAAGGAATTCTACGAAGAGCGCTGGTTCTCGTCTGCTCGCGATCTCACGTCGCGCGAGATCGAGCTCTTCGGCGAGATAGTACCTGTCGGCACGGACTTGCTTTTTCGGGCGAAAGACAACAGCGAATGCACCTTGGCGATCGAGATATGCGAGGATCTCTGGACTCCCCTGCCGCCAAGCTCGTATCACGCCGTCGCTGGCGCGACGGTCATCGCCAACCTCTCGGCTTCGAACGAACTCGTCGGCAAAGCCGACTACCGCAAGAGTCTCGTCGCCAACCAATCGGCCCGGACCGTCTCCGGCTATATATATGCGTCGTCGGGCGTCCATGAATCGACAACCGACGTCGTCTTCGGCGGCCACGCTCTCATCGCCGAGAACGGCGGCATCCTCGCCGAGAGCCAGCGCTTTGCCCGCGACAGCGGCCTCATCGTTTCCGAGATCGACATCGAGAACGTTATCCTCGATAGGGTCAAGACGACGAGCTTCGGCGAGAGCAACCGTGAGCTCGGCAATCGAGAGTATCGCGTCATCCCTGTCGATCTGGCCCTCGGCCTCCGCGATGGCAAGCTCCGCCGAGGCGTCGCCCGGTCGCCGTTCCTCGCTTCGGATAAAGAGCAACGCGAACGCGTCACTTCCGACATATTCGAGATCCAGGTCGCCGGCCTCGCCAAGCGACTCGAATACAGCGGCATCAAAAAGATCGTCCTCGGCCTCTCGGGCGGCCTCGACTCGACGCTCGCCCTCCTCGTCGCGGTAAAGACATTCGAGAAGCTCGGCAGGCCGCTTGGCGACATACGGACGTACACCATGCCCGGCTTCGGCACAACGAGCCGGACGAAATCGAATGCCTGGAAGCTCGCCGAATCGGCTGGCGTCTCGATAGAAGAGATCTCGATCGCTCCCGGCTCGACCCAGCAATTCAAAGACATCGACCACGATGGCAAGACCCAGGACATCACCTACGAGAACGTCCAGGCCCGCTACCGGACGATGATCCTCATGAACAAGGCCAATCAGGAGGGCGGCATCGTCCTCGGCACCGGCGATCTCTCCGAGATCGCTCTCGGCTGGTGTACGTTCTCAGGCGACCATCTCTCGCACTACAACGTGAACGCCGGCGTGCCCAAAACCCTCGTTCGCCACGTCGTTGAGCATGTCATGGAAAAAGAGCAGAACGCCGCGCTCAAGGCGACGCTCAAAGACATCCTCGATACGCCGGTATCGCCTGAGCTCAAAAAGACCGGTTCGAAGCTCACCCAGAGGACCGAGGACATCATCGGCCCATACGAGCTCCACGATTTCTTCCTTTATCATTTCGTCCGCTGGGCGGCCAGTCCGCGCAAGATCCTTTTCCTCGCCGATCGGGCATTCGGCGCTTCATATTCAAAGCAAGAAGTGAAGAAGTGGCTCTCCGTCTTCATCAATCGATTCTTCAGGAATCAATGGAAGCGCTCGGTCATGCCTGACGGCCCGAAAGTCGGCTCGGTCGCGCTCTCTCCGCGCGGTGATTGGAGAATGCCGTCGGACGCCGAGGTGACCGCCTGGATCGAAGACATAAAATGAAGAAAAAAACCATCGCTCTCTTTGGCGGCGCTTTCAATCCGCCACACGTCGGCCATAGCGCCGTCGTCCGGGCGCTCGACGCTCTTGATTTTATCGACGAAATCTGGCTCATGCCATCGGCGAACCGCTGGGACAAGGCGATTGGCGTCTCTGGGCCTGATCGCCTGCGCATGATCGACCTGATGATAGACGACATGCACCTCGACGCGGCAAAGCCCGTGCGCGGCTTCGACCATGAAGTCCGCAAACCGAATCTCTCGACGACGTACGAAACGAAAACCGAGCTTGAAAAGCTTTACCCGTATCATGAATTCCATTTCGTCTTCGGCTCCGACGTCGTGCCGAATATCGCCGCCACATGGGTGAACGGCAAGGAGTTCTTCGAGGCAGCGAATTTCATATTCATCGAAAGGCCCGGCCACCCGAAGCTCGACCGCGCCTCCCTACCGCCGCATTCGATCGCGATATCTCTGCCTGACGATATCGTTCGCAGGGCAGACGTCTCGAGCACTATCGTGCGAGCGGCCGCTTCGGACAGAACAGCCATCGGCCGCCACGTCTCTCCCTCTGTCGCCGAGTTCATAGAGGTGAATAGATTCTATAGCGCTAGTCTCGCTATCAAAAGAGAAAGAGCCGTAAAATAATGACCTCCTCCCCGGGCGATGCCCGGGGTTTCCTTTGGCGGCATGAGGACTAGAACAGGCGGGATTTCTGAGGTACATCCTTCTTGCCTTGCCACTCGATGTATCGTCTCACTTTGT
>JAGWHV010000027.1 GCA_028866595.1 Patescibacteria group bacterium
CCTATGACAACGGCGAAGGCTATGAAAGCCCAGAATATCGCCGACTTTTTCGGCCTATAGGCCGGATCGCGCATGGCGAGGAGGAGCCACACCGCGAATATGATCTCGACTATCACCCGAAAGAAGAAGCCTTTGCCCGTAATGAACGGGAAAAAGAGATAGTTCGGGACGATGAACGGGATGATAAAAACCGAGAATATGCCTGTAATCGTTATGCCTTTCAGTATCTTGTTTGTCGTCATATGGAGGAAACTATAGCACAACAATATATGTTATAAATAGGCCGTCCTCGTATGTCCAAGATCTCCCCTCTCCTCGACCGGCTGGAAAAAATCGCCAAGACCGACATCCGCTATTTCATCAGCGGCAATTTCTGGCTGACGTTCTCGCGAGCGACGAGCATCCTGTCCGGATTCATCCTTACCACGGCGCTCGCGAACCTCCTCGCCCGATCAACATACGGCTTCCTCGACTATGCTATGGCGCTCTCGAGCACGCTGTCAGCCTTTTCCCTCATCGGCCTCGGAACAGCGATCACGAACGGCGTCGCCCGAGGCGACGACGGCGTGCTCCGCGAGTCGTTCATAAAAAGCGTGAAGTGGGGCCTCGCCGGCACCGTCATCGCCTTCGGCATGGCGATCTTCTATTTCCTCCATCATGATATCCAAACGGGCAGCGCCCTCCTCATGATCGCCGTATCGGGGCCGGTGATGGCGACAGGAAACTACAAATCATTCCTCGTCGGCAAAAAAGATTTCAAGGCCTTGAGTCTCTATTCGATCCCCCGCACCTACATACCGCTCATCGCCATGGTTGTCACAGCTGCCATCGACCCGAGCCCGCTCGCCATCGTCGCGGCCTATTTCGCTTCGAACATGTTCGCGTCCGCCCTCGTCTATTTCGACGTCATCCGCCGCTATAAAGTCCCCCGCAAAGCCAAAGACCTACAGGGCATCATGCACTTTGCCAAACATACAACGATCATCGGATTCCTCTCGCAGATATCATCCCAGCTCGACCAGCTCCTCGTCTGGCATTTCATGGGCGCTGATTCTGTTGCCATCTATTCTCTCGCGACATCGCCCGTCGAGGAGCTCAAGAACATCCCCGCCAACATATTCAACATGGCGATACCGAAATACGCCGCCCGCCGCGACGAAGACCTCCGCCACGTCGTGTGGCAAAAGATGAAGCAGCTCTTCATCATCGTTGCTGTCGTCGCTTTCATATATATCGTCGCAGCGCCGTTCGTCTTTACCGTGCTCTTTCCAAAATACATCGTCTCGATCGCCTATACGCGGATATACGCTCTCGTCCTCCTGTTCCAGCCGCAGGGATTCGTCGATGCCATGCTCATCGCCAAAGAGAACATCCCCCTGCGCCGAACGCTCACCATCGTCAATCAGTTGATCAAGCTCGTCCTCCTCACCGTCGGCATCGCCTATTTCGGCATATGGGGCGGCATCGGCGCACTCATGGCGTCGGAAGCGGTGAATCTCGTCACATTCTCCGCCGCGCTCGCGAGAGTTAAATGATAAAAGATTTTTTATGAAGCTCTATTTCTACAAAAAACTCCACGCCGATGCGGCCCGACAGGAGATCAAAGCGTTCATGGAGAGGCATAGCACCGTCGAACAAACGCTCGATGTCGGTGGCAGGAACTCTCCATACAAAAAACAATTCCCCAATCGATTCTGCATCGATATACAGCCCGGACCAGACGTCGACAAAGTCGCGAGCGTCTACGAACTCCCTTTCCCAGACGATTCATTCCCTGCCGTGCTCTGCTCAGAAGTCTTTGAACATCTCGCTGAGCCTCGAAAAGCGGCTGCGGAGATACTCCGCGTCCTCAAGCCGGGCGGCAAGCTTATCCTTACGACCCGTTTTCTCTATCCGATCCACGGCATTCCGGACGATTTCTTTCGATATACCCGCTTCGGTCTAGCCGATATATTCAAAGATTTCAAATCTGTCGACATCGAGCCAGAGCTCCCAGGCTGGAGGAGTATCTCTTCCTTGATCCAAGGCCTCGTCTGGGAAGAAAAGGCTCGCATGAGCAAAGCGAGATACTATTTCCTCCTCCTTGTGGCAAAGATCATCTCTTCCCTGCCAAAGACGTCAAGGAATGCAGGCGAACGCCTAGCGAGCGGCTATCACGTCTTCGCCGTCAAAGCTTAAGCGCGCCGAGAGAGCGCCCGCTTCACCCTCTTGAGTAGACCGACCGGCAGCTTGCCGAGAAAAGGCACGAGCATCCGCCAGCGCTCGGCATAGTACGTGTAGAGAAAGGGATGGACAAATGCCGGCGCGGCGCCGTGGCCAGAGGCGATCTCCGCTTGGAGAGATGGATATGATCTGAGCTTTGCCTTATCTACGTAGAGGAGGACGTTTTGGGCATAGAAAAAGGAGACGTCTTTGTCGTCCCAGACGCGCCGGCGGAGCGCATCGACAGGCACATACCCGTGCTTGGCAAAGATCGCCTGCCAATATACCGGCCACTGCTCGTTCACGTGGTGCGAGCCGCCTTGGAGAGGTATGGCCGCCGAGAAGAGCGCGACGGGCGCGGACGCGACAATCGCGGCCACGAGCGATTCAGCTGATGACGCCGGCACGTGCTCCGCGACTTCGAGACAGACCGCGAGGTCAGCAGTCCGGCCGACCGTAAACGGTTTTTCTATGTCGACGGCCTTGAAGCGGTCCTTCGGGATGACGAGCATGTCATCCTTGACCCATGAGCCATCGACGCCGAATATGTCGGAGGCGCCGCGTTCAGAGAACGCCTTGAGCCAGAGGCCTGTTCCGCACCCTATGTCGATGACGGAACGCGGCGAGAGCATATCCATGACAAGGCCGGATATCTTCCTCGCCGAGATAAGGTTGGTATCCTTCATCTCGTCATAAAATGCTCCTGAATAGCTCGTCGGCATGGCATGACGATGATATCATCTACCGAGCAGACTACAAACATGACCTCCCTTCTCCAAAAGATCGCTCTGCGCCTCCGCGGCAACGTGATCAGGATCCAACCGAGACGGCCGATAAAAGGCGCCGTGCTCCTTTCCTATATCACCCTGCCGTTCATCGCCGGCGAAGAAACGCTCGGCGCCCACACTAACCGCTGGGAGTGCCGCGAGATAGCGCGGATATTCGCCGAGCTAGGATACGCAGTCGATGTGGTCGACTGGGAGAGCGAGCGCATACCGAAGAGAGATTATGACATCTGGTTCGACATCCGACCGGATATGGAAAAGATCGCTCAAAAAGTGCATGGCGATCCGTACAAGATATTCCACGCCACGGGTACGTATTGGAAATTCCAGAACGAAGCGAGCCGGGCGCGCCTTAATGCCGTCGCCGCGCGCCGCGGCGCGCGGCTCTCCTCCGGCCGCTTCCAGAAACCGGGGCGATCCGTCGAGATAGCCGACCTCATCACCATGCTCGGCAATGATTTCACCGCCTCGACATATCCGCTCGCCGGCAAGAGAGTCGTCCACATCCCAATCTCGACGACGCACATCTTCCCTTCGCCGGAGACAAAGGATTTCGAAGCAGCGAGGCGCGGCTTCATCTGGCTCGGCGGCGCAGGCATGGCCCACAAAGGCCTCGATCTCGTCCTTGAAGCATTCGCTGCCATGCCAGAATTCACCCTCACCGCCTTTGGCAAAGGAGACGCCGACTTTATAAACGCGTACCACAAAGAGCTCTATGAGACGCCGAACATCTCATATAAAGGCCAAGTCGACATAGGCGGTCGGGAATTTGCCGAGGCGGCCAGTCGATCGATCGGCCTCGTCTTCCCTTCGTGCTCCGAAGGGTGCGCTGGCAGCGTCATCGAATGCATGCACGTCGGTCTCATCCCCATCATCAGCCGCGAATCATCCGTCGATGTCGACGGCTCCGGCATCGTCCTCCGCGAGAATACGAAAGATGAGATAGAGAAAGAGGTCCGCCGGCTCGCTTCCCTGCCGGCTGCGGAACTCGCCTCGCGCGCCACAGCTGCCTGGGCGTATGCCCGCGAGCGCCATACGCGCGAGGCATTCTCTGACGCGTTCGCCGCACTTGCCCGAGACGTCGACCGATTGATAAAAGAACGCCGAACGGCTATATTGTAGGCGATGAAAAAATACCTCCTCATCGGCGGCGCTGGCTTCATCGGCATCAATTTCGCTGATCTCCTCCTCGGCCGCGGCGACAGCGTTACTATCTTTGATAATTTCTCCCGCAAAGGCACGGATGAGAATATCAGCTGGCTCTCTTCAAAATACAAGAACGTCGTAATCGTCAAAGGAGACATCCGCACAGACTTCGCCACCTTGAAAAAACTCATGGAAGAACACGACGTCGTCCATCACCTCGCCGCCCAGGTGGCGGTGACGACGTCGACCGTCGATCCGCGGACGGACTTCGAGATAAACGCTCTCGGCACGTTCAACGTCCTCGAAGCCGCTCGCCTTTCCAAGAGGCAGCCAGTCGTCATATACGCCTCGACGAATAAAGTCTACGGCAAGATGGAGGATATCCGCGTCGTCGATAGAAAGGGCCGTTACGAATACGAGAGCCTGCCGCAAGGCGTGAGCGAGAGCCAGCCTCTCGACTTTCATTCGCCCTACGGCTGTTCGAAAGGCGCTGGCGATCAGTATGTCCGCGATTATGCCCGCATATACGGCTTGCCGACGGTCGTGATGCGCCAATCGTGCATATACGGACCTCACCAATTTGGCGTCGAGGATCAAGGCTGGGTCGCCTGGTTCATCATCGCCGCCGCTCTCGGCAAAGACATCACCATATACGGCGACGGCAAGCAGGTCCGCGACGTCCTTCATGTTCGCGACGTCTTCGAGCTCTGGGACGCGGCTGAAAAGAACATCGCCGCCTCGTCCGGCAAAGCCTACAACGTCGGCGGTGGCGCGAGCCAATCGACATCCCTCCTTGAATTCCTCTCCTATATCGAAAAGCGCCAGGGTAAGAAAATCCCCCTCAAGTTCTCCGACTGGCGGCCAGGTGATCAGCCCGTCTACATCTCTGACATATCGAAGGCCTCCCGAGAGCTCGGCTGGAAGCCGAAGACACCGAAAGAAAAAGGCTTCGACGAGCTCCACGAGTGGGTAGTCGCCAATAAGGCGGTCATTGAGAAAGTTTTGGCTGATCGATAGTATCGCCGCTAACACCGCCTCCGTGCAAAAACTGTCCCTCGCCTTCATAGACCATTCATTCCACAAGAAATCGAGGTCGGGCGATTTCTTGCGCGAGATATTCCGCGAGCGCTTCGACATCGTCGATTATTGGGACGAATCGTGGCATGGCGGCCTGACCGTCTCTCCCGACGACATAAACAAGCACGATTACGCGTTCTATTTCCAATCGCTCAATCCTGTTTCCGAGCTCCGGAAGATCAAAGTGCCTATCCTCTGGGCGCCGATGTATGACGGCATAAAATTCAATTACATCCGCTGGAAAGCGATATCGCAGTTCGACATCAAGGTTCTATCGTTCTCCCGCCGCATAACGAAATGGCTCGAACGGTTCTCGATGCCCGTTCTTTCTCTCCAATACTATGCCAAGCCGCACGAAGGCAGCCCAACGTCATCAACCGAAGGCAATCGCCTGTTCTTTTGGTATCGCGGCGACGTCTCGTTCGATGACCTGAAGCGCCTGATCGATCCCGGGGAGATCAAACAGTTCGTCTATTTCGAGAATCCTGATCCGAACGGCCAGACGACGCCGATGACCGACGAGGATGTCCGCCGGTTCAAGATAAAGCGAGTGTCCGAGAGCTTCTTGCCAAAAGAAAAGTATCTCGATCTCGTCGATAGCGCGAATATATTCGTCGCACCGCGGCGGAAAGAAGGCATCGGCATGAGCTTCGTCGAAGCGCTCGCTCGCGGCAAGTGTGTCATCGGCTACAAGGATGCAACGCTCGATGAATACGTGACTGACGGCATCGATGGGTTGTTGTTCGATGAGGAGACGAAGAGCCTGGATATGAGGAGAGTCGTGGAGATTGCGGCCGCGGCGCGTTCGCGCGCCGCGGCCGGCTATGCCACGTGGCTCTCGGAGCGCGAAAAGATCCCATCTTTCCTCCTCGAGCCATATCGGGCCCGCCGCTCTGCCCTCTCTGTCGCGCTCTGGTCAACGCTCGACTCCTGCGCGGCTTTTTACCGCAAAGTGCGATATTATGTCTCAACCAAGCTATGGAACCGCTCATCTCCGTAATCATCCCGACGTATAACGAGGCCGCGCGCATCGGCCGAGCTGTGCGATCGATGCAGGATCAGACATACAAAAACCTCGAGATCATCGTCGTCGATGACGGCTCGACGGACGATACCCGCGGCATCGTCGAAGCCATCGCCGCGCGCGATCCGCGCGTCTCTTTCGTCGCGCCACCGGATCCGGCGCCGAAGCGCACGAACTGGCGCGGCTACGACATAAACGCCGGCTTTGCCGCCAGAAATTACGGCTTCGGGATCGCCCGGGGCGAATGGATCACTACCCAGGATGCCGACGATGCGTCCCTCTTGAACCGGATCGAGACCCAGTACGAGCTCGCCAAAAAATACGGAGCTGACATGGTGACGATCATGTGGCAGCGCTACCGCTCCGAGATCGCCGACAAATCCCTCGACGTCGCCGCGATATTTAAGGACAAAGGCGAGCACGCCGTGATCATCCGCCCCGAAGAGACGTATCGCGCGGCGGTCGAAGCCCGCGGAATCCTCATGCGCGAGCCGCTCCATCGCTTTATCCCCTTCACCATCAAGTGGTTCCCGTACACGCGCAAGTTTTTCTTCAGGAACACGAAATCATACCCCGGCGCGGACAATTGCATGCTCTTCCATCGACGCGTTCGCGATCAGGGCCTCTATTTCCG
The DNA here is from genome assembly GCA_028866595.1 of Patescibacteria group bacterium. Lineage (GTDB taxonomy): Bacteria > Patescibacteriota > Minisyncoccia > Phycocordibacterales > UBA6065 > UBA6065. Next base: position 6,869 of record JAGWHV010000027.1, read on the forward strand.
GCCGCGAAACGAGCGCACCTGGGGTGCGCCATCCGGCCGCGGCTCGGGCCGCGACTTCGCCCACCGGGTCGCCTTCGAGACGAAAAACGCCTGGTCGTTTCGCTTGCCTCTCTATCTCTGGGATGTGAAGCTCGACAATCCTGACTTCGTCGGCTATGACCGCTACCTCATATGAGATTCTCGATCGTCACGCCGACATGGAATAGCGAGAAATATATCCGCGAGACCCTCGAGAGCGTCTCCTCTCAAACTGGCGATTTTGATATCGAGCATATCATCGTCGACGGCGGCTCGACGGATGGGACGCTCGACATCGTCCGCGAATACGAATCGACCGCTCGGAGCGGACGGATCCCGATACGCTGTCGATCGATCTCTGTCTCGGTCATATCCGAAAAAGACGAAGGCATGTACGATGCGGTGAACAAAGGCTTCGCTCAAGCGACGGGTGACGTATTCGCCTGGCTTAACTCCGACGATACATACGAGCCGGGCGCTTTCGACGCCGTCGCGAGAGCGTTCGCCGCTTTTCCCGAGACGCGCTGGCTGAAAGGCCGAACGACGATCGTCGCCGACGACGGCAGCATCATTCCCGGCTCATGCCGCCTCTATCGGCAAGACTGGATCCGCGAGGGCATATACGGTCGCGAAGCGTATTTCATCGAGCAAGACAGCGTCTTCTGGCGGGCCGACCTTTGGAAAGCTGCTGGCGGCATCCCGCACTCATTCAAGCGCGCCGGCGACTACTATCTCTGGATCAAATTCGGCGACAAAGCGCCGCTCGTCTCCCTCGATGCAGCTGTGAGCCGCTTCCGCAAACGACCCGGCCAATTGAGCAAGGACGTCGAGGAATACCGCCGCGAACAGATTATCACCCGGCCGGAAAGAAGCGCCGCGGCGCGCAAAGCGCGGCGATTCTTCGCACTACAATCGCGCATCGTCTATCGCTGGCCGGTCTTCGAGCCGGTCTTTCTCTGGCTGTATCGATCCATTTTCGGCCTCCGTGGCGCCCGATACCTCGCCCTCGATGACGGCCTCGTCGTCGCGCGAGATTTTAAGAGCTACAAGGTATACTGATGCCATGTCGATAGCGATGAAGATAAAGAAGCTGGCGAATAAATTTGGCTACGACGTCAAAAAGCACCGGCCGTTCTACGAGGATATCGTCATGCCTCTTGGCATACGGACGATCATAGACGTCGGTGCCAATACCGGCCGATACGCCCACGAAATGCGCGGTCTTTTCCCTTCCGCTCGGATATACAGCTTTGAGCCGCTCAAAGAGTGTTTCGCCGAGCTCGAGGACGAGATGGCCGGCGATCCTCTTTTCAAGGCGTATAACATCGCCCTCGGCGAAACCGAAGGCGAGTTTGTCATCCAGAAGAGCTCGTTCCACCCGAGCTCGTCTCTCCTCGCCATGTCCGACATTCACAAGAAGCTCTACCCGAAAAGCCGCCATTCACAGCCGGAGACGATACGCGTCATGCGCCTCGACGACGCTCTCGCCGACGAAAAGCTCGAGGACAATATCCTCATCAAGATGGATGTCCAAGGCTTTGAAGACAAAGTCATAGGAGGCGGCCGCGCGACCGTAGGTCGCGCGGCCATCGCCGTCATCGAGACGTCATATGTGCCTCTCTATGAAGGCCAGCCCCTCTTCGACGACATATACCGCTTGATGACCGGTCTCGGCTTTTCATACTACGGCGACGCCCACCGCCATCACGACAAAACCGGCAAGCTCATATACGAAGATTCCGTCTACATCAAAAAGTCTTTGCTCGGGACGCTCGATATAGCCGCATAAAGAAATCCGCCAACCGCCGGCTGCAGTCTTCTATATCGAGATGCTCGAGCGCGTAGCGGCGGGCGTTCTCGCCGATGCGCCGGCGCTCCGCCGGGTTCGCGAGGAGATCTGCGAGCGCCTTCCGGAGCGCCGGCGCATCTCCCTCCGGAACGAGAAGACCGTTCTCCCCCGATACCACGTATGACTCCATCGCTCGCGTTCTCGTCGCGACGACCGCTTTGCCCATGGCCATGCCTTCGAAAAGAGTCGAGCATCCCATCGCGTCGTTGAGCCCGGTCGAAGTATCGAGAGGCACGACGACGACAGTCGAGCGATCATATTCAGCGACGAGTTCGCGCGGGCTAAATGACCGGACGGAAACGTTCGGAGGCAAGGGCTTGAGTTTTTCGACCCGTCTCTCATGAGTGGCCAAAATAACGGGAACGTCGATGTCGCGGACCGCTTCGATGAGCGTCTTCCAATCCCGGTCCGGGTCAAAGCCGACTGCGAGGATTTGTTCCCGAGCCGCGGCGGCAGGCTTGAAGAAGCCCATATCCACCCCGAACGGGATGAATTCGACGCGGCCGACGAGATGCGGGAAGCGCCTTTCGAGGAATTCTTTCTCATCGAGAGAGAGGGTGACAACGCCAGCAGCCCGGCGGACCATGAATCGGAATATCTTTTGTCGGAAAGTCTTCTCCGCCCCGAGCTGGCTCTTGATGCTGAAATCGTGCATGACCCAGAGAGGTCGGCGCGGGCTAACGAGAGCGAATATGAGCTGGGTGATGAATGCCGTCGATGTAAAGACGATGTCGTACGAGAATATCTTCCATATGATCGGGACATGGAAGGCGTGGGTGCTCACGTGACGGCGGATCCATCGGGCGATCGGCCGCGGATATGTCTGCTCGACTTCGATATAGTCCGCCTCGACGCCGTATTTCGGCAATTGGAGCATGCCCCAAAAACCGTTGCCGTGATATTCGCCGCGGCGGACTTTTTCTATGAGACCTTCGCGCGAGCCGCTGAAAAGATAGAGGACTTTCATGGCGTCAGGCATTATCGCAATTCTCTATCGACCGATACAAGGCGACGAGAGAGAACGCATAATGAGGATAGCGGCGGATAAGGGCGGCCGCCGAGAGCTTCTCGTCGACGACGTCGCGATCGCGGAGGTATGCGAGAGCGCGATCGAGGTCGCGGCGGAGCATAACCGAGCCGCCAAAGAACGCTTTTATATCGAGGCCGAAGCCGCTCTTCGAGCGATAAACAAGCTCGGGCGATATGTATGTCGCGAGCGTCTTCTTAAGAAAAGCCTTGAGGACGCCGCCCTCGAGCTTGCTATCCTCGACGATGCCGGCATTCCTGACGATATCGATGTCGAGAAGCGGCACGCGGCCTTCGATCGAGACATACGAAGTAGCAAAGTCGGTTTTGCGCAAAAGATCGCCCTCGAGATAGAGCTCACGGTCGAGGTCGAGGCCTTTCCAGGCGCGGCGGCGGCATTCTTCCTTGACCATAGCCCAGCGACGGAGCGCGCCGTGATCGCGCAGAGGCGACATGAACAAGAGATAGTAGCTGATCGGTTGTTTGAGCATCCGGTAGAGCTTCTGGAATATCTTATTCTTGGCTTTAAACGACGGCAGGAGAAAATACAGCCTGTCGACGATCGTCACGGAGTAATCGACGCGGCCCCCTCCTGCAGCGCCCATCTTGGCGAGCTCGAGAGAGCGCGGGTAGCCGTAGAATATCTCGTCGCCGCCTTCGCCGGAGAGGACGACTTTCACTTTCTCTGCCGCTTTTTTCGAGACGAAATACGTCGGGAATATAGAATTATCCGACGATGGCTCGTCCATCTTGCTCATGACCTCCTCGTAGACGCTGTCGAGGTCGCCGACATCGAATCTGTAGACGTGCGATTTGAGCTTGAGCTTGTCGCTTATGCGCTTGAAATATTTCGCGTCTTCGGATTTGTAGTCTATCTCTATCGAAAAAGTCTCGAGGTCTATGCCATGCTTGTGGAGTATCGCAGCGATGAGCGTCGAATCGGTGCCGCCAGAGAAAAACACGCCAACAGGCACGTCCGCGACGAGATGCTCGAGGACTTTTTTCTCGATCAAGGCCTGGTACTCGGTCGGCGACGATATGCGGTCGTATGAGAGAGCCGAACGGCCGCTTTCGAACGT
>JAGWHV010000028.1 GCA_028866595.1 Patescibacteria group bacterium
CGATGGATTGTGTGACCTCCCCGCCAGAATATCGGTTTTTGCATCCTTTCATTGTATCGCAATGGAGGCAGGGATTTGGCTTTTCCCCCGCGCTAGAAGCGCGGGGCTTGCGCCGGGGCGGGTGTCAATGAAGGCAAAGCCGCCCTCCGGAGGGCGGCTTTGGATTATTTAAAATCCGTGCCAGCTGCTGAATGCCACAGCAACAACCGTTGAACTATACCCCGTCGCATTAGCTGCGGCCTTCGCTAGGTTATAGACTCGGTTAACATCGCTTATACCGTATATGGTGTATTCCGCGGTCGGAAGAGCATGCCATTTACCATTCGTTGCTAAGATACTTCGGTGAAATCCCGATTTCTCCATAGCTGTATGAAGCGTGTTATAGTTAAGCGGATACGAGGCGCCGTGAAGCTCGACTCGTACAAGAAAACTGTTCATACTTCTTTTGTCTTTCAATGTGCTGATAAAACGACCTTTCGCACAAAAAACGCGCAGATCGGGCCCGATCTGCGCGTTTTTTGGCGTATTAAAAATTTGTTGCGTAGATCGAGGGAGGCAAATGTCTCTTGTGGTTCGATGAAATAAAAAAGTTTCGTGGAACCCCCGATATTTAAGTTTTTGTGTTGAGTTGTTTAAGAACCGAGGAAGATTGTACGCTTCCGCCAGAGAAAAGCAAGAGTTCCGAGGACAACAATTCAAAAATCACCTTTTCAGGTGGTTTTTGACTGGCCTATTTGTTCATGACCCAGATGGGCTTTTGACCCGTCTCGGTAAGCCTCTACTTCCTTGTTGCGGGGGCCGGATTTGAACCGGCGATCTTCAGGTTATGAGCCTGACGAGATACCGCTTCTCTACCCCGCTATATTGCCCGCTCTATTGAGCCTTTTGAGCGTTTCTCTGGCTCCACTACTATTACGCATGAAAAGCCGAGAGAAAGCCATTATAACAGGCGGAACCGGCGGAGGCAAGTGCCCTATATATAGTAAAACTCCTCGAAAACGCGCTTAAAAAGGTCGATGACGCGCTTGGCATCGCGTTCGTTCAGCATATAGTCGCTGCCCTCATGGGCGATCTGGTTCCTGACCTTGTGCGCTTCCCAGGCGAGGTCGATGGTGACGAATTCGCTCTTGTCTATGCCTTTGAGTTTGTCGCCGATCGAATCGCCCTGATAGCCCATTTTTTCAAGGATGTCGCCGAGCATGATATCAGCCTCAAGGATGGCGAGCCGCCAATCGGAAGGGTTCGACGAATTGATGTGAGCCTCGACCTGGATCCATTTCTGGTTGAGGACGGGGTCGCTGTGCGGCTCGGCCTCGGCCTGCTTGAGACGCGTAGCGTGGAATTTCGTCTCTTGCTCCTCCTCGACGCGCTTGAGCTTGATCGTCGCATAGACGATGACGGAGAAAAGGAAGAGCGACAGGACGATGGCGATCGGCTTGATGAGATCGAGGTAGAATATCAGACCGTTCAAGATCGCGACGATGTCGAAATTCTTGAAGAATTCGAAGATGCGGAGGTATATGTACTGAAGGTTGAGGAAATTGATGCTGTCCATCGCTTTATTCTACCTCGCCGAGAAAAGCTTTTCCGAGCGAGAAGAGGATATCTTCGCGGCCTGAATCGGCGATGATCTGAAGACCGATCGGGACGTCTTTGCCGCCTTCGCTTTTGGAGCCGGCAGGCACAGACATGGCCGGCACGCCGACGAGGTTGGCCGTCACCGTGAATATGTCCTCGAGGTACATCGCCACGGGATCAGAGACTTTCTCGCCTATCTTGAATGCCGGCGTCGGCGCCGTCGGCATGATGATGGCGTCGACGGACGCGAACGCCTTGGCAAAGTCTTTTTTGAGGAGCTCGCGAACGGTCGCGGCCTTGTTGTAATAGGCGTCATAGTAGCCGGACGAGAGCACGTATGCGCCGAGCATGATGCGGCGGCGCGCTTCCCTGCCGAAGCCTTCGCCGCGGGTATTCAAATAGTCTTCGAGCAAGTTCGCGCCGCTCTTGTGAAGGCCATATTTGACGCCGTCGAATCGAGCGAGGTTCGTCGAGACCTCGGCAGGCATGAGGACGTAATACACGGCCAGAGAATATTCGATGTTCGGCAGTTCGATGTCGCGGACTTCATAGCCGAGCTTTTTAAACCGGGCGACGGATTCTTCGAAAGCGCGCATGACCGCAGGATCGATGCCGTCGCCTTTGAGAAAATGGCGCGGCACGCCTATGACGGGTTTTTTGGCGCCTGGTTTGGCCGAAGCCGCGGCCGGCGCGTCGACGTCGATCGATGTCGAATCGAATCGATCCTTGCCTTTCATCGCATTGAAAAGGATCTCGGCGTCGCTGACCGTCTTCGCCAAAGGTCCGATGACGTCAAGAGACGACCCCATGGCCATGAGGCCGTGACGCGAGATCGAGCCGTATGTCGGCTTGAGGCCGACGACGCCGCAATAGCTCGCCGGCTGGCGAACGGAGCCGCCCGTGTCCGAGCCGAGAGCAGCGAGAGCCATATCGGCAGCGACCGCCGCCGCCGAGCCGCCCGACGATCCTCCCGAAACGCGCGAGAGATCGCGAGGATTCTTCGTCACGCCGTACGCCGAATTCTCCGTCGAGCCGCCCATAGCGAATTCGTCCATATTGGCGCGGCCGATGAAGACGGCGCCGAGAGCGCGCAGTTTGGCGATAGCAGTCGCATCGTAGGGCGCGACATAGCCTTCTAAAATTTTTGACGCCGAGCCGGCCCGGCGGCCGCTGATGAGAATATTATCTTTGACGGCGATAGGTATACCGGCGAGAAGAGGTACTTCGCGGCCGGCCGCGCGGGCAGAGTCGATCATTTTTTGGGCGGCTTCGGCTTGAGCGATGACATCGCCGAAGACTTCAAGATATGCGTGGATATCTTTATTTTTTTTCGATATTTCGGCGAGATACGCCTCGACGAGATCGCGGGCGCTAAAGTCGCCTCGGCCGAGAGCATCATGAGCTTTCTTGATCGTGAGGGTCGTGAGATCGATCATAGGATCTTTTTTACTTTGACGAATTTGCCATCCGGCGTCTCGGCTGACTGCGGTGCGAGCTTGATGAGTTTGTCAGTGAATATGCCCGTCTCATGAGGATGGGCGTCCTCGCGCATGACGTTTCTATTCACAGACATAACGGGGCCGCCCGCGGGGCCCTCGGTCGCGGCTATGCTGGCGGTGGCAGCTTTGAGCTTGTCCACATACGAGAGAATAGCGGTCATATCGCCTTGCATCCGGACGATCTCGTCTTCGGAGAGCTTGAGGCGGGACAGAGCGGCCAATTTGGCTATCTCTTCGCGGGAAATCATATGCTCCGTACTATAGCAAATATGGCCTTGTTTTGCGATAATTCACCTATGAAAAGAATGACTGCCAGTTTCCGGCATGCGTTTCGCGGCATCGGCTATGCTCTCCGCGGCCGTAATTTTCGAATCGAGGTCGTCTCTGCCGCGGTCGTCATCGGGCTCGGCATATGGCTCGGCATTGGCGGGACGGACATGACTCTCGTCATATTCGCCTCCGGCTTCGTCCTCGCCCTCGAAGCCACGAATAGCGCTATCGAGGAAGTCTGTAACAAATTCCATCCCGAGGAGCATCCTCACATCGCCCTTATAAAAGACCTGGCCGCCGGCGCGGTGCTCATATCGGCGATCACAGCGGCAGCGATCGGTTTGATAGTTTTCCATCCGTATCTTTTCAGATAAAGCTTCGCGCAAATAAAAATCGCTCGAAATGAAGCGCCACTCTACCCGAGGAGTTTTTTGAACTCCTCCTCCCCTATCACTTTGACCCCGAGCGTTCGGGCTTTTTCGATTTTTGAGCCCGGGTTCTCGCCAGCGAGGACATACGAGGTATTTCTTGAAACGGATGACGAGACGCTGCCGCCGGCATCGCGTATCATCTCTTCGGCATCGGCTCGCTCGAGGGTCGGAAGCGTGCCGGTGAGGACGAACGTGAGTCCCGAGAGCGGGCCGCCTGTGTGAGCGACAGCTTTTTGGATGCGAACCTCGCGGAGGAGGCGGTCGAGCATCTTGGCGTGGGTTTTGTCGGCGAGCCAGCGGACGATAGAGTCTGCGACGACGGGCCCGACGCCCTCGATCGCCTCGAAGCGCTCGCGGCTATCCGGCTTCGCCGCGGCGGCGCGCACGGCATCCATCGTTTTGAAATGATCAGCGATGAGATGGGCGGTCTCTTCACCGACATGATCTATGGAGAGGCCGGTCACGAGCCGAGCGAGCGTCGTCTCGCGAGCTTTATCGATCGAAACGAGGAGATTGTCAGCTGATTTCTCGCCGAAGCGCGGCAATGCGAGCAGGTCGCCTTTTTTCAAGGTGAATATGTCGGCATATGTCGTGACGAGGCCGGCGTCGATGAGGGCGTCGATCACAGCCGGGCCGCAGCCGTCGATGTCGAGAGCCGCTTTCGAGGCGAAATAGCGCAATCTGCGCTCGAGAAGCGCCAGAGAGTCGCGGACTACACAGCGGTGGGCCGCCTGACCTGGTACCCGTTCGATCCTACCGTCGCCGCCGCACTCCGGAATGTGCGTTGGAAAGACGAACGCTTTAGAGCGGCGCGGCCGGAGCTCGGATACGACCCGAACGATATCAGGTATAACGTCGCCGGCTTTTTGCAAGACGACGGTATCGCCCAGCCGGACGTCGAGGCGCTTGATCTCGTCCTCGTTGTGAAGCGTCGCACGAGAAACGGTCGAGCCGGCGACGAGGACCGGCCGCAACACAGCGACAGGAGTGATGACGCCAGTGCGGCCGACTTGGAATATGATGTCCTCGAGAACGGTCGTGACCTGCTCGGCCGGGAATTTGAAAGCGATGCCCCAGCGCGGCGCTTTGCCTGTATAGCCGAGTGCGTCCTGGAAGCGCCGCTCGTCGACTTTTATGACGACGCCATCGATGAGATAGTCCTCTTTGGGGGCTTTTTTCTGCCATTCCTTCCAATAGGTGATGACGCCGTCGATCGAATCGACGTGGCGGTGGTGCGGATTGACCTTGAAGCCGAGATCGGCGATGAGCTCGAGCTCGGCGCCCTGAGTGACAGGCATTTTCCCCGCGGCGGCCGAAGCGGCGCCGGGAGCGATGCGAGCGATGTCATAGACGAAGTTATCGAGCCTGCGGGCGGCGGCTATTTTCGGGTCGAGCTGGCGGATCGAGCCGGCAGCGACGTTTCTGGCATTGGCAAAGAGCGGCTCGCCTTTCTTTTCGCGCTCGGCGTTGAGCTTGGCCAGATTTTTTTTGGACATCCAGACCTCGCCCTCGACGATGAGATCGACGGGCTTTGTCAGGCGAAGAGGCACAGCCGCTATCGTCCTGACATTCTGAGTCACATCCTCCCCTACAAGACCGTCGCCACGAGTCGCCGCGCGAACAAGGACGCCCTTCTCATATTCAAGGACGATCTTGAGACCATCGATCTTGAGCTCACAGGTATACGTAGGCGCCTCGATCGTGCCGAGCTCGGCTTTTATAAATTTTTTGACCCGCTCGTCGAACGCGCGGATCTCTCCTTCGTCGAAGGCGTCGTTGAACGACCATTGCGGCACCTTGTGCGTCACTTTGATGAATTCAGGCAAAGGCGCCCCGCCGACGCGTTGTGTCGGCGAATCGGGCGTCCGCAGCTCCGAATACGCGGCCTCTATGTCTTCGAGCTCCTTGATGAGAGAGTCATAGGCGGTGTCGGATATCTCCGGAGCGTCGTGAGTATGATAAAGGCCGCGATGGTATTCGATGAGCTCGCGCAGTTTTTCCGCCCTATTTCGGATGTCTTTCGCCGGTTTCGCCATGAGTCGGTGCCTTTAATACGTGACTTTGAGAGCGCGCTCGACGAGATTCGGATCGACGCTATCCGAGCACGGCTCGTTGTGGCCGCGCGAGTCGATGGTCGTCTTGGTGATGCCGCTCGATGAGTCTTTCGTCACCGTGACGATGGCGCAGAACTGCGGACTGACGCTCGGTATGTTAAGGCTGAATACCGTGACTGCCGAATCAGACGTCTGCATGGACGGCGTGATGTTTATCGTCTGAAGCGCCTGGCCTTGGGTATCGACGCAGTCTGGATTGGAAGGCGACGGCGAGCGGCTGTCGGATGACGTGGCGAATATGTCGGTACCTTTGAAATCCCAATAGAGGGCGCACTCGGCGCCGGTGTCGGCCGCATAGAACGCGAACTGCGACTCGCGGCCAGAAGCAGTGAGCGAGAGCTCCTTGACCGTGAGGTCGAATATGGAAAGGCCTATCGACAGAAGCACGCTCGCCGTGAGCACGGCGAAAAGCATGGCGAAGGCTCTCTGGTTTCGGACTTTGTTTTGTTCTGCGTGTCTCATATCAGAAATCAAATATATACTCTCTCACCGTGAACGTGCGGATCGGCAAAAACAGTCCCGTATTCCAGGATATAGTCACCGAGATGGCCGCTTCTTTGGCCGAAGCGCGATTGTCGATCGATACGCTCCGAGTGAATTTCGTCGGCGACCATGTGCCGCCCGCCGCGTATCCGTAGAGACCGCTCGACGAGTCGAAGGATATGGCCGGGCATGTCCCGCCTGGGCACGAGGTGACCGCGCCGCCGCTCGTAAAGTCCGGATAGCGAGCATCTATCGTGCATTGCTCGCTCCCCGAGACGACAAGGCACGAAGAGAGGCCGCTTAGCCAGGAATTGCCTTGGATGCGGTTCGTGTCGCGAGCATTGCGGATATATTCAACCGCCTCCTGGGCGAGATATTCAGCGGTGATCTGGTCCTTGGCATAAATCGCTGAATCGATGCCCTTCTGGGCGATGATGAGTGGCCCTGTCACGGCAAGCGAAAGGATCGAGATCGCGACCATCGTCTCGACGAGGGTGAAGGCTCTTTCCCTGGCTGTAGTATGAAGCGCTCTCATTGCTTTATGAGTCTATGGCCCTCTGGGTGACGGTAGTCTCGATATTGAAATCCGACTGGGTGTCACCCGTACCAGCATAGCCCTGTATGACGATCGTCACTTTCGGCTGTTTAAGGTCGCCCGCCGCGGAGCCCGAGAGATAGAATGTAAGATTCGTCACATGGATCTCCGGCGCGGTTATAGGCAGGCTTGTAGTATTGTCGCCGTAGACTTTTTTCATGATCTGGCCGCCCGAAAGGCTGTATTCGATGATGTCGTTGAGATCGCTCGGATTGTAGTCGTTGTCGCCGTCGACGTCTTCGTTCGCTTTGAACCGGAAGACCGTGCCACCAGACGAGCAATCGCCCGTCGAACCGAGGGGGACGCTCGCGCCACAGGCGTATTCATAGCCGACGCGCATGACACGGGCCATGCTCTCGAGAGCGAAATCGAGGTTCGTCATTACCGATTTGATCGCATGAGTCTTGTTGTTGGCGGCAACGATCGAAAAGACCGCGCTCGTCGCCGCGAGCATGACGATGGCGAATATCGAGACAGATACGAGAAGCTCGACGAGAGTGAAAGCTTTTTTCATATCAGTTGCATAAGCCGCCGCTATCGAGACTCGCCGATATCTGACCGGTCGACGCCACGGTCACGAGCCTCTTCATGCCTTGCGGCGAAGCGATGCATATATCCGCCTCGCCGTGATAAGCGCCGACGATGCCCCCGACCGTTATATAGGCATCGGGGTCAGGACGGATAAATGATATGTCAGCGACCGTCGCCGAGCACGAGCCGTCCACGCAGATCTTCGAGACTTTGTTGCCGCGAGATATGGTAAATGTCTGGAGCTGGGCATCTGCCGGCGACCATACATGATCGGCGGCATCATCTTCGAAGAGCGTATAGTGGGTCGGCGTCGTCAGATCGAAATGGACGCCGTAGCCGGCGTTGAAATTGCTCGCGGCGTCTTGCCTCACCGATATGCCGTACGACTGGGCCTCGCGAATGGAAAGGCCGATCTCGTAAGCGAGGTTGGTAAGGAGGACGCTTCCGTTGAACTGTGAATTATTAAAGACTGCCACGGTCGTGATGATAGTGAAAATGGAGATCGAGACGAGGAGCTCGATGAGCGTGAATCCTTGCTGGGAAGGCTGACCATTCATGCTCCCTATTATACAGCCAAATAAGACAGTATCGCCTGGATATCGACATGCCAGATAAAGACGATGAGAAAACCGATGATGAGGAATGGCCCGAACGGGATCTCGCTTTTCATGCCGAGGCGACGAGAGGCCGACGAACGGCCGCCGGCGAGCTTTTGGACGCCGATGACGGCGAGCGATATGATCGCCCCTATCCAGAACGAGAAGAGGAGCGCCGCTACGCCCTCTGACAGGCCGAGCGCCCAGCCGATAGAGAGGGCCAGCTTGCCGTCGCCGAGGCCCATCCAGGTGCCTTTTGAAAAATACCAAAAGGCCCAGAAGAACAGAAAAAGCGCCGGCCCGGCGATGACGCGGTATGGGTCTATCGAGCCCGTCGCGAGCCACGTCGCGCCAATGAGGCCGAGAGATATGAATGCGGCCAGATATGAAAAAAAGTCAGGAATGATTTTGTGCCGAGCATCGTAGGTGACGATGATGATATACACGCAGAGAAGAGCGGCAGTGAGAACGAAACCGACAAGAGAGGTGGCGGCATAGTAAGCGACGACGAATGCCGCGCCGGTTGCCGCTTCGACGAGAGGATACTGCCAGGATATCTTCGTCCGACAGCCCCGGCACCTGCCGCTTTGGACCAGAAAACTGAAAAGCGGCACGAGCTCGTACCAGGCGAGCTCTTTGCCACAGGAAAAGCACATCGACCGTCCACGGGCGGCGCTCATGCCCGTCCCCCACCGCAAGATGACGACATTAAGAAAACTGCCGACGATGAGACCGAGCAAGAAGATGACCAGAATCACAAAAGCGCTCATTGCGGAGGTTGGGCTTTATAATTCGCGGTCGAACCGGAGAGAGCGCTCGTGCAGCTCGCCGAGTCGCTCGGGATCGCATCCTCGAGCGTCACGCCGAGGCAATACGTCGTCCCCGGCGAGCTCGAGACGTATTCGTAATTCCCGTTCGTGAGCGGGTCCGTAGGCAAGCTCGGTATGTATTTCTGGCTAGTGAGTACAGTGAGAGCGCTCGCATCGTTGCCTATCGGATAGGCGCGATTGACGTCATAGTAAAGAGCCAGGCCAAGCTGAATCTCCTTCATATCGCCGATGCGCCGAGTATCGCGAGCCTTGGCTCGAGAAAGAGTCGTCGACGCGATTATGACCGCCGTGAGAATGCCGATGATGGCGAGCACGATGAGCATCTCAACGAGGGTGAAGCCTTTTGTATTCATAATGCGAGATCGTCCGGCCTTTATTGACACATGCCCTGGGCGCCGCCGGACGTCTGGGCGACCCCTGCTTTGAACCAGCCCTGGCTGTTGTCGACGCACCAGGTCGGGCCGCTCTTGAGAGCGACGGACACGGCCCATTTGCTGCCCGTCGAATCGGTCGCGCAATTCATTATGGCACCGGTCGCGGCGTTCGAAAGGACGTTGGCCCGTATCTGCGCGAACTGCGGATCGGCGAATACCCCTGCCGTGCAATTGGCTACGCTCGCGCCGAGATTAGTATTGGTGTCGAGATACGTCTGGGCTTGGGTGAGCATCTGCTTCATGCCGGCTTTGACGGCGCTGTCGCCTCCCTTAGTCCGAGCAACGTTAAGAGACACCATGACGACTGCCGATAACAGAGCGATGATGGCGATCACCACGAGGAGTTCTATGAGAGTGAAGCCTTTTTGGAGGGAGATTTTCATGTAGCCATTATACCGGGGCTATACGATAGATGGAAGTGGAAGATAAAGCCGCCGGCCCTAGGGCCGGCGGCTTTATTCTCAGAAAACACTAACAGAGAAACAGGACTACGAGCACTGCGAGACGCCCGAGCCGAGTTGAGCGGCCTCCAGCTTGGAAGCGCCGGTATTGTCGACGCACCAGTACTGCGAAGTATTCGACTTGAGCTGAGCGGATACCGCCCACGACGTCTGAGTCGACGCAGGATTCTCGTTGCAAACGACGGCGGCAGAGTTGCCCTGGACGCCCTTGATCATGTTTGTGACGGTGATGTCGCCGGCGAAGAGCGATCCCGCCTGGGTACAAGAAGTGACCGCAGTTGAGGACGTGCCATAGTTACCGCCCCACGAGTCATAATCGATCTCGGCCTGCGGGCGGATGTCCGCGAGCTGGGACTTGATGGCCGCATCGGAGCCCTTGCTGCGCGCCGTGTTGAGCGAAGCGAGCACGACGGACGAGAGGATGCCGATGATGGCGATCACGACGAGGAGTTCGATGAGGGTGAAGCCCTTGGTCTTTTTCATTTTCTAAAGTGATCTAACCTTCTTAATAATCAAACCGACGATGCCGTCCCGGGCGAGTTAGCCAGTTCCCGTTCCGCTCAAAGGCTCAAAAGCAGCGCTTCACATATAGTCCGCCGCTCAAGCTCTTGGGCGGGCCGGGAATCCAGCCAATACTCGCGTAATCGGCCCCTATATTATAGCGAGCTTAGAGACGGACCGCCTAGCGAAGGTGGGGATAATGAATTTCTCACTCCCCCACCACCCCCCTCGTGAGAGGGCCGAAGTACCCTGTCGAAGGAAGGCCGACGGATGCTTGGTATGCCTTGAGGGCTTTCTCGGTAGCAGGGCCGAAATACGAGGTTTCGTGGCCAGGAGAGCCTGGT
>JAGWHV010000029.1 GCA_028866595.1 Patescibacteria group bacterium
AGGCATCCTCCTCGGTGACCGAGATGCGATACCTGCAGACATACTCAGCGATTTCAAGCGGACAGGCCTTATCCACGTAGTCATCCTCTCCGGATACAGCGTGGCTATCGTCATCGCGAGCATTCTGTGGGCACTCGCATTCCTGCCGAAAACCGTCGGCCGCCTGCTCGCTATGCTCGCTATCGCTGCTTTCGTCGTCATGACGGGGGCGACTGCTATGACGGTCAGGGCCTCGATCATGGCTATCGTCGCTCTGGCTGCTCGGGGGAGCGGCCGACGCTATGATCCGAGCCGCGGCCTCGTACTTGCCGCCGCTCTCATGGTCATGATGAATCCTTTCATCCTCGTCTATGACAGCGCTTTTCAAATAAGCGCCATATCTGTTCTCGGTCTCATATACATATCGCCTTTCGTCTCTGAAAAGATCTCTTTCGTGCCAAAGAAATTCGGCCTCCATGAGATCGTCACTGCTACGATATCCGCCCAAGCGGCGGTGATGCCTTTCATCCTCTACCTCATGGGCCAGATATCCGTCATATCGATAATTCCCAACGTGCTCATTCTGCCGATCTTGCCCTGGGCGATGCTCGCCGCCCTCGTCTCTCTTATTTTCGGCAGCGTCGCTCCGTTTCTCGTATGGCCTGTGCGTTTGGCGCTCTCATACATGCTTTCTATGACTCGCTTTTGGAGCGGTTTGCCGTTCTCCACGATACAAATAGCCATGAGCTTGCCTCTGCTCATGGCTATCTATGCGGCCTATGTTGCTCTCCTTATTTTCCTGTACCGGAAGCGGCAGCGAAATTCTCTTCCATTGTCTGCCAATTGAGATTGGCGAAGAAATCCTCGAGGTAATTCTTGCGGCCGGAAGGTTGATAGTCAGCGACATACGAGTGCTCCCACATATCGAGCATGAGTATCGGCGCCGCGCTGTTCAACTGGCCGAGATGCTGTTCGTCTACCCAGGCATTGACGAGCCGGTCATCGTGCGCGTCATAGTACAAGATCGCCCAACCGAGGCCGCGGGTCATGCCGATGGCCTTGAACCGCGCGAGCCACGCGTCGAACGATCCCCATTCCGCCTCGATCGCAGTCTTGAGGACGCTCGATGCAGCGAGGGCCTTCGGCCCGCCTTCAAAATGGGAGAAATAGCACTCATGATTGCGGATGCCGTTATACTCGAATGAGAAGCGCCTCTGGATCTCGTTTAATTCATACGCATTCTTCTCTGCGTCCTTGGAAAGCTCGGCGATGTGGTCGAGGATCAAGTTCGCATTCTTGACGTATCCGGCATAGAGCTTGAGGTGTTCCTCGATATTCTTGGCGGAAATACCCTTGAGGGCGGGGATATTGAATTTTTTTTCTTGAAATTTCTTCATATGCTTATTATACGACAGAAAAGATCATTTCTTACCAAGTCCTGCCGGAATTCTGCTAGAATAGCGCGATGCATGCGAATATCCAATCTGCCCAGGCTGCCCTGCGGGACATGGGCTTGCCGAGCGCTCCGATAGAAGGTTTCGACGACGCTCTCATCGTTCCGGCGGAAGGCCGCCGGCCGCTCCTGCCTTTCGTCTGGGCATCGACGCCTTTCAATCCGCAATCCGTGGGCGCTATCTGCGGCGACAAGGCCGCCGTTCATGCTCTTCTCAAGGGCGCGGTGCCCATGCCTGAGACCCGTCGATTTCTCGATTCCGAACCTATCGAGTCGATCGTCGACGCCACTGCTGATATGGGCTACCCGCGCATCGTCAAGATGAATTCCGGCGCGCGCAGCCTCAACGTCTATTTCATCGAGAACGAGAACGAGTGCCGCCGGGCGCTTAAAACTATATTCGACAAGCGTCTGCGCGGGTACGATTACATAGCCCTCGTCCAGGAATTCATCGATGCTAGGAAAGAGTGGCGCGTGGCGATATCAGCAGGCGAGCCGACGCTCGCATACGCGAAAGGGACTTTTGAGATCGCTCCCGCCGATCTATCCCGGGATCTCTCGCGCATCGCCTCTGTCGTCGTCCGCGCCCTTGGCATGTCATGGGGAGCCGTGGATGTGCTCGAGTCTGTCGGTGGCGAGCTTTATTTCCTCGAAGCGAACACTCGGCCCGGATATGCAGGCTTCGTTTCGGCGCATGGATACGGACCGATACGCGATCTTTATAAAAAAGCCCTGAAGCGGGAGCTTCAGGGCGCACCGAGGTCTTGGGTTCGGACGGTTCTTACATTTTCTCGTCCGGAAAAGGTGCGATGACCTCGAGCTTTTTGAGGAGCCAGACGAGCGATTCAGGGAGATCGTTCGAGGATCCGCCTTGCTGCCGGATATAGGCCTCGCAGTCGACCCGCATCTGGCGGAGGTGGTCGCGCTCTGTATCATCGAGCTCGTCCGTCATGCCGGGCGATTCGAACAGGCTGATCAATACTGCCGCCATGTTTTCCGACGCCGATACGAGTGCGAAGGTTAGGCTTTCTTTTTGGTCCATTCTCGCCTCATATTCTCCGCTCTTAGCGATTTGTCAAACAAAAACCGCCTTTTCAGGCGGACATGTCGAGAGAGTCGACGGGGGAGATATCGTATGCGATGACATTCATATGAGCGTCGTACTCGATCCAGCCAGCGATTTTTTCACCTTTGAGGAGCCGGGGGAGGACGATCTTGTCAGCCGCGAGGATGTCGTCCGGTAGGGGATCTGTCGGGTACCAGCGCGCCGAATGCATCTCCCGCGATTCGCCGGCCTCGTCGCCTGTCCATTTTCTGACGAAAATATAGCAAAGCGTTAGGCGCGGACCGTTCTCATCTTTTATAAGAATGCAGGCTTTAACCTCTGCGTCGGCGGGATCGATGCGGAATCCTGACTCTTCAGCGAGCTCACGGGCGAAACAGCCAGCGATCGATCGGTCGATGCCCGGGTCGAAGTCGCCTCCGTAACCGATGAGCTTGCCGGCGATCTTGCGCTTGATCGCTTTCGGCGTCGGTGCTTTTGTCCCTAAAAAGATCTCTTCCCGGCCTCGCGGCCCGCGGATGAGATATCCTACGGTCGAAAGGGGAAGCTCTGTCATAGCTTCACCATACTCCTCTCGAGCGAGGCGTCAACTCTTATATGAGGCCCGCTTTTTTGAGCGTCGCGTATGCGCCGTTCTTATTGATCGTCTTTATCGCGCGAGTGGACAGGACGAGCCGTATCGATTTCTTGAGTTCGGGAATGTATATCTTCTTTGGCTGGAGATTCACATAACGGCGAGTTTTGCCGACAGGGTTAAACTGCGTCGCGCGAGTGCGATTCGAGTATCCTCCACCGACGAGAGACGTCCTTTTCGTGATCGGGCAGGTTTTTGCCATAGGATTCGTACAGAATTCGTATATAAGAAAGTACCGAGCATGGTATCATAAACGAACGTTTTGGCAAGTTTTAAGCCCGAAAACCACCGTGATCGCCTTTCAAGTAATCTTTTCTCTCATAGTGCTCCTCTATTCGGTCATCATCCATGAGATATCTCATGGTTATGCGGCACTCATGCAAGGCGACCGGACCGCCGAATACGAGGGCCGTCTGACTCTCAACCCGATACCGCACATCGATCTCGTCGGCACAATCATATTGCCGGCGATATCGCTCATGCTCCCCGGAAGCTTTCTCTTCGGTTGGGCCAAGCCTGTGCCCTTCAATCCGTACAATCTCCGCAACAAGCGCTGGGGCGAAGCGATCGTCGCCGCGGCCGGCCCGCTCTCGAATATCGCCCTCGCTCTCATTTTCGGTCTCTTCATCAGGTGGTATCTCGTGCCGGCCGGCTTCGCCAACGGCCCCGTCGCCGCTCTCTGCGCGATCATATCTCTCGTGAACATCACTCTCGCTATCTTCAATCTCGTGCCGATCCCGCCTCTCGACGGGTCAAAGATACTCTCGGCAGTCTTGCCGCAGGGTTGGATGAAGATCCGCCGCCAGATCGAGCGCTTTGGCCTCATCGGCGTGCTCATATTCCTCATATTCATATGGCAGTTCTTCGCGCCGCTTATCCCGTGGCTCTTCACGGGAATTACTGGCCTGTCGCTCTAATCAAAGGAAAAAGACAGTCCCCTCGAATAACGAGAGCGGTAGACTCGGAACTTGCCGTCGTCGGCGACGATGTCAGTCGGGCCGATATGACGTTCGAGGGTTTCTTGATAGGGGAGGAATGCGTTCGCGACGACGTAGACCTCGCCGCCTTTGTTCAGATGGACTTTCGCCCCGCGGGCGAATTTTTCTATGAAAGAATAGTCCGTACCGACGCCTTTATGGAAAGGAGGATTCGTGACGATGAGGTCAAAATGGCCGCGGATATTTTCAAAAACGTCTGAAAGGATAACATCGCCCATGAGAGAATTCTTTTTGAGAGTCTCTTCGGACGCGTTGACGGCGAGAAGGCTCGAGTCTGTCATCGTCACGGCCGCGCCCGGGTTCTTCTTTTTGTATAAAGCGCCTATCGCGCCGGCTCCGCATCCCACATCGAGAACGGCGGCCCTATCGTACGGAATGTGTTCCAAAAGCAGTTTCGTGCCCGGGTCGAGCTCGCCGGCGCTGAATATCCCCGGTAAAACGGCGGCCTCGATCGCGATGCTGTCCTGTTCAATGCGGGCAAAAGATAAAAAATCTCGCCACGACCGTGTCCGACTGCCGGCGCCCGGCGCGGCATTCCGACCGACATAGAGAGCGGCGTGATTGCCGACGATCTTTTTCTCGACGGGGCCGATCAGGCGCTCGAACGCCTCTTTGGCCGACCTGATGCCCGCGTCGTTCGCGCCGACGAGGACGATTTTTCCGAGAGCGACGGTTATATCAGATACGAGGGAGAGCGTCATGTTTATGAGCGCTTTCGATTTCGGGAGGAGTACGACGGCATTCTCCATCGGGATACCGATTTCACTGAATAATCTGTTTTCATGGTCAAAAATCATCGAATTTTTCAATCCGAGCGATGCACGGTTTTTTTCGAGTAGTTCGAGGAGAGATTTGTTTTTCACGGCCTTAATTCTGGTCCTTTTTGCCTTCAAAAATACTTGACTTTTATTTAATATAAGTGTACAATACGCCTAGGTTAGAAGCAAGATGGTTCTTGCGACTGATCCGGCAGATTCCCGGAAGTACATTGTAAAGAAAGGACAAACGATGAGCACTACAATCATCGGCGCAGAAACGGCCCGCTGGGCTGGTCTGCAAATCGACCTCCATTCGAAATTCCGTTCGGGCAATCTTACGCCCGACCAGCTCGAGTGGTGGCTGAACCAACCCAAGGACACGCGTGAAGCTCTCATGGAGGGCGTTAAGCCCGCCACGAAGCCTCTGCCGCCCTCGGAGCCCACCGAGAAGTTCGCTCTGCTCGCCGACCTCGGCATCATCACGGTGCCTGACGACTACGTGCACGAGAAGCGGCTCACGACGTTTGGTAAGAAGAACCGTAAAAAGTTCTATCCCTACAACGACGCGATCACCGATCGAAACTTCCCGAATCCGACCCGTGTCCTGAAGCCTGGCGACAAACTCCGCGTTCGCGCGTTCAAGCAAGTCGTCGTCGGCACGACCACCTCGGAGGAGCGCATGGCGTTTCTGGCAACTCAAAAGGCCATCCACACCGGCGCACAGGGAGCGTCCCTGGTCTTCGATCAGAAGCGCGACCAACTGCCCAAGGGCAAGTGGTATGCTTCCTTCGATGAACCGGACCGGCTCTGGAAAGATGCCGACGGCAACCACAGGGTGCCGCTCGTGATCGCCCGCTCGGACGGTGACTTCCGCTTCCGCCTCGGCCTCTTCGAGGGGGTCTGGGACGACGGCTTCGCCTTCCTCTGCTTCTGCGACGTCGAGTAGTCCTTGGGAACTTGGACACTCAGTCTGTTCTTCGGGTCTTAGACACTTTGAGCCCTTGCTTCACTGCGAGGGCTCTTTTTTATAATTTGACGCACTCGAGGCACATGAAAAGGGGTATCTCGCGGCGGGCTTTGTCCTCAGCGTGCTTGCGCGGGCCTTTTTCGCTCTCTTTATGGGACTGCCACTCTTCGATCCGAGCGATGGCGAAGCTGGCATTCGCGAGAGTCTTGGCATAGACCTGAAGAGGCCGATGAAAAGAGTACGTCACCTCGCGCGGCGCTTTCGGGCGAGCGGCATCCGCGCTGGCCGCGCCATGCATGCTCTGTATGCCCGGATGCATGTCTATAACCGCCCGTGATTCCGACATATATTCGTCGACGCGGCGATATTGGACGCCCGCACCAGAAGCGCCTTTTTCGTCCCAACCCCACGAACTTTTTCCCGGTATGCGGAACGCGGGATGGTTGAGGACGATGACGAAGCGGCCTTTCGGCCTAAGGACGCGCGAGACTTCCTTGAATACCGAGACCATCCTCTCGATATTCTGAATGGCGAGAACGGAGACGGCGCTGTCAAAGCTCTTGTCCTTGAACATATGGAGGTCATCGGCCGGGCCGACGTAGAATTCCTGGTTGTGGCTCGCATGCTCGCGGGCGATGTCGACGAGCTCAGGGGCGATGTCGATGCCCGTGACATGGGCGCCTTCGGCGGCGAGAGCATGAGAGAAAAAGCCCTGGCCGCAGGCGAGGTCGAGGACTCTGTCTCCCCTTTTCGCCGCAACGATACGCAAAAGGTTCGGCGATATGACTTGCGACTGATACGAATCAGGGTCATGCACGACCTTGTCGTACCAATCGGCAACATTTCCCCATGAAGTCTTCATACCCGTATGATACCAGATTACGGTCTGACTACGGTGATATTCATGGTATTGCTGTATGTCTGGGTTGTCGCGCCGCCCGAAGCGTCAGAGGCTGTGTACGTATTCATGACAGCGACGCTATGGATGCCAGGAAAGACGTCGGCAGGGATAGTGAGCGCCATCGCCCGGCCGTCCGGCGAGACGTACATCGGCGATATGTTCCCATATCCATATATGTCGATCATCGAATTCGAATTGAAGCCGGAGCCGTAGAATATGACCGTCGTCTTGCCGTCTGCGGGCGCCGTCTGCGGGAAGACTTGGCTTATATTGACCGAATCGCCGATGGTAAAGACGCCGCTTTCCTGGTCGGAAGACTGCGCGCCCGTAGCCGCATTCTCGACACGGATCTTGTACGTGCCCGGAGGAACTGTCTCGGTAGCGGAACTGCCGGCATTATTCACGACGCCGATATTCCAAGAAAACTGCCTCGCATACGATCCGGCGACGATGAAACCCTGCGGTGTACCCGTCGCGTCTTCAAGGACGACGTTATAGACATTTCCGGATGGCGCATTCCACTCGACCGTATATGTCTGCCCTATCGAGAGCGATTCTCCGCCACCAGGGACGACGACAGACGTGCCTGATGTCGAGACGGCGGGTGTAGGAGTCGAGGCGGTGACGGGAACGGGCGCAGAACACGCTTTGAGGGCTACCGCAGAGCGCGTGAGCGGACCGACATAGCCGGTTGGTGGGACATTGTTCGCTGCTTGAAAAGCGATCGTGCCTGAAAGCGTCGCCGGGCCAAAAACGCCATTCGGCGTCGCCGACAGGTAATGCTCGGAGACGAGGAACTCCTGGAGAGCGAGGACCTGGCCGCCAGCGGTCCTGTCGGTCACGCCGTAGGAAAGGTCGAGAGTCAGATTCGGACAAGCG
Organism: Patescibacteria group bacterium; assembly: GCA_028866595.1. Lineage (GTDB taxonomy): Bacteria > Patescibacteriota > Minisyncoccia > Phycocordibacterales > UBA6065 > UBA6065. The sequence goes on from JAGWHV010000029.1 coordinate 7,633, forward strand.
GCAAAAGCGGCAAACGGGCCGATGCACGCGAGAACGAACGCGCATCCTGCCGCCTGTAAAAGCTTATTCTTCATGCATCTATTATACCTCTCGAGGCCGATTTATGGTGCGGCAGTGGTGCTTGCCGGAGCGAATATGACAGGGATATCGATATGCTCCGCGCGGGTAGGGTCGCCTGACGGATTATCTTTCAAAAGCCTGATGAAACCGCTTGTATTCGCCTTTGGGTCGAATGCGACCGTCGCCCTCCATGGCACAAAATCACCTGTCGTCCAGCTCGATTGCGCCCGGGCTTGGGCCGTGCCGAGCGTCGTCGAGCCATCAGCGGCGATGATCTCCACAGGAAATACCGCTTCAAAGTACCACGCCCCGCGAGCTTGACCTGATATCGCCACAGGTGACGATATCGTCGCCTCCGCATCTGGCCATTCAAGAAACACCTCGTCAGCAGTAGAGGTCGCGGGAAGAGAGCTTGTCGTCGTGGCCACCATCGCTGTCTCATCCGGAACTTTGCGATACGGTATATCAAGGACGAACGTCGCATAAACGGCGAGCAGTACGATGACGAGACAGATGAATATCTTGGCTTTTGTCATGCGAGCACGAGAATGATGAACGATACGAAGAATATGACGGCCAGGGCGAGGTTTATACCGAGAGCGAGAGTCCGTCCGACGAGAGCGCCGCTCGCTGCTCGGATAGCGACGCGGTGCCGGCTTCTATAGTAGAGCTCCGAGAGAAGCACGCCGAGAAAAAGGCCGGCAAAACTACCGAATGCCGGCTCGACGATCGTGCCTATGACTGTGCCGACGAATCCCCAGAGCAATGATTCGACTCGAGCGCCACCGTATCGGGCGCCGACGATGCCGGCGATATGATCCATGACGATGGATACGACGACGATAGCGAGCAGGAGGGCTAAACCCTTTACAGAGAGGGCTGTGAAGCCGGTCGCTGCCGCGAATATGAGAGCGACGATGAACATATACCCAAGGGCCGGCAAGAAAGGCACGAAGGCGAGGAGCACGCCCGGTATGAGGAATATGAGAGCGATAGTGAAAGCAAGAGGATGAGACATAGTAAGGATAGAACCACCGATTAGGCCGTGGCTGCCTCTACGTCGCCGCTATTCCCTTTCTTCGTGGAGAGGAGCAAAACCGCAGCCATAAAGAAGAAGGCGGCGAAGGACATATACGGTATGGTCACGCCGAATTCATAGACATAGCGGATAGCACAGGAGACAGAGCCGACTTGGGCGCTGCATGGCAAAGCGGTTAGGCCGAGCTGACCTATATGCTGATAGAGGCCGATAGCCGCGCCGATCGTCGAAAGGACGAGACCGTAGACGTTGATCCACCTGTCTTTCCGTATAAGCGCCAGGCCCATGAGGATGACTTGCGGATAGAGACAGATGCGCTGATACCAGCAGAGCTCGCATGGCGGATATCCGATGACGTTCGAATAGATCAAGCTCACGATCGTGCCGGCCAGGGAGACAAGGAAAGCTACGAGGATGGCATTGCCGCTGAAAAAGGCGCCGAACGGCCCACTGCGGAACCGCTCGCAGAAATATGCAACGAGGACGAGGCAGCCGAGGACCGTCAAGCCGATGGCCGAAAGCGCGAGAATGGTATTGAGCGCTGAAGTGAATGTCTCCATATTATTGGCTCTGCCCTGCTTGCGGGAGCGCGCAGCCGGTAAACTGGGAGAGCTGTTCGAGGGAAAGCGTGCCTGTCTGGCGGCTACCGTCTTTGAACTGCCATGTAGGATAGCTCTGGATATTATTATCTTGACAGACCGTCGTCTGGCTTCGGCCATCTGGCGTCGAGCACTCTACATAAGGCAATTTTGTCCATGATTTGCCGAAGAGTTGCTTCTCGGCCTGGCAATGGGGGCACCAGAACGCTCCGAAGAACGTCGCACCGCTGTTCTTGATGCACGTCGCGAATTGATCATACTCTCCGGGACCAGAAGCGTACCAGATCATCCCCCCGACAATAGCCACGAGGACGATAATGCCGATGGCCCATGATGCGAATTTATTCATATGTGTATACGACGAATATGTGCGTCTAGTATAACAGAAAAGCCTGCCGTCTCATCGAGCGATTTATTTAGCGAGAGGAGTATGCGGTCCGCCGGCCACGTCCTTGGAACTTTGAGTGGAACGGGTATAGAGGGCTATGAGACCGCTCACCGCTATAGCGATGACGACAATGGCATTCGCCATATCGAGTCCGAGCACCCAGCGCAGGTCGAGACCGACATTGTTCGATAACCATGCCGGATTGAGCATAAAGGACAAAGTATTAAGGACATTAAGGACAGACCCTACGGTTACGAGCGCTATGCCGCGCATGAATGCCGTATAGGATTTATTAGATCCTATGTCCTTTATAGACGTTCCCTGGATGGTGAATCCTGCTCCCAGGAGCAGAAGTATCAGTATGAGCAATGGGTATATAGGTATTTGCTTTAAAGCATCAAGGACTTTCTGGGACAGACCGCCCAAAACACCGGCTATATTAGCCAAAGAACTAGAACTTGTCGTGCCATAGCCTATCGCATTGTTGAATTGCGAAGGATTGTACTGGCTTGGGCTATTAAGGACATTGTTCTGGAGTATGTCCTTTAGATCCTGATTACCTTGGTAATTAGGATGATCGCCACAATAGATCTCATTTATCTTGCGCGATGTCGTTATGTAGACGATGCCCGTAGGTGTGGATATCCCCCATGGAGCCAGAATATCGCTCGCATATTTGAGCTGGAAAGTAGCGACGGCCGCCTCTGTCGACGTGCCAAATACGCCGTCTATAGGCAAGTTATTGCCTTCGTATACATTGAGGAAATACTGGAGCTTGCGCACCTCGTTCGGATCATTGCTCGCTCCGATCTTGAGGAACTCCGT
>JAGWHV010000030.1 GCA_028866595.1 Patescibacteria group bacterium
TGACGGTGGGTATAAGTATCGACATGATGTTTTTATTATTATTGATAGCGAAACTGTATACAAAAAGTGTTCCAAGCGCAACAATTCCTTTTTTGATGAAACCCGGTAGACTTGTTTCATATGAGATTACATCGTTTTTTTACCTCGAGCCCTATACATGAAGGAGAGATCAATACCTTCCCTGATCCCCAGATCGCGCACCAACTACGCAGAGTATTTCGGTTGCATCAAGGCGACAACGCTGTCTTTTTTGACGGCTCGGGTTTTGATTATGTTTCTGAACTCACTTCGCTCACGGACAATACGTTTTCGTTTCGCGTCCTTGAGAAGATTGTCATCAAGCGCAGGGCGAAGAGAGATGTCTTTATCGCACTGTCTCTTATCAAAAAGGACAATTTCGAATTGGTCGTTCAGAAATGCGTGGAGCTCGGGGCGGCTGGCTTTATCCCGCTCTTGTCTGATAGAAGCGAGAAGAAAGGATTCAATCGCTCGCGTATCGAGAAGATCGTGATCGAAGCATGCGAGCAATCTGGCAGGGGGGACATCCCGGACATAAGCGAGCTGGTGACATTTGATGAATTCATTCAAGGCGAGACAAGAAAGATAATAGCGTTCAATACAACAGGAGAGACTTTCTCAACAGAGAATGTGTCTGACGCTGATCCGGTCGTCGCCTGTATTGGACCAGAAGGGGGATGGACAGACGAAGAAATAGACACACTAAGAAAAAAAGGAGCGATAGTCGCCAGACTGGACGCCCCTGTTCTCCGTGCCGAAACTGCGGCGATCGCCGCTGCGACGCTATTTTTGCTTCTCTAGGAATTCGAACACCGCCTGATTTAAAAGGACGCTCTCGAAGTACGCGCGAGCTCGTTCAGGGTCGATGTCCTTGTGGTGTTCGCGGATGTGAGCGAGCTCTTCGTCGACACGCTTCTTGTCCGCCGAGAGACTTTCGGCGCGGGCGATGTGAGCAAGGATGAGGTCGAGCTTCACACGTTTCTCCGCATCAGGGCGCCATTCTTTCTTGAGGTCGTCGACTGTTTTGCCCAAGTGCTTGATATAGTCGTCGAACTTGAGGCCCATGCGCTCGATGTCGTGCTTCATCTGGTCGGACATGCGAGCGAGCTCCGTTTCAATAAGGACGGCCGGAATGGAGACCTTGAGATCTTTTGTAAGCGTCTCGATAAGGGAGAGGCGCTTCTTCTCGAAGGCGCGCTGCTCTTTCTCCGCCCGGAGATTACTCCGGAGCTTGTCCTTAAAATCGGCGATGTCTTTAAACTCCCCCCATGTCTTGACGAGCTCGTCGGTGAGTTCGAGAGGCGCGGCGGTTTTCTCATCTTTCTTTCCTGCTGCCGAGCGCGAGAAATTGTTTTTGACCTCCTCGATCGCTTTTTCGAGGTCGGCATCGGTGACCTCGCTTGTCTCCGGCTTCTTTGCATTCTCGCTCGCCGCAATCTTTTTATAGTCGAGATCCTTTATCTCTGGCACGACTGCTGTCGTTATCGTGAAAGCGAGCGGGTTGCCCGCGGCGATCTTGGTGATGGAGACTTTCGGATAGCCTATGGCGTCGACTTTTTCTGCCGCGAGAATGTGAGCATAGGCGTGAGATATGGCATGCTCGGCGGCCTCGTAAAGGAGCGCGGCCTCGCCGATCTTCTCGCGCACGAGCTTTTCGGGCGCGGCGCCTTTACGGAAACCGGGGATCTCGATATTTTTGCGGATCTCAATAAGCGTGGTTTCAATCACCTCATCGAATTCGGCTGCCGGCACCTCGCTTTTGATCTCGACTTCCCCCGAATCGAGTTTTTTCAGGCTCGCTTTGTATGAATGATGGTCTGCCATATATCTATATATTTATGTAGTGTTCGCAGTCTATCGGCAAAGAGTTTTTTTGTCCAACGAAAGCCGCCCGGAGGCGGCTTTCTCCCGAAGATGTCACTGACCGAGGCCGTTCAGATTCGACAGGTCGGGCCCTGGGTCCGTGGCTTTCAGGTCCTTTTCAAGCGAGCTCACATCGTCAGAAGGGGACACAGGGGCAATGCCCGCCGCTGGAGTTTTCGCTGTCGGTGACCCGGGAAGGTGTTCGATATTCCAGAAATAGATGAATGTCCCGATAAGGATGACTATGACGCCGATAAGGATCCAAAATCCGATGAGCCGTGTTCGTTTCATGGTGTATGAGTACTTATTGTTCCAACGATTTCATGTCGACAACGACCTTCACAAGACCGCGCTGCACGGCGTCTATCGACTCTTGTGCATCCTTAACGGCGGTGCGGAGAGCGAATACGGCCTCGAATGGAGACGATGTGGCCGCCTCTAGGATGCCGACCTGGTATGTCTTGAATTGAGCATCTGTCACAAGTGGCGCGACCAGGTCAAGGTCGGCTCGGGCCGAGGCCGTGTCTGCTCCATCTTGGTCGAGCTTTGCCAAGCGGCTCTCGATTTTGCTCTGTATGTCGGCGAGCCGCTGCATCTCGAGATTCAGATGAACTTCCGCGTATTTCGCGGTCGATCCTATACGAGTCATCGCCTGGTCGTAGGCAATCATCTCCGTAGATGAGGCCCGGTGTTCCTGGAGGGCGATCTTCCGCGCCTCTATTTCTGCCATGAGGGTCTGCTGTTGAGGCGTCTCGGCGCGTACGGTCATGGCGCCGATGGCGCCCACAAGCGCTATGGCCAGGACAAGGCTAAAAATAATGCTTTTCTTCATTGTTTTGATTAAGCGCATCGGGGGGAATAGAAGTGCGCCTTCGCATTATACCGCCGGAACCGGAAAACAGAAAAACCACCCCTCGAGCGTCCCAAGAAGCGGTCTTTCTTCGTCTTTTGGTTAATTTCTCTTTCCTTTTGCGGGTAGGTGATGAGCCTCTTTGTAAAGCTCGATGCCCTCTTTGAAAGCAGCCACGGCAGCGGCTTTATTTCGGAAGTCTTTTACGATGACTTCTTTGTCCTGGAGCTTCTTGTACGTCGAGTAAAAATGCTCAATTTCGCGGAGCGTGTGAGGATTGAGGTCCTTGAGGTCGTTCACGTCATTCCAGCGCGGATCATCGCACGGTACGGCGATGATCTTGTCGTCGGCGTCACCGGAGTCGATCATATGGAGAAGTGCTATCGGTCGTACGCGGGCGAGCACGCCGGGAAAGAGCGGATGAGTCGTGAGGAGGACGACATCGAGCGGGTCCTTGTCATGCCAGAGGGTCTGCGGCACAAAGCCGTAGTCATAAGGGAAGTCCTGGGCCGTATGCGAGACGCGATCGAGGGCGATAAGGCCGGTTTTTTTGTCGATTTCGTACTTGTTCTTCGAGCCTTTATTTATCTCAATGATAACGTTAATCCTATCCTCCGTGCCCGGAGGGATATCGTGAAGGATATTCATGGGTATTTATTCGGTTACTTCGGTAGCCTGATTCTCTGCGCCGCCGATAGGGCGGATGTCGATCTTCCAACCGGTGAGTTTAGCGGCGAGGCGGACATTTTGGCCGCCTTTGCCGATGGCGAGGGACTGCTGATCCTCGGCGACCTCGACGGTCGCTGTTTTTGCTGTCTCATCAAGGGTGATATTCGCGATCTTGGCGGGGGAGAGAGCGTCCTCGATGAACTTTTTCTGGTCGGCCGACCACTCGATGATGTCGATCTTCTCGCCGCCGAGCTCGGAGGTGACGGTTGAGACGCGGACGCCGCGCTGGCCAACCAAAGAGCCGATCGGGTCGATGTGGGCATCATTCGAGGTGACCGCTATCTTGGAGCGCGAGCCGGCTTCGCGGGCGATAGCCTTGATTTCGACGGTTTTGTTAGCGATCTCGGGGGCTTCGATCTCGAAGAGCTTTTCAAGGAAGCGGGGATGCGAGCGCGAGAGCTTGAGGAAGACGCCGCGAGGGGACTCTTCGACGCGGAAGAGATAGGCGCGGATGCGCTCGCCCTGCTTGTAATGCTCGGAGCGGATCTGCTCCTCGAATGGCAAGACGCCCATGGCTCGGCCCATGTCGACGAATATCGTGCCGCGCTCGATGCGCTGAACGGTGCCGGAGACGATGTCGCCCTCGCGTTTGCCATATTCGCCGAGGACGGAGACTTTTTCGGCCTCGCGGATCTTCTGTATGATGACCTGCTTCGCGGTCTGGGCAGCGATGCGACCGAAATCGTCTTTTGACTCAAGAGGGAAGAGCATCTCTTCTCCGACCTCTACATTCTTTTTTATAAGACGAGCTTCATCGAGCCAGATGTGGTGCTCTGGGTTATAGCGGACGCGCTCGTCTTCGGGCGGAAGCTCGGGCATCTCCTCTTCCTCGGGGATGTCGATGACTTTGCTGTCATCGACGGCGATCTTGACTTGGAAGAATTCGGTCGCGCCTGTATTCACATCGAAGGTCGCGCGGACGATCTGGCCGCGCTTGCCGTACTCTCTCTTGTATGCGGTCGCGAGAGCCATCTCGATGGCCTCGATTATCTTTTCTCGCGGTATGCCGCGCTCCTCCTCGAGTTGGCCGAGGACGGAATGGATGACTTTAAGGTCGAACATGGTGTTTCTTTAATAAAACGAGTCCGCCCGGCGGGCGAACTTGTCACTGACTCCAATATAGTATTGCTGAACGCTATTTTTGTCAAATGATACATAAAAGGCGGCAAGTAAAAAGCCCGCGCCACAAAGTGGTCGCGGGCCTTGTAAGCCGGCGCGGGTCGTTACTGTCCGACCGAGGGCGGCAGAGGTGCCGATGCGTCATAGATCTCGCCAAGGACGGCGTCGGCGTAATCGGCCGACGCATTCTTTGACCTGATCTGGAGCGTGTAGGCTCCAGGAGGCAGGGTGAGCTCGATGGCCGCGTCCTTTGACGCTGGATCGAGAGCGAACGCTCCGAGCGCCGCACCGTACGCCTTGACGAGGTTCGACGTCGGGCCGTTAGCCCAATCGTCGTCTGTCACCTCGCCGGGTTCCAGGGTGGAGTTGAGTTTCCACACAAACCACCCCTTGCCGTCGGGTACCAGAGCGTATGTATTGCCCTGATACTCCTCGAACAATGTGATGGTTGTGTCGCTCGCCGCGCCAGGCACGCCGAACTGGGTGAGGGACGGGCCGATGCCTCGGATGAGGACCGGGAGCGGCGCATTGCCGATCACGAACCCCATCGTGAACACAGCCGCGCCGGGACCTGTCGGTCCCCGCATGCTCAAGTTCGCCAGTCCCGCAGACGTGTGCGGCGAGGTCACGTTGCTCACGCTATAGACTTCGAGAAGTCCGATGCCATCGACTCCCGCTCCCGGCGTGAACTGGGCGGTGTAAGTCCCGTTTGTGAAGGACTTGAGCATCGCCGCATCATCCAGGCCCTTAGTGAACCCGAATGCGCCAACGGTCGATGCGGCAGCCGCGAGGCTGTTTGCATCTGTCGACCAATCGGCGTTCGCATCGAGTACCGTTTGACCCTGGTAGAGGGTCAAGAGCGAGTTCTGAATCGCCCCGGGTACTCCGAACTGCGCGAGGGACGGTCCCATCGCCCGGATGAGGAGCTGCTGGGTGCTGGCACCCAGCCCGCTCACCGATATGCCCACAATGGGCACGTTTGTCCCGCTCGTGACCTTACAGCGGAGCGAAGCGTTCATTAACAAGCCGACATCGGCGTAAGCGGCGTTTGCAAGAACAAACCCCGCGATTCCTAGCAGAATGCGCAGAAGCGCTTTCATTTTTGCCTTTCGTTTTTTGGTTTGTTCCTGGCGGCGGGATGCCGATCGGAAATTGGAAAGAAGCTCCATGATCCATTACGAACTCGCAAGGTTTCAAAGAGCTTTGACCATATAATTGTACTACAAGTCAAGTACGTTTGTCAAGTACTTTTTTTGGGTCTTATTCAGCTTTTTCTTATAAGTACGGCCCTTTTCGGTGTACAATTCATAGTATGAAAATAAGGCACATCCTTTTCGGGGTAATCTGTTTATCAGCTCTCTTTACAAGTTCTCATGTGTGGGCAGCTACGGCTTCCACGACTGATGGGACATTTGTCTGTTCCTCGGTCATCCGACCCGGGAGCGTGAAGGCAATCGTCTCTGGACCATCGTCCGCGGTCGCGGGTACATCAGTGTCGTTTTCTGCGGACCTCATGAATATGAGCGGCCGGCCGATCGTCGCTGGCGATCTATATATGCAGGTGGCCAGGCGCGATGCTCACGGAAACTACGATGTGGTGGATAGATTCGTGGCGATGCATGACATCTCTCTCTCTGCCGGCGCGGTGAGGAAGATCAAATTCCAGTGGTATGTGCCTGTGTACGCCGCTTCGGGCGATTACAAGATAGTCCCATCATTCGTCGCAGAAGGCAGGCCGTACCTCCTCGGTCCTGATCTCGACGGGAGCGATGCGGGAGCGACATCGTTCACCGTGAACGGCGGACTACCGGGAACTGTTCTCATCGACCAGTCCTCGATAAAGCTCGACGGAGCCGCGTATCTCTCCTCAACCTCGACGCCCGACGTTGGGACGAGCACCCCGGCGGTCATAACTGCTTCCATCGTGAACACGACAGGGCAGGCCGCAACCGTCTTTGTCACCGCGGAAGTGTACAGATCTCTCGTGGCTGATCCGGCGAGCCTGCTTCGGACCATACCGACCGCGGTCACTCTTGCCGCCGGTCAGAGCAAGACGGTTTCATTTGTCGTATCCGACAAAATCCCCGCAACGCTCGTCCTCATCGAGGCCGGCTGGAAAGACGTCAGGAGTTTCGCTGATGTCAGGTTCCTTCGCGGAGGATACTCTTATCCACAGATAGAGTTCGTCGGGCTCTCTCGATATCCGGTCGTAGCTGGAGCAGATGTGGGATATTTCGCATGTGTATCTTCTGCCGCAGTAGACTCATCAAGCTCGGCAGGACAGGGCAGTGTCGTCATGAAGCTCTCCGACGGGTCGGGTAATCTCATAGACTCATATACCTATACGGGCGATCTCTCGTCGCCGATCGGCATCAGGCGGGCATTCATCTCGAACGCTTCATATGCCGATGCGAATTTGGCGGTGAGCGTATACCGAGGGCAGGCGCTCACAGACTCTTTGTCGGCAGCGTATTCGTGCGATGCACTCGATCCGGGAGAATGCCAAGGGACTTTTCTTTCGCGCTACGGCCTTGCTATAGCCGCGACGCTCGTGTCCCTGTTAATCGCTGTCGTCGCTATCGTCCTTGCGCGTAAGAGAAAAGCCAAAGCCGTGATCACCACGACTATCGTGGCGCTCGCGATCATTCTTTCTGCTCCATCCGCGCACGCGGCAGTCGACAATTCCCCGAGCGGCGCATGGTATGCGGGCAGTCCGGTGGTAGAATCTCAAAATTTCACCTCATACGGCGCCGGTACAGATGTACATGTCGACGGCGGATATTCTACAGATGATTTCGGCAATATCACTGGTTGGGCAGGTCCGGTAAATGTCACCATACGTGACGGGCAGGGTAACTCAGTGGCTTTTCTCCAAGTGACGGGTAACGGCGGTCCGAGCGGGGGAACTGCATCTATGGGAAGCGAGACGACCAAGTGGGCAGATTATAGCAAGATGAACGCTGACTTCTCGACAAGCTGGAGTCTCACATTGCCTGCCGGCCAATATAGCGTCGAGACATGGTATGTAGATACATGCTCTACTCCTGGGTGTAGGATCCATGACACGACGGTCTTTCCATCTGCGTCTACCGGCGTGTCGAATACACAGCCTTCTTCGCCTCCGCCTCCGCCGCCGAGTCAGAATCCTCCATCTCCTCCGACAATAGCTGGTCCGACTAATGTCGTGTCGGGGTCAGTCAATCAATACACAGTGAGCGGCGATGCGGCCAATCCGTCAGACACGGTGGCGTACGATATAGCTTTCAATTCAGATCAGAATCCGACTCCTGATATGACGGTGAGCCCGCTCGCTTTCAGCGGCTCGAATTCTTGGATAGATACGGCGTATGCGCAGACCGTGAGCTCCGTCTCGTTCAGTAAGGGATGGAACACTGCTGGATCACAGACTATTCAAGCACGCACGGTAGACGAGACGATCAAGAACCTGTATCCGTCGTTTCCGGACAAATACGCTTCGGGGTGGAATTCATACACCGTTGCGGTGACTAATCCACCTCCTCTGCCTCAACAGAGCGCGATCACAGTTCAGACGACGGGAACGGGCGTAGGCACGGTGACGAGCTCTCCGAGCGGCATCGACTGTTCCTCGAACGGCGGCGGAAGTTGTTCGATGACGGTGATGAACGGCACATCGGTAACGCTTTCCGCAAGTGCATCGAGCGGATCGACATTCACGGGATGGAATGGCCCATGCTCTGGCACGGGTTCTTGCAAGGTAACAGCGAACGGTCCGACGTCCGTAGTCGCGACTTTCGACGCTCAACAGCCTGTAGCGCCGGATGCTATTTCTACGACGCTTTCCGTGAGCAACACCAATGTGGCTGCCGGAGATTCGGTTGTCGCTACGGGTATCGCATACGGGTCAGGCGTTAGATATTTCGGTCTCGAGGGTCGCTATCAGCCGGCAGGAGGCTCTTATCAAGCATGGCAGAATCTTGGCATTTGGTGCCAAGACGACTCGTCGTGCCCGACGAGCATACCAAAGACCCAGAATCCGCAGTTCGCTGATTCTGGTACGTATGAGCTCCGGACGTACGCAGCTGGTGCCGATAGAGTCGCCTCTTATTCGAACTCTGTATTTGTTACTGTCTCCTCGGCCGCGCCCGCTGCTCCGTCATGCGTCCTTAGCCAGGGTCAACCATGCGCGAGCGCGGGAAATTCATGCGGAATGACAAATACAGGGACGATCCAGTGCGACGGCAGTTGTTCCGCTGGCGCGCCGAGCGATAGCCTCTGTTCCGGCGGCGCTGGTGCTCCAGGAAATAATGGCGGGAACGGTCCTGGTAACGCTGGTTCGAATCCTTCGCCATCATTCGGTATATCCGTAGACCCGACCTCGCTTCAAGTGAAATCGCTCGCTGGGTATGCGGGCATAGCCGTCCAAGACGTGAACGTGTCGGTCAATCCGGTCGCCGGATTTTCTGCTCCCGTCCTTGTCGAAGTCGATCCGTCTTCATTCCCGGCTTCGCTTAAGCCAGAATTCTCGTTCGCCGGCGCAGATTTCAAGACGGCGACATCTGATCCGAGCGGCACGCTCACGTTCGATGGCACTTACTATCGCAATGGCGGCATCATATATCTACCGGTACGGATCCGATTTGATGGAGATCTCAAGCAGTGCACCAACTCATCGTGCTCGATCACTTTCAAGGCGACTGCCGAGCCAGGCGGCGCTGGAACGGGAGAGACTGCGACAGCCACGGTCAACATAGATTCGAAGCCTCTCTATCCGGGCTTTAATGAGATATAATTCTCGGATATGAATCAACAACAATCAGCTCTCACGATAGCCGGTTCCGTTCTTCTCGGTGCGATCATAATCGCCGTCGCCATCATCACGGCCGGTGGGGGTAGATACCAAGCCCTTACAATACCCGCTGGCGCGCAACCCGCAGCGACTGCGCAGGCCGCTCAACAGCCAGTCGTCGATATAAAAAATGTCAAAATCTCCGGAGAGCCGTCGATCGGTTCGGCGACCGCTCCGGTGACGATCGCGTATTGGTTCGACTATCAGTGTCCATTCTGCAAACAAAACGAAGAGACGGTGATGCCGGATATCATCAAGGATTACGTCGACACAGGCAAAGTCAGGATAGTATATAAAGATTTTCCATTCCTCGGCCCTGATTCCGAGACGCTCGCCATAGCGGCGCGAGCCGTATGGGACGCTGCTCCTGACAAGTTCTATGCGTGGCACAAGGCGATGTTCGACGATCAGGGCAGGGAGAATTCCGGCTGGGCGACATCGGCGGAGATACAAAAAGTGACGGAGAGCGCGCTCGGGGTGCCTGTGGCGCAACTGGTGATGCAGCTCATGTCGACAGACAAGTCAAAATATGAAACGGCGATATCCGCGGATCTCTCCGAAGGCCAGTCATTCGGTATAACGGGCACACCTTCTATGATCATTGGCGGTCCCGGCGGGAGCAAGCTCGATGTAGGAACCTATCCATATAACGCGATACAGTCTGACATCAACTCGGCGCTCGGTTCTCGATAGACGTTTTTGGTAGAGGTTGTGCACAGGCGCGCGGGCTATA
>JAGWHV010000060.1 GCA_028866595.1 Patescibacteria group bacterium
ACGGACGCAATGAATAATCCAAACGGATCGAGAACGGATTTGAGGCCTGGATTCGATGAGAGAGAGACCGTTCCGACGGACATGGCTTCGAGCACCGCTTTGTCGAGGCTTCCCGTCTCGCTCAGATTCACGAATAGCCTGATATTTCTGAGCTTTGCGGCCACCTGCGCCTGGGACTTCGGTCCTTCGAACGACACTCTGTCGGAGAGGGGTCCGTTCGAGACCATGCGTTTCAGTCCCGCTTCATATGCGCGGTCGTCTTCCGTGACAGCTACTCCGATCATGCTTAGGCTGACGCCGGCTGAATGCTCCGATGAAAATCTCTCGACGGCCTTTAGGAGGACGTCTACGTTCTTGATTCTCGATATCCGACCGACCGTCGCGATTATCGGAAGGACAGGCTCGATGGTCGACGTAGGAGAGAATAGATCAGTATCAATGCCGTGTCCGACGACACTAACTTTGTGCGAGCGGAGATGAAAGCTCTCGCGCGACGGCGTCAGGATAGAGTCAACGAGTGCCGCGGCAAGGCGAAGCTTCCAGGTGACTGAGCGATGCGCATACCAGAGCGTTGTCCGTTTTCCGGTGAGACGCCAGAATGCGCCGCCGAGAACGAGATATTCGGGATTCATGTGGACGAACACGGAGTCGTAGTCGAGCGAGAATATCGATTTGTAGAACCGAGCGATGTATGTGAGGCGCGATTTGCCCTGGTCCTTGCCGAGCGAATGCACGGATACGTTTCCGGGAAGCTCGTGTTCTCCCTCGCGCAGGCACACGACCTCTATCTGATCGAAATGCTCCGCGAGCTCCTCGACCCATCGGTGAAAGAACCCCAGCACAGGATCTCGCCTATCGATCGCCTGAGTTAATATGAGAAGCCGCATAGTCTGAGATTACTCCAAAGCCCGACTAATGTCGCGTTTATACGCCTCCAGATAAGCCTGTTTTGAAGCGTACGGATAGGCGTACGGACGGTTTTTGAAGGCGCCGCCGAGAGCCTTGCCAAGAGTGAGGGCGATGCAGGATGCATCCCGCGGGGCGCACGTCTCCCTCGCGAGCTCCCCTGCTATACCCACAGCTGTGGCGACGAGAGTGGTCCCCGCGGCATGAGCTTCGGGCATGGAGAGGCCATAGCCTTCATAGAGTGACGTCAACAAGAAGACGTCACAGGTTTTCATATATGAGATGAGCCTTGCATGATCGGCCCACGGTTCAAACTCGACTCTGCCGCCGAGCTTCTTTGCGAAGTGTTCAAGTTTTTGTTTTTCCGGACCGTCGCCCACAATGATGAGGCCAGTGTGAGGATGATCTTTGGCTGCGCGAGTGAAAGCGGTAATGGCCGTACGGATATCTTTTTCCTTGCTCAGACGCGAAGCCACGAGGACGATACGCCGAAATTGCGGGTACTTCGTCCGGAGATTGGCATCAGGGAGAATCGGTGTTCGCTTGATGGCTTCGATGTCTGAGAAAATAGGCAAAACGGATGCTTTAGCGCGCAGCTCTGGAGCGAGGGACGCTCGGATCCGCTCTGAGACCGTCCGAATAGCTCGAGCCTGGCCCAAGACTTTTTTCGAAACCGCGAGCCTGACATGATTGAGAATGCCATGCACGAAATACGGACTCAGAAAGTCTGTATGGATCTGGACGTGGAGCGGCACATTGAAACGCTTCGACAATCTCATGCCTACGAGACCGGTCTCGAACGGGTCTTGGGTCGTGATGACGAAGCCGCCCGAAGCAACGATCCCCGCGCCTATGCGCACAGCGTCGCGAACGTAGAAAAATTTCGATCTCGAAGCGGTCGGATACACGAATGTGTTCGTGGAGAGCTGGACTCTCTCCCTCTGCCCGCCCTGAGAAAAGATGACAATGTGAAGCTCATCGAAAAGCTTGCCGTACTCTATCATGCGGGCGCGAACGTCCGAACCCTCTT
>JAGWHV010000031.1 GCA_028866595.1 Patescibacteria group bacterium
TGGGGAGACTCCCTCTGGGCCGACGGATACTTTATCGAGACCGTCGGACGAGCGGCAGAGACCGCCATGCGAAAGTACATCAGAGAGCAATGGAAGCAGGAGCCAGGCGCAAGCCGCGGCCTTTAGGCCGCGGAAGTTGACAATCTATGGAATTTACTATATAAGAAAACCAGAACACTCTATCGACAGATCGTCGAAACCTCACAAAAACCAAAGGAAAATAACATGGATACGGAAAACACGGGCACCAAAAGCGCCCGCACGTTAGCGTTGGACGGCGTCAAAGTCGTCCTCAACGGCGGCAGTACCATCATGGAATCTGCCACCATCCCGTTTCGCTGGTTCTTCAGCGACGCGGTCATTGAACAGCAACCCTCACACCTCCTCGTCATCGACCAGAACACCTGGGAGATGGAGCGGCGCGACACGGACAGCCGCGGCGAACGGCGGATCATTCCGATCAGCCAGGGCTCCGACTTTATCCAGTTCAGCCGCCCGGGCAAGCATCGTCTCGCCTTCATCGCCTTCAAGAGGCGGCGCTCCGAAACCGATGATCAATTTGAGGAGTTCTGTACGGGACTCCTCAAGCAGGACGAAGTGAATCGTTACCGCAGGTGTGTCGACTGGGACGCTCTCATGGGCAAGGCCGAGCTCGGCTCTGATATCGCTCGCTTCCTCACGGCGACGATCGTCGAGGTCGAGGTCCCTGACGAGTTCTTCGCCACACGCAGCGAGTCGGGATTCGCGCGATTCATCTGGGCCTGGGCCAATCGCTGGTTCAAGGTTCCGCCCCGCGACCAGTGCGACTACCGGAAGCGGCTCATCCTCGCCTTCACCATCCAGCCGATCCTCTTCGCCATCGGGCGCGGGCTCCAGTATCTCGTTCTTGCGCCTATCCTGACGGTGTGGGTGGTCATCTCGCGGCTGGTCGTCCTCTGGGCCGGCTATCGACCCAAGCCGTTTCGTCCCGGGCTTTCCGCGGCCTGGGCATGGGAATTCTGGGAGGACGTCGGCGACTTCTTCCCTTTGGTGGGCTATTGGTACCGAGTGTGGAGCATAGAGCCCTATAAAGAAATGCCCATAACGGGATTCGAGGTCACGATGCTTCTCCTCCCGGTTCCTCTGGCGCTACTCGTCCATCACGTCTACCGCATCCTGTGGTCCATAAAGGACGGTAACGTCAGCAATCCACACCTCCTCGCCGTCGTCATTACGGCCCTGATGGTTCTCTTCATCACGGTGATTTATTGCTTCTTCTTTTCGAAGACGGAGGTGATATTTCGCACGAAATGGTGGCGCGGCATCGAGAAGTCGCACCAGGCCAAGCACTGGGCGCGCGGGCAGGCGAGACTCGAAAAGATGAGGAGGGAAACGCCCCTTCTTTACTTCGAATGGCTCCAACAGAACGCGCGGATGTCGCAGGCTCCGGACAAAGTCCGAGTCGACGAACTCCCCGACGCGTTCAGGCGGCGGGCGGCTCAACGGGCGCGGATCCATTTCTGGGCCTTGAAGAGCAAGGTCTGTCGGCCGTTTCCCCGGTCGTGACGGTTCTTTCGCACAACGCAAGACGCTAGCTTTCGCTAGCGTCTTTTTATATCTCCCGGCCGTGTCTAGCGAATAATATTCGCTAGATGGAGCAGCCAGATGAATGCGCCGACGCCTACGAGGAGCAACCCGAGGCCGACGGGGGATCCCCATCCGTACCACGCCATCGCGTTCTTTACCGCCAGACGACCCATCGGGTCGTCGTAATACGTGCTCTTGTCCTGGGACTCGTTCATTTTTCTTGAGATGATTTTTTCGGTTTTCGACCTTTGGATGGACCAAAGTTTGTGCGGACGGGCGCAACCGCTTGTGATCGCAGGTCGACGATCGCGGTGTACAAGGCGCCGCTTATTCCACGGGCGTATTATAGCGTCTTTCGAGATCTGCCGCCTTCACGGCGGCTTTTTCTTATCTTCTTGATATACTGTGTTCGACGGGCGCGATCATATGCAAAAGCTCAAAAACGACCCGACGCTCAAGGATTATCAGACATACGTCGCCGAGATGGTACAGGAAAGGGGATTCGACAAAGAGACGATCTCCGACGTCTTCATGCTTTTTCTCGAAGAGTGCGGCGAGCTCGCGAAAGCCGCTCGGAAAAGCGCCGGCCTCCACGTGGATGCGAGATCAGACAGATTCGATCTCGAGCACGAGGCGGCCGACGTCTTTATCTATCTCCTCGATATCTGCAATCATTTCAATGTCGACCTGGAAAAAGCTTTTCGATCGAAAGAAGAGCTCAATTCGAAGCGTGTCTGGACGAAATAACCACTCGATTTAAACTATACGCATGAACCCGACAATAAGCGCTCTGGAACAGCGATACCCACTCAGTCCTCGGAAATTCTGGAAGAAGCTCATACCGAAAATATTCGGCGCCGCGTTCGCGAGCGTCGTCGCGGGCATCATCGGCGGGGTGATCGCCGCCGCTATCGCCCAAGGCGACAGCGACTCTTTCGTCGTCTGGTTTTCGACGATCGCTGTAAGTCTCCTCATTGTCATCACGGTCCTAAACGCTCTCTATATAAGCGCATACATCAAGCGTTATTACTACAGCGCCGACGAGGACTTCATCACTATCAAAAAGGGCGTATTCGCTCCGACGGAGATCCACGTCCAATATCGCAAGATTCAGGACGTCTATGTCGATCAAGACATCTTCGACAGGATGCTTGGCATATATGACGTCCATATAGCGAGCGCGACCGTCGCTTCGGGCATCGAGGCGCACATAGATGGCGTCGATGCTCAGGCGGCCGAAGGGCTCAAGATGCTTTTCTTGAACGCTATCAAATCATCGAGCGTGCCTGTTCCGGCGCCGGCCGTACGGCCGGCGCCGCAAGCGACAGCCGTCCCCGTAGCGCCCGGGACATTTTCGAGCGAGACGTATCCTGTCTCCGGCAGATGGATCTACAGAAAGCTCATCGGCAGCGCTTTCGGCTCCGCCTTGGCGTCTCTTATCGCTGTATGGATACTCTTTGCCCAGGGCAAGAACGGCGGCCCGAGCCTCGCCGAGATCATTAGCTTTGGCTCATTTGGCGACGGCCTAGCGCTCTTTATCGGCCTAGCGCTCTTGCTCTTCATATATCAGATCATATATCTCAATGTCTGGAAAAAGAATTATCGTTTCGAATTCACGCCCGAATTCGTCTACATGCGCAGAGGATTTATCGGCATGTCTGAGACGCACGTCCCGTACGGCACGATCCAAGACGTGATCGTCAGGCAGGGGGTCCTCGATAGGGTATTCGGCCTCTATGACGTCGTCATCCAGAATGCGGCGAGCGTAGTGGCGGCACCTCGGCGTGGCCGCGGCGGCGGGGCGGTCGCCATAGGCTCGCGCGGCCCTACCATCCCCGGCCAACCGCTCGAACCAGCGACCAAGCTCGCCGATTTCGTCAAATCGGTGGCGTTGTCAAAGAACTCCGGTATTACAGGACTATAAAAATGCCAGACGTAGAATTTTTTGAAGAAAAAAGCAGTCCGGTCAATCCTGTCGCATCTACGCCAACAGGACTGACAGGGTTTGTTATCAAATACGCTGGTCGATTCATCCAGACCCCCGCGCAAGCGGCAGTCTTTCTCGTCGCCTCATCGGTAGTTCTTATCGTCATAACGACGGTCATACTTATCCGAATCGCAAGTCCGCGCACGCCCGCGCTTTCTCCGGCCGAGTCCGGTTTTTTTCAGGGAAAGACGCCGGCCGAACGACATCTCGTCCCGCAATCGATCGACCAGAGCGTATTTTCAAAACAACCATGAGGGATGCGCAAGGTTTCACTCTCATAGAGTTGCTTGTCGTGATCGCTATAATCGGCCTTTTGTCGAGTATCGTGCTTGCGAGTCTTAATACCGCACGGATGAAAGCACGTGATACGGAGCGGAAAGCCCAGTTAAAGGAGATCGAGAATGCCCTTGAGCTCTATTATGACGCTTACGGCGTATACCCTCCAGCGAAGCCATCGAATTCATGCGGTGGGTACCGGCCAGATTGGGCGACGAGCTACTGTACGGACAGCAACTGGCTTACGACCGATAACAATTTTCTGAAGTATCTCTCGACTGTGCCAAGAGACCCTCTTAATGCTCTTGGTAATGATGATACGCCGTGGTGGAGCGCCAACACCTATACATATGGGGTTTCTGCTGACGGTAAGTCATATGACTTGCTCACGAATCTCGAGAATCAAAATGATCCAGAGAGGTGTGCACTCAGGCTTTATCAATCTGTAGCCGTCTGGCCGACCGATACAGGTTGTTGGTCATCGGGGACACCTGGAAACGTAGCAGCCCGCGCAGCGCAGATTTGGTCGCCGAAATAGTCCTTGTGCGCTATTGACTTCGCTGGATATAGGTGCTCATATTGGAGCATGAAAAGGTTCTTCGTCTTTTGGGCGGCCACAGCCTTCATTCTGGCCGCCTTGGCGTTCGGCTATGCCAAAGTGGATCTCTTGATCCACGGTTCGATGCCTGACCTCGTCTCTCGGTGGCAGTGGTGGGATTATTTCCGGAGCGATCATTCCGTCACCGTCCTGTACGCTCTCCATTTCCGGATATGGCTCGCCGTGATAGTCCTCGTCGCTGCCGTGTTCGCCGCGGTCTTCAAGATTCGGACGAGCGATGATTGAATCGCCCATTCTAATGATGGGCGTTTTTTTCTTCTCGGGCGGATATGCGCGGCAAGATATTGCAAAACCGTCTCCATCTGCTAGTGTGCTCTCGGAGATCAACCATGAAAAACATAGCTATAGTCGGCGCCACGGGGCTCGCGGGCAGGGAGCTGCTCAAACTCATCCATCTGCGAGATTTTCCGCTTCGCCACATCAAGCTGTTCGCCTCTCAGCAGTCAGCGGGTCGTGTGATCCGCGATTCCGGCCAGTCTTTCGACGTCCAGTCCATAAGAGGCGACATGTTTGATGACATCGATATCGCCTTCTTCGCGGTCGACGGCGAACTCTCTCGTCGACTCGCGCCGCTCGCCCGAGCGAGCGGCGCCATCGTCATCGACAAGAGCTCGGCCTTTCGTATGGACCCGCATGTGCCGCTCGTCATCCCGGAGATCAATTCGGATGCGATAAGAGCCCACGCCGGCATCATCGCTTCGCCGAATTGCTCGACGACGATCATGCTCACAGGCCTCTGGCCGCTCCTCGAGCGTTTCGGAGCGTCTCGTATCATCGTCTCGACCTATCAATCGATGTCAGGCGGCGGCGCGGGACTCGTCGAAGGTTTCGAGAAAAGCGTCAAAATGTATGTCGAGGGGCGCGATACAGGCCCTCTCTTCAACAACGTCACCCCTCACATCGACGCGTTCGATGCTGGAGGCAACTCCGGCGAAGAGACGAAGATGGTCGAGGAATCGAGGAAGATACTCGCGATGCCGGACTTGCCGATATCGGCGACGTGCGTGCGGGTTCCCATCCTACGAGGTCACTCGATGGCGATTAACATCGAATTTCCGGGAAGCCCGCCTGTCAGCCCTGAGGAGGCGCGCGCCTTGATAAGGGATTTCGATAATGGCATCAGGCTCATGGATGAGCCGGACCACGGCGTCTATCCGATGCCCATCAACACGAATGGGGAAGAGTTCTGCGCTGTAGGCAGGATTCGCAAGGATACGTCATCGTCGAATGGCCTCTGCCTCTGGATATCCGGGGATAATCTCTGGAAGGGGGCCGCCTTGAACGCTCTCCAGATAGCTGAAAAGCTCGCATAAAAACTCCGCGCCTATATCTAGCGCACGGAGTTTTTTCTTGGTTGGAGCGTTCGATTCTTAATTATCCTTTACCCTGGAGACCTACGCCGCTCGCGCTCTGATGGACATCGAAAGTGAACTGGTAGTTCTGGCTTGGTATCGTCGAGCCAGCCTGCGGTTGCGGAGCGACATCCGTAAGAGTGATAGCGAACATATCTACTTGAGTGGTGCTACCGAGGGTCATGGTGTCTTGTTCCGATGCGCCGGACGCGAGGTCAGACCGGACGACGACCTGAACGGTGCCTGGCGTCACGCATTGGGCGCTCGAGCTGCAGCGAGTGTCTTTGGCGACGGAGATAGGAGTTATGGCTATGCCTTGGAACGTCGCGGTCTGACCGAGACCGATTGTCGCAGTGCCATAGGGCCGAATCATCACGCCAGACTGGTCTGGAGTGGTTGTCGCGCCTGTTTGGCTCACCGATGGGTTGCTACTAGCACTCCATATCCAAACGCCGATCACGATAATGACGAGGATGATACCGGTGATCCAATAGCCCGTTTTACTACTACTGTTATTATCCATGGGATTTTACGCTATTAATACGCTTATAATACTCGTACGCCGACCTCCTTGTTTCAGCCCATAGCATACCGCTTTTTTATGTAAAAAGCGCCCCGGGAAGGCGCCTTTTACGATCACTATTAGAAGGACACACTGGTACTACGGGGGAGGCGGGGATTTCTTTCAAAGGTATTAGGCAGGGGTATAATTAGCCCGATGTCTAAATCGGTTCAACGTCTAAAGGCTCTAGCTCTTCGGCGCCAGGGAAAGAGCGTGAAAGATATCGCTCGGGAGCTTTTCGTTTCAAGGAGCTCAATAAGTATCTGGTGTAGAGACGTGATCCTCACGGATGAACAGGAGAGAAACCTTCAGCGGACGATGCTGGAAGGCGGCCATCGGGGGAGGATGCTCGGAGCTCTTCGAAACAAGCAGAAGCGACTCGACACTATTAGGAAATACAAGGAGGAAGGTCTACGAGTGATAGAGTCTATGAATAAGAGAGAGTTTCTGATCGCGGGCCTTGCGCTCTATTGGGCGGAGGGTAGCAAAAAAGAGGGTAAGCTCGTTTTCACGAATTCAGATCCTGTGCTCATAGACTTTATGAAGCAATGGTTTCAAGTCTGTTTCGGAGTCCGTAGGGACGAATTTATGCCACGACTATTCATTGTTGCGAGCCATAAGGACAGGGCGGAAGAAGTTTTGAAATTTTGGTCGTCTCTGCTAGGATTACCAACTGCACAGTTCGGTAGACCAATATTCCTCAAGTCCGTGCAAAAGAAGCAGTATGAGAATCGCGAGGGTTATCTTGGAGTCCTTGGTCTCGGGGTGCGGAACGGGACGGATTTGAAGTACAAATTAATAGGTCTTATAGGGGGTTTAGCCAAAAGCAAAAAGCCGGAGTAGCTCAGGTAGTTAGAGCGAGAGACTCATAAGCTCTAGGTCACAGGTGCAAGTCCTGTCTCCGGCACAGGTGATTTTTTCCGAAGGGTGTGCTTAAATAGTCGCACGCTCTCTAATCGCATCAATACTATGCGGGTGTAGCTCAGTTGGTTTAGAGCGCTCCCCTGTCACGGGAGAGGTCGCGGGTTCGAGTCCCGTCACTCGCGCAGAAACGATAAAAGCCTTGTACCCGATTTCGGGCGACTTTTCGTATTAGAGGCGTATGAACGACAACAATTCAACAACCAATGCCGTGCTCATAATCCTCGTCGTCATCGTCGTGGGATTCATCGTCTGGTTCGTGATGGCTCGCTCGACGCCGCCTGTCACCACGACCCCGTCGGTGACGAATCAGACGACAGAGACGAACATCGGCACGACGACAGGCGCGATGGGCACGAGTACGAATGGCTACTAAGTGAATACGGGGAAGGCTTTATAAGCTAGCACCAAAAATCTCGCCGGAGGGCGAGATTTTTTGGGTACTTTCTTTGGAGCTTCTGCGATCGGTGCGTATTAGAGAGCTTTCTTGAGGAGCTGTACGCCCTGCGGATTGCGGTACACACGAACGAATACGACGGCGATATAGCCAGAGAGCGCGGCGGTGAGGGCGGTCGCGACGATCGAAGAGAAGGGAAGTATGGAGTAGAGCGTGCCTATAGCAGCAGCGAGATAAGCGGGAGTCATCGCAAAGCCAGTCCGCAGAGCGGAGAGAGCAGCGACCGCATTCTCGCTCGTGAGCGACCGGTAGAGGTCGAGACCGAGAACGCCGAGGTTGAGGAGCAATATGCTCGCCGAGAATATGAGGTATTTGCCGTAGCCGGCCAGGAATACGCGGCGCATGATCTGGGCATGCACGCGCGCTGGCATCGGCTCGTCGATGTCGTTCATGGTCTTCTGGATTGTTTCGCGTTCGTTCATCTTTTTATGCTACTCGTAATTCACTAGTAAGGTCGCCAACTGTTTCTTGGCGCGCGACAGGCGAGTCTTCAGGGTGTTGATCGGAATCGAAAGCATGTCAGCGATCTCTTCGTAGCTGAAGCCGTCTTTGTAATAAAGGATTATCGGCCCCCGATACAGGAGATCGAGACGGTCGATAGCAGCCGCCACATCCTTTCTCTCGATACTGTCTTCTATCGATACGGAGTAATACGAAGCGTTGTCAGGCTTTGTTTCGTACTCCTCATCGAGCTCGACGAGAGCCTCGCGCTTTTTCTTGCGGAGGAAGTCATATGCCGTATTCGTGGCGATCGTGTATATCCAGGACTTGATGTTCTTGGTCGAGTCGATCGTCTTTATATGCTTATAAACCTTGACGAAAGTGTCCTGGATCAAGTCCTCGGCATCATCCCGGCTGCCGACGAGGCGGACAAGGTAATTCCAAAGAGGCTTCTCAAAAGCACTGACGATCTCCTCAAAGGCGAACATGTCCCCATGTTTCGCTCGATCTATGATTTCGGGCGCTATCATGCTCATACGTGCTTGTATTACGTCTATGATACCGCATTTGTTTCAGGGACACTCTGCTTTCGGAGCCACCTCCCGGGATCGAACCGGGGACCCCATCTTTACGAAAGATGTGCTCTACCAACTGAGCTAAGGTGGCCTGGAGCCAACGTCCGGGATCGAACCGGAGACCTCGTCATTACCAATGACGTGCTCTACCGACTGAGCTACGTTGGCGGTCAATCTGGCGTGTTCGATTAATATAGATGATTTATGGCTTTTTTGCAAAAATAGCCTCCGCTCCTTGACTTTTTCTAGTTTTCCTTCATGATTGCGTTGCGCCGTTTCTTGCAGGGGTGCTAGGCCGGTGCAAAAAGGACAGACGGAAAAGGTACAAGCTAGAGCGCCGCGGTAGTATGCGGGTGCGCTCCGCGAAGAGGCCTTTTGCCGACGAGTGCCGTAACCACTTTTACAGAGCGGTTTACGAGCGGAGCTCCGAGGATTCCGTCTCGTCCGGGCCGGTGCGCGCAACGGGTGATCCCTTTGCCCACCGGCCTTAACTTTTTTCAGGTGTATACTCATCATCATGCAGACGAAACGGGAGAGGATATCCGAGATAGAGACGATGATGGCGGATGCCTCTTTTTGGAATGACAAAGATCGGGCTCAAGCCGTTCTCAAGGAGCTGAATGCTCTCAAAGTCGAAATGGCCGAAGTAGGCAAGTACGAGCAAGGAAACGCCGTCGTCACCATATTTTCCGGAGCCGGCGGCGACGATGCCGAGGATTTTTCGCGCATGCTTCTCGAGATGTATATGAAATACGTGGATAGTCGCGGCTGGTCGATCCATTTCCTCCACGAGAACCAGAATAATCACGGCGGTTATAGGAACGTCACTTTTGAGATCATGGGCAAGGGCGGCGCGGCCACAGGCGGCAAAGACGGCGCGTCCGGCCCATACGGCACGCTCAAGAACGAATCGGGCGTTCACCGCCTCGTGCGCATATCGCCTTTTAATGCGAAAAAACTCCGGCATACGTCTTTTTCTCTCGTCGAGGTCATACCGAGATTCGAGAAAGTCGATAATGTGCCGATCCCGCCGGAGGAGATAAAGATAGAATTCGCCAAATCATCCGGTCCAGGCGGCCAGAACGTCAACAAGCGCGAGACGGCTGTGCGCCTCGTCCATATACCGACGAAAATAGCCGTTCATGTCTCGAGCGAGCGATCCCAAGCCCAGAACCGCGAGCGGGCGATGGCTATTTTGCAGGCGAAGATATATAAGATGCGCGAAGACGAGCGGCTCGCGCGCGAAAAGGGCATGCAGATCTCAAAGACCACCGACATCGAATGGGGCAATCAGATCCGCTCGTATGTCCT
>JAGWHV010000032.1 GCA_028866595.1 Patescibacteria group bacterium
AAGTTTTTCGTGACATGGTTAGTTAGAACAACTTAGAGTGTTGTTTAATATCGTCACGAGCCCTCCATTGCATTGATTCTTTGAATAGAGCTGCTTCAGTGTGGCGAGATTGGCTTGTTGGGCGGTCTGGAGTTGCTGGATCGCGTCCGGGTAGGAAGCTATCGATGGTATCTGGCTATTGACTCCCAGTATCGCACTTACGGCGTTGTTATACGCAGTCTGGGTATTTATGGTCTGGTTCGAATCCCCGAGCGAGTTTGCGGCGCGAATGATCGCTATCTGCTGCGCAGCCTGACTTTGCACGACCAGATTCTCTGCGGCTACTTGGTCAGTGCCCGTCTTGCTCCCTTGCGCGACCGCCGCGCTCACCTGGTTCTCCGCGTTCTGTATTTGGGCGATCGCTTGTGTTGGACTTACCTGGTCAGGGTGCGAGAGAGTCTGATTAGCCACGTTCGTTATGCTCGTGCTTATCTGTTGGACGGTCGCCGCGCTCTGCTTTACGACGACTGCGTTAGCGTTGTTTATCGCGTTTTGCTGGGCGACGATTTGGTTCTGTATCTCGGCTATCTGCTGGTTTATACTTGCTTTGTCGGCATCGGTCTGGGCTGATGCGAGCTGGGCTTGGAGAGCGGTTTTCTGGCTTTGAAGAGTGTCTATCTGGGTCTGCGCTGCTTGTATCTGCTGTTCGGCTTGTTGTTCCGATGCCTGGAAGGCTGTGCTTGCCGAGGTTGCGTCGCTTACCAACTGATTAAGGGCGGCCGACGTCGTCAACACTCCTTTCAACGGATTTCCAAGATCGAGATTCACATCGACGAGGCTCACATTGATTGTTCTCAAGATTATATAAGAGGAGAGAAGCAGCAAAAGGCCGACGATCGCTCCCTGCCACTTTTCTTTCGCGTCGGTCTTTTTTCCGATTGCTTCGGCAGTAGCGTATTCGACGCCTGCCCATATGATCATACCCACAGCGAGGACCGCAGCTATGCTTATGGAGACGCCATAGATATTTTTCACGATCGCTACCGGATCAGCCGGGGTGTTTTCCTTGAAAGCGCCCGGTATCGTAGTCAAAGGAAGATACGTGCAATTCGCTGCACCCGGCGTGCAGTTGCTTGGTCCTGTAGGCGCCGCCGCCGCGACCATTGTCGGCATGACGAGCATCATGGCTATGGCGGTTCTTACGATTATTTTGGAGACGGATCTGTTCATTGGAATATCGCTATGCTCGCTTGTCCTCCTTGCAATACATCTGTCTTGTGCTGAATGGTAAGCCCGACATCGGACTCGCTGCCTGTTGCTCCTGTAGACCGCAGTGTTATTTCGTTCTTATTCTGAAAAGCCGGCACGGTCACGCCGTTCATCGTCCAATCGTACGTGAGCAGGCCAGAGAGAGGATTGCTCGTCGAGAGATCGAACGGCTCGGCGCGCAGGGTTATCTCCGGCGTCGACAGGTTCAGGGTCGAAGGCAAAGCGCTGTTATAAAGGATGCCGTAGAGCGGGCTGTCTTCATAGAGGAGTGTCTCCGGAACCATTGGCGATATGGTTATCGCCGTTTCGGCGCCGGCGCTCCGCGATACCGTCGAGACATCGACGATCACTTGATCTTTGCCGCTGACGTAGCTCGATTGTTTGCCGATGAAAGAATCCTTGCCGTAACCGGATTGAGCATCGTCTGTGTTTCCGTTCTCTTGCCACGTGTATACGAGATTTTTCGGGCTGATCTGGACCCCGTTCGAGTCCGTTATATCCGGTACGGCAGTCACTTTGAACGTGCTTCCATAGGCTTCGAGGGCTTTGCCTTGATAAAAGGGCGGTGTATACCCGTCTGTTTGCCAGAGCAAGGCGACGCTTCCGGGGTGGATCGTCATTGAATTCGAGATAGTCCCGATGTCCACGGTATCTACATTTACAGAGACGGTCACGTCGCTTGTCTCTACGGGCACGGTGATGCTCATGATGCCCGTGCCTTGTCTCACGAGTTTTCCATCGACATACCAGGAAAAGCTCGCCCGATTGAGGTCCGTGCTGAAGCTCTGGGCGGTGACACCAACCGAGCTATTCGGCTGGGGGTACGGCGGCGTCATCGTGAATGTCACCGGCTGGCTTATGCCGGGGATGCTTTGGGCGAATGCCGTCGTACCGCCGATACAGACAAAAGAGAGGACTAAAACCGAGCAGAGGAGTGTGCTTTTTGAAAAGCGAGCCATGGAAATATTGTACCACGTCCCATATTGGCGTCCCTTCCCTTATTGCTGGATATCTTTTTTTGCCTGCTTTATCGCCAGGATCTGCGAAGGGTCAGAGGTTATTATCTGGTCTTCCGTGTAGGAGGCAATGATTTTTATGGCTACGTGCTTGAGGCCGACGAAGAATATACCCTCGCCGACGTCAGATTCGAGGAGGAGATATTTTTCCTCATCCGTGAGGTTGAAGACCTGCTGGAGCCTGTCTATGGACGATGGCGATTGCTTGAGCAGTATTTGGATGGACGAGTTGGTGATTATGGGCAGGCCATATTGAGATTTGAGGAAGTCGTCGACGTCCTGGGTGATGGTGGCGAGGCCGAGATAATATTTACGTCCGCGCTTGGCGAGACCGAGGAGGAACGAGGCGGTATCGTCGGATTTCATCATCCACCATGCTTCGTCGATAACGAGCAGGCGTTTTTTGAGATTCTTGCGGACGGCATTCCATATATAGTGGGTGACGATGTACATCGCCACGGGCTTGAGCTCCTCTTCCATATCGCGGAGGGAGAAGACGATGAATTTCGCGCCGATGTCGACGTTCGTCGGCCTGTTGATGAAACCTGACCACGTGCCTTTTGTATATTTCGTCAGGCGTTGAACGAGCGATTCACCGCCTTCCATGCCAGCGAGGACGAGCTCGAAGTCGGAGAGGAGCGGCGGTTCGGTATGGGAGAAATCGCTGTCGGGGGTGATGTCTTTCAGGGCGTACGTCTCGGTGATCGCTTTGTCTATGATGGCATCTTCTTCTGGCGTGAGACCTCCCATCATGATGCGGAACAGACCAACGAGATTGATGATATTCGACCGCAGGACATCAGCCGGCGATTCGTCTTCGCGCGGCACAGGCAAGTCGAACGGATTTATGTGGTGCTCTGAATTGAGCGAGATGTTGAAATATTTGCCGCCCGTCGCTTCGGCCAGGAACTCATACTCTTTCTCCGGGTCGATGACGATGACGTCCGTATCGAACATGAGCGTACGGAGGATCTCGAGCTTCGTCGTGTAGGACTTGCCGGCGCCGGATTTGGCGAAAGTGATCGAGTTGTAGTTCTCGAGAGAGAATCGATCGAAAAGCACAAGCGATGAGTTGTGGCGATTGATGCCGTAGAGGATGCCCTTATCCGACGTCAGGTCGAATGATATGAATGGGAAAAGGCTCGAAAGAGGGCTGGAATTGAGCTTTGAATGAACCGCGAGCTCGTCGTCCATTGTCGGCAGGTTGCTCTTGTAGCCATGCTCCTGCTGGAAGAGGGCCGGTTTTACATACACGAGTTTGGATTCAAGTATGGACTTTATCTCCGACTCGGTCTTGTCGAGCTCAGATTCGGAATCGCCGTATATCGATATGTATACGCCCACGTCGAAGAGCTTTTCCTGGGCCTGTTGGAGCTGGTCGCGGAGCTGTTCGAGGTCTTGATACGCGGTATCGAGCATCGGGTCGCGGACGAGGCCTTTCTGCTCGCGGATAGATATCTGGCTTTGGACCTCGGCGACTTTTTTCTGGAACTGGCGGAGCACCTTCGCCGTTTCGACGGGATGGATGAATATCGAGATGTTGAATACTTTGTCGAGGTTTATGATCGGCGCGAACCATGAGTCCGACAGGAAGCGCGGATACGATATGACGAAGAATGACCTTACGATCTTGTCGCCGAGAGAGAGCTCGCGCGGCGATACCTTGAGCGCTGACGGCGCGATGACGTCTTTGAGCTCGAGCACGCCGGCCTGATATATCTCTTGTGGCAGGATCGGTGCGATCTCGACCTTGCTCTTTTTCTTCATGAAATCGAATAGTGCCATAGATTTTTATGAGAGAGGGATGGGCTTCTCCGTGTCGCCGGGATTGAAGATCTTGTAGAAGAGCTCGACGATCTCCTCTGTGCCGAGCTCGACAGAGCGGATGCCGCACCTGACCAATCCCTGCGTGACGACGCCGACTCTCTGTTCGAGCTGACTGCGGTGCTCCTCGAACTCCTCGGTTTTCTTCTCCGCGCCTTCTTGCGGCGTCTTCTTCTTGCCGAGGATGCCGGCTGCGACGTTGCCCGCTACGCTTCCCGCATTGATAGCTGCCGGCGAATACGGCACGACTACGAAGAATGTCTTTGTCATGATGTTCGAATTCTCCGTGAAGTTCTTTATGAATTCCATGTATTCGCGCGTCTGGACCTTGAGGAGGTCGCTCGTCTGCTCTTTCAGTCTATTCTCAAGGAGGGCGATATAGGGTCGGATGTCGAGCCGGCGCGACTGGATGAATATTTGCACGGAAAAGTCGAGCGAGTTCAGGAAATTCTGGAACTGGAGGATGATGGACTGCTGTTCGTCGGCCGATTTTAGGGCAAAGTTAAGGGACGACGCCATGACAATCGCCCGGAGCGATCCGTCTTTGAGGACGATGACACCCTGCCGGATCTCCTTGATCGGCACGAAGTCCTGCGTTGTCTTTGCGTTTACGGCCATTGGGTCAGTATACCATTAGAAGTTGCTCTTCCCTTCGGTGTTCTGGGCTGGATTGACGCTCTGCTTTATATCGAGCGACCAGGTCAGGTCTTTCAGCTTGCTGTCGGAGAGCTTCGGCACATAGAAATCGGGAGCAGCCGAATCCGGGACGGATTTTTTAGCGACGATCGGCTTGTCTATCTTTTTCCATATGTAGAGCTTGTTGCCGAAATAGAAATGGAAAGCCGCTTCGACGACGTTTATGAACGGCTTGTTGTTGATCTTGTAGAATGCGAGCGCCAAAGCAAACGCCATGATCGGCAGGATGAATATCGCGTCGATGAGGATATTCTTGATGAACGTATAGACGATGAAAGAAGCGCCGGCTCCGCCGAGAAGGTATATGAATTGCTTTATGGTGAGAGGGCCGAATATCTTGTCCTCGACCTCGATGAATTGGGGGACCTGGAAGCGCATACGCCCCTATTATACCCCATGCTCTACGCGAGCGGTTCTCGGTAGGGATCAGCGGCGTAGGTCTTGGGCTTCGCGTCTTGTTGGGGCTGCGCGCTTGGGACGGTAACAGTTTGGGGAGGTACGCTGACTGTGCCGCTCAGTTTTTCCATTACGAGGCCGGGCGTCTGTACGGGAGGCGTATCATCCGGACGATCGCTATGTACTTTTATCAGGGATTCGCGCACGGGAAGAAAAATCTCTGTATTAACGTCTGTAGCGAGAGCGACCGCGTCTTCGTCGGAAAGATCTAAAGTATCCGAGATCTCCCCGACGAAATCGTCAGGGTGAATATCTCCCATCATCACCGAACCCACCGTCTGTTCCAGGGTTCCTATTTGGTCGATGTGGAGGCCGTGCTTCTCGCCGATCTTCTCGAGCCGCGACGCGACGTCATTTGATTCGATGGCGCTCCGGACATCCGCTGGGAGACGGTCGTATTTCTTTTTGAAGTCTTCGTCCATATTATTCGCCTTTAGGTTTTTCTTTTTCTCCTCCTCCGCCTCCTTCCTTCTTTTCCCCTCCCTCTTTCTTGTCTTCGCCCAGGATTTCTTTTTCTGCCTTCGAGGCCTCGCTTGCTGCTTTTCTGGCTTTGGCGAGCTCCGCATATAACCCGGTTGCGTCTTCCCCGGCTTTACCTTTCTTTCCGCCCTTTCCAGCCTTGCCTATGATCTTATCTTTCACATGCCTGACCAGGTCGTCGGCATCCATTCTCTTCTTCGTCGCGTCGGCGACCTTGAGAACCGCATCGATCTTTTCAACATATTCTTTATTTCTCGTCTCCATTTTCTCTATCTTTTCCTGCGCTTTTTTCAAATCTGCTTTTTCGCTCTCGGTGAGCTTGGTCGCTGTCTCATCATAATCTTTTTGCAGCTTCTCCATCTCTTCTTGGGCCTTCATACGCTCGTCCGCTGGGATTGTATAGTCCTCTGTCACTTTCTGGAGTCGACTGATATCGTACTGCTTGTACGCGGTCTTGTTTATCAAGTCTTCTGCTGGGTCCTCTTTGTCTTTCCTTGCTCCAGAAGACATATCTTCGAGCCGGTCTCTCTCGTTCCTCAACACAGAGTCTATCTCGGAAGGCTTCCCTGTCTTTATCGCCGCTGATATATTGTTCGCGCCGATCTCTTCTTGGACTATCTGGGCCATGATCTTTTGAGCGTCTTTCTTTGCTTTTTGTGTGCGCCCTTTGGTCGCGGCCGTGACTGCTTCTGCCGCTACGCCTTCGCCCGTCTTGACTCGGGCCTTCTGACCGACCTTTACCCAGTCAAGCAGACTAGTTTTTCGGGATTTGGCATAGGCCATACGACGAGCGATCCCCTCGGGACTATCACCGAATTCTTTCGCGTATCCTTTCTCGGTTTTACCGAGATCCTTGACCATAGCTTCATAACCTCCTTTACCACCCGCCTTACCGATGCTCGAAGCGACCTCCTTTGGAAGCGTCGCTCCAGAGAGCGTCCCAAAGACTTTCGTCGCCCGGACGTCGAAACTTGATTTAGCTGTCTGGCGCGTCGCTCCAAGAGCAGCCTTACCTCCCAATTGCGCCAACCTTCCGTATCTGCCGGAGGCCGCGTCATTTAAGGTGTCATTCTCTGCCAACTTCGCAGCCCCCATTCCAATCGTTCTCCTGCCAAGAAACGCCAGGCCTCCTGTAGCATACGTCGTGGCTGCACCGACGGCTGTTTTAGCCAAGCTCTGAGCGAGTCCGCCTAATGCCTCACCCACTTCCCCGCTGTACTGTTTGGCCATTTTCAGACAGGCGCCGAGAAGGAATATTATGAGGAAATATTGGAAGTACTGGGAGACGCTTATCGTCACGCCGAGCGGCAACTTGACCGCGTTGTCATTGAGCGCCGATAGGTTCAGGCTCCCCAGACTGTTTATGAACTGGAGGGATATATAGAGCATAAGGAGAAAAGCGATCGGGAATATCGCCGCCTTCGAGAGCTCTGACCACCATTCGTCGGCGTACTTTTTGATCTGCGGCAATACCTCGCCCATGAATCCTATCGGGGAGAAGACAAGTAAAAATAATATCTCTATAGCTCGGGCCAGGAATAGTATCGTCACATAGGCGAATATATATATAGCGATGAGCACTACCGCCAGTCTTAGGAAGACGGTGATGAAGTCACTTGTCAGCCAGCTCGAACCGTTCGCATTCGGTGTCGCTGACCAGAATCCCGCTATACCGAGTCTCGTGGCGATGAGCCCGCTCAAACTCGTATGGTTCGTCGGTGAGCCGTTGGTCGTGTTTACGACGAGGGTCTTCTCCACCCCGCCGTAGAGCCAGTTACCGAATACGTTGCTCACGTCGACGATCACTTTCGTAAAGAAGAGGCTGAAGTTTATGAGTATGGCGGCGATGATGACTTTCGTCAGCATATTCTTTATGCCGAAATTCGCGTTTGTGCCCTGGACGATGGTCGTGATGCTGATATATATCAGTATGAATATGAAGCAGATGTTCGCAATGTCCCGGATTATCACCCAGCCCAGGTTTACGGCTGGCGATAGGCTGAATATGTAGGCGGTGTTTATGCTAAGGGTAATGGCGCTGTCCATCAGCATGCCGACTAGGTAAAGAACGAAAGCCGCTATCGGGAGCACGATGATCTCGTAGAGGGATACGAGGACGGACGATATGGAGCTCCAGGCCAGGCCCACCAGGCTCCAGGCGTGCGCCTGGTGAGGTATGGCGAGGAAAAGCGCCGCCATGCCGAGTATGATCGGGACAGTTGCTTTATTCTCTCTGATTTGTTTAAAAGCGCGCAACATCGTTTATTGGATAGTGAACGTATCCGTCTCGACCTGAAGGACTGCGCCGGTATCGTCTTTCACGGACGTCTCGATGGTGTAGGCGCCGGCCGGCGCGCTCGCGCTCTTGTCGGCAGCGAACCTAAAGACGAATGGTACATCCTGATCGGCGGAGACGCGCGTCCAAACGGCGCTCGAATCTGTCGAAGACGTTACGTACGTCGTCGAGATGACCCCATCCGTCCGGCCGTACGAAACGGACATCGCCGAGAAAGCCGACAGGAACGGCACGACGCTGCCGGCTTTGCGCAGAGTGGTCGTCACCGTCATATCTTGGGCCGAATAGTTGGCGCCGAGATTGAGCTCGTACTCGAACGGCGTCGACGAGCTGACCACCGGTGTGCTCGAAGCGACAGAGAGGGTTATCGCATTCGTCTCGACCGGGTTCCCGTTCTCGTCGACGGTTGGCGCTGTCGTCGTCGGCGCCTCTGTTGGCGTGCTCGTTCCGACGGCGGTGCTAAAGAGCGCGTCTATGCCCGAGCTCTGGGTCAAGTTATCGACGCCTGTATTTATCGCTGTGTTCAGCTGGGCATCAGAGACTTGGGCATTAAGCGCCGAGATATACGTCGCCGGGTCAAAGGTATTGCTATTCGAATTGCTGTTCGCGCCGAGGAGGGACAGACCGCCCTTTACTACCTGAGTCATGAGCTGGTTCGTCAAAGCGCCGACGATCGAGTCGATGTCGTTCGCTATCTCGAGCTGGCGCACGCCCGAGCCGAGAGCCACTTCGAGCTGATTTTCCACGACAGACCCCGGCGTTTCTGTTATCCAGCTCGTACATTGGGGGGTCGCTGAAGGTCCGGAGCTTGCCGGTGTCGCAGCTACATTAGTAGAGGTCGTAGGAAGCGTGACGCCGATGCTCGAGGCATAGGAGGGCCCTGATTTTGTCGGAGAAAGAGGATTGACAGTTGTGGGGTTTGAACTCGAGAGCCTTGCTCGAACCTGCGCTGGCGTCTCATATGCTTGACAGGCTTGCCAGCTTCGAAAGCCCTTGCCCCAGTCGAGCTCGCGGTTTTGGACGTCGAGTTTGTTCGCGACCTGCTCGGTGAGCGCGTTCTCGGCCATTATCGTCGCGCCCCAGACGTTATTTTGCGGAACAGTAGTCACCTGGAGCCAGTTGTCCCAGCCGCCAGAGTTATCGTTCTGGATGAATCCGTTCACATTATTCTCTATCTGCGACAGAGTACATTGTCCGGTCTGTTGGTAGGGCAGATAACTTTGAGCGATCGCGATCTTCACTTGGAGAGAGAACGAACTACATAAAAACCCAGCCCCGAGGTCGCTTGTCAGGAAATTACCTATGACCTGGTCCGTCGTCTGGTTTATAAGACCGCTGAAATTCTGGACGAATGAGGGCGATTTCGATCCGTCGGGGTTTTTGAATCCATTATTTATCCAGGTGACGATGCTCTGGGTGATGTTTTGGAGCATCGCTTTGGCGAGGCGAACGGCTATAGGCTTGAGGATGCAATTTCCGAAGAATGTACCAAAGCTACTACCTGCGCCGACCGATCCGGCTACCGCGCTCGATGGCCGACTTGTTGTGACGCCGAGGAACTTTTCGGCAGCGGCGAGAGTCGGGATAGACGCGACCGCACCTGCCACCACGGCGGCACAGCTACTGTCGGCTTCCGTTGGTTGTGGAGCGAGGAGGATCGCCGAAGGGACCAAAAAGGAGACAACGAGTATGCCGACAACCGATTTTGTGCAAAGGCGG
>JAGWHV010000002.1 GCA_028866595.1 Patescibacteria group bacterium
CTAAGACCAAGAAATCGGCGACCATCGTCGGTGACGTGCTCGGCAAGTACCACCCTCACGGCGACGCCTCGGTATATGACGCTATGGTCAAGATGACCCAGGATTTCTCCATGCGCTATCCGCTCATCATTGGCCAGGGAAACTTCGGCTCGGTCGACGGCGATGGCGCGGCCGCATACCGATACACCGAGGCAAAGATGTCCCGGTTGTCCGGCGAATTGCTCCGCGATCTGGAAAAGGACACGGTCGACTTCCGGCCGAATTACGACAATACCAAGAAGGAGCCCTCTGTTCTTCCGACGGCCGTGCCCAATCTGCTTTTGAATGGCACGCTCGGCATCGCCGTCGGCATGGCCACGAACGTTCCGCCCCATAACCTCGGCGAAGTCATCGACGCCACGGTCCATCTCATCGAGAATAAAGATGCGACGACGGAGGATCTCCTCAAATTCATCAAGGGCCCGGATTTTCCGACGGGCGGCACTATATATAGCGAGAAAGATATCCAGCACGCATACAGCACAGGCAAGGGCGGCGTCATTACCCGCGGCGATGCCGAGATCGTCGAGAGCAAGGCTGGCCAGTACCAGATTGTCATAACTTCGATACCGTACCGCGTCGTCAAAGCTGATCTCATTATGGCGATCGCCGACCTCGTCCGCGACAAGAAGATCGAAGGCATCAAGGGCCTTCGCGATGAATCGGCCAAGGACATCCGCATCGTCGTCGACCTTAAACAAGGCGCCCAGCCGCAAAAAGTCCTCAATTTTCTTTACAAGCACACCCAGCTCGAGGACACCTTCCACCTCAACATCGTCGCTCTCGTCAAAGGCCGGCCGGAGACGCTTTCGCTCAAGTCCATCCTTGAGAGCTTTGTCGAGCATCGTGTCGAGGTCGTCAAGCGCCGCACGGCCTTTGACCTCAAGGAAGCCGAGGCTCGCGAGCATATCCTCCTCGGTCTTAAGAAAGCTCTCGATCATATCGACGAGATCATCAAGCTCATCAAAAAATCGAGTTCCGTCGAGGACGCCCGGATAGCCTTGATGAAGACATTCAAATTCTCCGAGATCCAGGCCCAGGCCATCCTCGATATGCGCCTCCAAAAACTTGCCGGCCTCGAGCGCAAGAAGATCGAGGACGAGCTCGACGCCGTCCAAGCGCTCATCAAAGAGCTCAAAGAGCTCCTTGCTTCGCCGAAAAAGATCCTTGCCGTCATTAAAAAGGAGCTGGCCGACATCAAAGAGAAATACGGCGACCCGCGTCGGACGAAAGTCATTCGAAGCGGCGTCAAGGCGCTCTCCGACGAAGACCTCATCCCTGACGTTGAAAGCGTCCTCGTCCTCACCCAGGGCGGCTACGTCAAGCGGACGATGCCCGATGAATACCGCAAGCAACGTCGCGGAGGCGTCGGCGTCGTCGACCTCGACACCAAGGAAGAGGACTTCGTGACAAATCTCGTGACGACGAACACGCACGCCGACATCCTCTTCTTTACCGACAAAGGCAAGGCATATCAGATCAAGATGTACGAATTGCCCGAAGGCCGCCGCGCCACCAAAGGCAAAGCGCTCGTCAATTTCCTCTCTCTCGGCGACAGCGAAAAAGTCACGTCCATCCTGCCGATGCCAAAAGAGTCCAAACAATCGAGCCTTTCGATGATGATGGTCACAAAACTCGGCACGGCCAAGAAAGTAAAGGCCGAGTCATTCCACGACGTCCGCAGGAGCGGCATCATCGCCATCACCCTCGAGCCGGGCGACTCTCTCATGTCCGTGTCGTTCGTCTCGAAAGGCGACGAGATGTCGATCGTCACCGCCCTTGGCCAGTCGATCAGGTTCAAAGAGTCCGACGTTCGCGAGATGGGCCGGTCGGCCATGGGCGTTCGCGGCATCAATCTCGCTAAGAGCAAAGGACAGAGCGACTACGTCGTCTCCGCCGACGTCGTCAGGAAAGACATGAAGAATCCGCGGATCATGGTTATATCCAAGAACGGCTATGGCAAAACGACCGAAGCAGGGGAGTACAAGACGCAGAATCGCGGCGGCTCGGGCATCCTTACGATGAATGTCACCGACAAAACTGGTCAGGTCATCGCCGCTAAAGTCGTCACCGACGAGGATAGCGAGCTCGTCGCCATGTCGAAAAAATCGCAGGTCGTCCGCATCGATATCAAAGAGATCCCCGTTCTCGGCCGATCGACCCAAGGCGTCCGCGTCATGAAGCTCCGCGAAGGCGATTCGCTCGCGAGCGTGGTGTGTTTGTAGCAAAAGAAAAGAGCCGGATATTCCCGTCGAAAACCACGAAAAATCTCTGCTGAGATTTTTCTCTCTCCGGCGCCGCCGCGCCTACGAAGGGTTTTCTCAAGGAATATCCGGCTCTTTTCATCTGTTATAATCAAACCATGTTCTCAGATCCCCAGCACAATATCGAACAGTTCGGTCTTTCTGATGGCGCGATAGTGGCCGATCTCGGGGCGGGGTCGGGATTTTATGCGATAGCTGCCGCCAAGGCCGTCGCACCCAGAGGGAAAGTCTATGCCGTCGACGTAAAGCGCGACCTTCTCGAACGGCTCAAGCGCGAGGCGGTTCGCGAGCATATTCACAACATCGAGATCCTCGCCGGCGACCTCGAAAAGCTCGGCGGCTCGAAGATCAGGGAATCGTCGTGCGATGTCTGCATCGCTTCGAACATACTTTTCATGATCGAAGACAAGAAAAGCTTCTTTCTCGAGGCGAGGCGCATCCTCAAAGGTGGCGGCCGCCTATTCCTCATCGACTGGTCGGCGTCCTTCTCCCAGATGGGGCCGCATCCCGACCATGTCGTCTACAAGGACGCTGCTCGAGAGCTCTGCCGTCAAGCGGGCTTCGAATTCGAACGAGAGGTGAATGCCGGCTCGCATCACTATGGTATAATTTTCCGCAAGAAGTAGCGCACAGAGATGACCCGTTTCCAGCTCATATTCACTGGAGTACTCGTAGCCTTGGGCATAGCCGGAGCGGTGATTTTTGCCATATCCAAGAACGGGAGCTCGCAAGGGCCGGCGGCTGTCGTCATGTGGGGCACGATACCGGCCGACGAGATGAATAGCTTCCTATCGAAAGTCACGCCGGATAATCGCTCGACGCTCAACGTCTCGTATGTTCAGAAGGACTCATCGACATTCGAGTCTGATCTCATCGCCGCCCTCGCCAATGGCCAGGGCCCGGACATGGTGCTCTTGCCCCAGGATCTCATCCTCAAGGAGCTTAACAAGTTCTATGTCGTACCCTTTGCTAATTATTCGGAACGGACGTTCCAGGATTCTTTCATCCAAGAAGGCGAGCTCTATCTGACCTCGAACGGCGTCATCGGTTTCCCGTTCACTGTCGATCCGATGGTCATGTACTGGAATCGCGACACGTTCTCGAACGCCGGCGTGTCCGAACCGCCAGTGAGCTGGGCCCAATTCTTCGACCTTGCGCCGAAGATGACCATCAAGGACTCGAACAATAATATCGTCGAGAGCGCGCTCGCCTTCGGCGAGTCGACCAATGTCGCGCATTTCAAGGATATCCTCTCGCTCCTCTCGCTCCAGGCTGGCACGCCGATCGTCGCCGCCGACAGCCAAGGCAATCTCAAGAGCGAACTCGACGCGAGCATAGGTCAAGGCCTCGTGCCGGGCGAAGAGGCGCTCTCGTACTTCACCCAATTCTCTAATCCGCTCAAGACCATATATTCTTGGAATCGGGCGATGCCTCTCGATCGCGATGCGTTCGTCGCTGGCCAGCTCGCCGTCTATTTCGGCTATGCGAGCGAGCTCACGGCTATCCGCGCCGCCAATCCGAATTTGAATTTCGACGTAGCCATGGTGCCGCAGAGCGGCACCAAGAAACTGACGTTCGGCAACATGGAAGCCATCGCTTTGCTCAAGAGCTCGAAGAATGTCTCTTCGGCATTCACCGCCGCGGTGACGCTCACGAGCGCTCCGCTCGCCACCGAGTGGTCGAGCGAGACTGGCATGCCGCCAGTCAGGCGCGACTTGCTCGCGACTCTGCCGGGCGATGCGGCTGCGTCGATCTTTTACCAGAGCGCCCTCATCTCGATCGCTTGGCTCGATCCGAACAGGGAAGCGACCGCCCAGGTGTTCTCTGCTATGGTCGAAAACGTCATTTCCGGCAATCTGCTCGTCTCCGATTCCGTCAAGGCCGCGAGCGACTCGATCGACAGCTATCTCCGGGCCGATTCTTCCGGATCGTAACAGCTCATAACGTCACATGAAGCGCATCATCGCCATCTCAATGATCTCTCTCATCGTCGCCGCGACCTTCGGCGGAGCGGTGGTGTTCGCTGCCCAATCACCGAGTCAGACGGCGGGTTCTGCCTCACCCCAATCATCAAGTTTCCAACTCGTCTCGTGTAATCCGACGATCGATCCGTCAGGCCAGTTTGTCCAAGGCACTGAATGTGACTACAGCCAGCTCATCGCTACAGCGACAAGGATCATTATGTTCGTGCTCTATATCCTTACGCCGCTTGTCATAGGCATGATCCTCTATGCAGGCTTTAAATACATGATGGCGGGTAGCGATGCGCGCCTTCTGGAAGACGCAAAAAAAATGTTCAAGCCCATCCTCATCGGCGTCTTCTTTATTTTCGCCGCCTGGCTTATCGTCTATACTATACTGAACGGCCTCCTTGCGAGTCAGATCGGCGATGTAAAAAAGACCGACATCATCCCCACGACTCCTAATTCAACACAATGAAAAAGACATCGATCATATTCGCGGTCGCCCTGGCTTCGCTTTTGTTCGCGCAGACAGCTTTCGCTTTGACCGCCGCGCCGGGCTCGGCGAATTCTCTTCTTACGGGACCATCTCAAGATCAGACGAACCCGAGTACGAGTCAGACCAACCTGCCGCAAAGCAGTACGAATGCGCCTCAAAGCAGCACTAATCCTCCGCAGTCGACGACGAATCCACCTCAATCGACGACAAATGCAAACACAGGCGCGACATCTCCGTCTTCGGCGCTAGGCACGATCCCGAATCCACTCAACGGTGTGAATAGCCTCTCTGATCTGTTCTACAAGATCGTCAACCTCGTCGTGAGCATAAGCTATGTAGTCGTTGCTTTTTTCCTTATCTTGTCTGGATTTAAATTCGTTACAGCCCAGGGGAACGAGAGCAAGCTCGAAGATGCAAAGAGCACTTTTTTTCACACGGTCATCGGCGCTTTCATCGTCATCGGCGCCCAGGTTATCATCGATGTGGTCAAGAGCATATTCACGAGCTTTGTCTCCTGACAAAATAAAAAGCCGTCGTCTTGACGGCATTGTGAGAGCTATCTCCTCTCGATCGTGAAGGGCTCGTCTGGCGACCAGAAAACCACTCCGTCGGCGTCGTGGATATCGAATCTTCCGTCGACAAGACGGACAGGCATGGTCTCTTCCCAATGATGAAAGCCGTGGCGGTATAAAAGCACTGCCTGGAGGCCGGAAAAGAAGTGAAGCACTATACGCCCGCTTTTGATTTGACGGCTCGAAAACTCTTCAGACCTCTCTCCCGGGGAATAGGTGCGCATCCCGCAGAGCTTTTTCACGGGCGTGCTGTCTATTGTCCCTGTACTCGGTGATGGGACGGTAGGATTTGGTCTATCGACGACAGATCGCGGTTGAGGAGTGTCGGAAAGACTTTCCTCCGGCTCGGCATCTCGGTGTCGTAGGATATTTCGGAGAGCCTGCTGGGTTTTCTCATTTCCTGAATTGATATCGTGCCGCATCTGACCGTTCGTCTCAGCGAGCGTCGCTCCGACATTGATGGCGGTCTCCGCGACGTTTTGGAGACCTCTCTCGACCCTTCCTGTCGCCGTCTCAATAGTCTCACGCGTCTTATCTCCGTCTG
This sequence comes from Patescibacteria group bacterium, assembly GCA_028866595.1. Taxonomy (GTDB): domain Bacteria; phylum Patescibacteriota; class Minisyncoccia; order Phycocordibacterales; family UBA6065; genus UBA6065. The sequence continues at coordinate 5,880 of JAGWHV010000002.1, forward strand.
ACGAAAGCGACTCCTTCATCTGCGTCGTCGCATCAGCTATGGCCGATTTGATGTCCGAGTATCCCATCGTCTCCAGTCGCGACGATGCGCGGTTTCCCGTGACCATCATAACGGCGAGAATGCATACGAGAATGGTCGTATACAAGAACAACGTCTCGGGCTTGCTCCACAACCTCTTTTTCCGTCGCCTTTTTCTTTGCACGACTGGCGTAGAAGTCATTTTCCGTGAGGACTGATTTCCTGGGCTCATGTGATCTTTCAAATGCAAGAGAATAGCGAAGCGCGGCCCGCGCTTCCTTGCAGGTACTATTCTGGATATAGTACGAATGGTTTAGGAAACCATATTCATCGCTCGGCAAACGCCGCGGCGCTCGGGCTGGGGATAAATACGGCGAATATCGACCAGGTCTGATATACTTAGGATGCAATTTTTGATTATAAAGGTTTACTCAGCACTATGAAGAAAGCTTTCATTATCGGCGCCAGTATCGTCGCTTTGACGCTCTTTTCGGCCTCGACCGTTTTCGCTGCCGCTACACTCGCACCGGCGGCCGCGTCACAAGCGAATTTGGGTGCCTGTTCTTCGCTCACTACTTATGGTCTGACCGGTGTCGTAAGCTGCATCATAAGCATATTGAATAACCTTGTTATTCTCCTCATCGCCGGGGCCGTCGTGTATATCGTCTATGGCGCGTTTGAGATGATTCGGAGCGAGGAAAAGAGAGAAAGCGGCCGTCAGACCATCGTCTATGGCATCATAGGGCTATTCGTGATGATCTCGATCTGGGGCTTCGTTAACATCCTGAGCAGCACATTCAAGCTCCAATCTGGTCCGATAACTCCTCCAGCGCTCGTAAATCAGTAATTTGGGATATCCCCATACGCCGATTTTCCGCCTGTTTTTCTTGGTACAATAGAGGGGCAAATGATTTTGCGGCATTATTATAAGTTTTAGCGATATATGAAAAAATTCAGCTACATAGCGGTATTGGCTGCGGCGCTCCCGTTCTCGGCGGATGCCGCGATCAACAACGTCTGGGACATCTTCCGCTTTATCCAGAGCCTTCTCAACACGATCCTGCCTCTCATCATAGCGGCGGCAGTCGTTTACTTCGTGTGGGGCATGTTCCAGCTCTTTCTCGCTGGCGATGAGGAAAAGAAGGAGAAAGCCAAGACGACGGTCATATACGGCGTCATCGCGATATTCGTGATGATCTCGATCTGGGGCCTCGTCAATATCCTCGTCAACACCTTTGGCTTGAGCAACGTCTCGCCGACATCGAACGGCACAAATCAGCTTCCATCCGTTCCGATAAACGGCTAAGCCGATGAACACGAACGCGCTGAACTATCCTGTAGTCCAGAAGCTGTTCACGCTTGTTGTAAATCCTGTAGTCGAGCTACTCTTTGCCGCGGCTGCTTTCTACTTTATTTGGGGCGTATTCAAGTACATCAGGAACTCTGATGACCCGAGCGGCAGGGAAGAGGGCGGTAAGCATATCTTATATGGCATCATCGGCTTGTTCATCATGTTCTCCGTGTGGGGAATAATTCAAGTCGTGAGGAGCACTCTCGGGGTTCATTAAGACATTCGACTGAAGAAATAAAAAGGGCCGGAGCGAAAGCTCCGGCCCTTGTGTTAGAGCCTGGTTGCCCTCTCAACACGGAACGCCACGGTTGTTCCCACGGGTTCCAGCCGTTCGTAGGCGACATCGCCGGGAGTGAATGACACTCCTACTTTGCCGACGGTCGATGCTTTCATCGTGTCGCCGGTGAACGTCTTGTACTCGATGGGGACCTTGGCGTATGCCGGCCAGACGTGGACGACATATCCCGTGACGGGAATCCAGGAACTCTGCTCGCCGGGGTGGATGACAACGACGTCGGTCATCTGTCCCGGCTGAAGCGAGGAGTATGGATCCTCCGGCTTCGGCGCTGCCGCCGCTCGCGGTTGAGTCCCGACATTCGGGGTGCCGCTCGCGGCGAGGGTGCCCGTCTGGGCGAGCGCGGTCGCGGCCACCTGCTGTTTGGCGGTTGAGATGTGAGTCTTGACCGCCAACGTGACGAGACAGATGGCTGTCACGATTATAAGGGTGCCGCCGATTCGGTTGGTGATCTTCATCACCTTCTCCGTCGTTGTCATATTCCTCCTTGTTGCGAACCCTGGCCTTGCGAGCCGGGGTTCTGGTTTTTGCCGCCCTTGCCTTTGTCCGGCCGGCCCTTGCCGCGATTGCCGAAGGCCCTCGCGACACGGTCGGCCGTAGCGACGGCGGCGCCGATCAGTTGATCTGCGCCGCTCGCGCCCGCGATGTTGATATTGTCGGTGTTCGCGTTTGTTGACGCGCTGGCGCTCACCGCTACCGGTTGAGCATCCACACCGACTATCTTCGCCATCGCATTGAGCGCGGCATTGGCGTCGACGCCATGCGCTCGGAGCTCTTTGATCCCGGCGGCGAGGCGTGTTGTCTTTTCATTGACGCCACGCATCTCGGCCTCCTGGATCTTTTGAGACTCGAGCGCTTCGGTGACCTTATCCGAGAGAGATATCTCGGTGAGCATCACCTGCTCGATGGCCGCGCCCGATCTCGTGGCGAAGCTCTTGTCGAGCTCCTTTTCGAGGTCGGGTATCTCGTCATCGGCGTCCTCGACGCTTCCGGCGAGGGTTTTGAGGGCGTTCTTGTCCTTGAACTCCATGACCTGCTCGCGCAAGTCGACGGCGATGACGTTCACGAACGGCTTGGGGAACCAATGGGTCCCTTCGCCGACGCAGACGCCGTTGCCCCGTCCCTTGACCCGGCCGCCGAGCATGGTGAGCGCGGCACCGAAGCCGACAGGGACATTGTGGAGTCCGAACAGAAACCAACCGAGCGCCAGAGCAGCGACGAGCAACTGGACCTGGTAGTCCGCTGACCGACTGAAGCCCTCGTACCCGATCAGGCCGCAGATCAGAAGACCCGCGATGATGGTCTTGAGGGGCGTCAGGTACGGATCGAACCGCATCTGATGCGGGTCGGCCTTGTTCATGCCGTCCCGGATCGATTCGCCCGCCTCCAGTTTCCTGGCGATGAGCGAGTTCGGAAGCGTCCGCGCCGCGATCGAGCGCATCGACGTCTCGTAAAGGCCGGTGAGAGCCTTGACGACGACATCCTTGCCGCCCATTTCGAGATACCGATAGGGGTCAAAGACCCGCCACCGGATGACCGATGAGATCCGCACCTCTGCCGTGTCCTTGCCGGGCTTTTCGGGCTCGGCGGGACTGGGATGGGGCGGAGGTGCGGGTGGCGTTGGCGGCGGTACTGACGCTGGTGGCGGGGTCGCCGGTCCGGATGCCGGGCCGGGAGACCCTGCCGTCGCCGTAGCTGCCGCAGGCGCCGGTGAGGCGACTGGAGCAGACGGAGCCGGAGGGGGCGGAGGTGTCGACAACGGGGCCGGAGCGGGCGCTGCGGCGGGTGCCGCGAACGCGCGCTTCAGCTCGTCCTCGATGATCCGCTTGTTCTCGCTTTCGGCGACGGGTGCCATCTGAAACGGGATGGTGATCTCGACGCTGACTTCAGCATCGGATACTGTCATCGATCCAGATATATCAGTGCCCGAAGCCTTGGCGGTGAACTCGCCTCGATCTCCGTTCCAGGACTCTTTCAAGTCCTCGATCTCGGAGAAGCGACGCATGATCCTAGATAGGAGCGTTTGTGTACGTCCCAGGGCGTCACCCTTCGTAAGGTTGTGCCCACATGTGACTATGACTTTTGGCATGGTGCCGTTCCTTTCGTTTTGAGGTTGTGGTTGTTTGACTGTCAAAAAGACAGGGAAGCGCAGGCTTCCTGCTTGTACTATCTTGGGTCCAATAATACACTAGTTTTGATAAAAAGTCAAATAAAAAAGAGGCCTCAATGAGGCCTCCGTATAGGTTTTCGCCAGCGACTTGCTAGCGATCAGCCGGCGGTCGCCGCCGCATCGACGGCGCAATGGATCGCCATGGAGAGGTCGTCGAGCCCGATCGGCTTGTAGATCCGAACGGCGCCGACGGCGTACCGCTGCCCGTCGACGACATCGACGAGGATGATCGGCAACTTGGGCCGGGCGGCGCGCAAGACGAAGGAGAAAAGCGCCGCGTTGACGTTGCCCACCAGATCATCTTGGCTCACGATCGCCAGGTCGACATCGGCTTCGGGGAGAAGCTCGAGGGCTTGCTCCGTCGTGTGGGCGACGATCGCCTGGTGGCCTCGCCGCTCGAGCATTCGTTTGACGACGTCGACGACGGCGTCGTCGGTTTCGATGAGAAGGACATTCACGATCAACAAAGTAACATCTCGGGTGATGTTTGTCAAACGCCTTGACGATTGATTCTCGCGCGGCATAATACAGTTACGGCCCTGGCCCTGCTGCTTCAATGCACGGGCCGGCTTCGCTGAAATGCGAGCCGGTCGCAGGGAAAGCCTCCGTGGCGGCCCAGAGTTAAAGTGTATGCGTCAGTGTCGAGGTGGCCCGCAAGGGCATAAAGTTGCTCTGCCAAGCAGAGCATAGGTAATCCCTGAAAAGGGACGTCCATGTGTGAGAAGGCATTTCTCCACGGTTCGAGTCGGTGCTGTGCGTTCGCGACGAATTCCGGCCTCTCTCGGGATGTATCGCACGCGCATTCCGGGCGCGTTTCCGGTTCCGCACCCTTGAACCTCAGCATATGTGCATACGCTACTCTGGGCCGCGCTGGCTCTTTCAAAACCGCTACTTCGTGTAGCGGTTGCTTTTTATGGCGCGCCGAATAGTATGGGCGTTAGAAATATGAATGACGCTTTATTCGACATTGGTGCTTTCGGGCATCGATCCGAGGCGCCGCTCTTTCACAAGCGCTGGATCAATGACATCAACCCATTGAGCGGTCACAACAAGCGCCGTCTCATATGCGCTCCGAATCAGGCGATGCGCGATGTCCATGCCAAGACCATCAGATGGTTGCGGAGCCTGCGGGTCGCGATGCCTAGTGCGACTGCCTGCAGGCTAGGGGACTCTGCCTATCGGAACGTCCTGCGTCACAAGAAGGGCACCGGCCGTTCTTTCAACAGGTATTTCTTCTTGATGGACATCGACTCGGCGTACCCTTCGGTCAAGATCGGACGCATGGTCGACGTGCTCGTCGCTCTCAAGCCAGACCTCGAAGAGAGGCGTTTCGCTCTCTGGGTGTTCTTGGCGAGACATTGCTTCGACGATCAGACGGGCGGTCTCGTCACTGGAGCGCCGGCGTCTCCTGACCTGTTCAATCTCTACTGCGAAGTAGAGATCGATCGGCCGATGCGCGTCCTCTGCGCTCGTTATGGCCTCACCTATACTCGGTACCTCGACGATCTCACATTCTCGTCAGCGAGCCCGATAGGGAAAAAGAAGCGCCGCGCCCTCTCTGACATCGTCCTTCGCGCCGAGTTCCGCGTGAGCCACAAAAAAGCGCGCGTCTATGACTTGCGCAAAGGCCCGGTCGTCATAAACGGGATGGGCGTCCAGCTCCATGGGAAAGTCTTCGTGCCGCGGCGCACGCTTGATCACATCCGAGGCCTCTTGCATGTGGCGTCGAACGAGAGCGGAGTGTCCGCATCGGTCATACACGGCAAAATGAGCCTGCTCAAAGCCGTCACAGGCCGACGTGGCGCCAATCGGACCGAAGAGAAAGTCTTTGAAGCCTACGAGCGCTTCCGAAAATCGTCTCGAACCTCCTAACAGGGGTTTTTTTATTTGAGGACTTACTGTTTTTGGTGGGCAGGGAGGGACTTGAACCCTCACGCCTTGCGGCACTAGCTCCTAAGGCTAGCGCGTCTGCCATTTCGCCACCTGCCCGTAACGGATTTGAGCTTATCACAGATAGGCCTCGTCGACGAAGTGTTCTGTCTATCGTGTCCGCCCACCAGGGATCGAACCTGGGACCGTTCGCTTAAGAGGCGACTGCTCTACCAACTGAGCTATGGGCGGGAATCCAATTTTCAGAATCTACCAGAAATTTTACTTCTTAGCAATGAATTTTTTGAAGCAGGTCTTGCAGATGTGATATTTTCTGACGATATCTTTCTTGCTAGGCGGACTGAAAAGCAGGGCTCCAAAATCCTTCAGTTCTTTCTTGCAAAAATCGCATGTCGGTCGTATCGCCATATGTGCCCGGGGTGGGAGTCGAACCCACAAGACCTTTCGGTCGGGAAATTTTAAGTCTCCTGCGGCTGCCAGTTTCGCCACCCGGGCGTTTCCGTTTCTGTCGGGAGGCCACGGCGGGAATCGAACCCGCGCATAGCGGTTTTGCAGACCGCCGAATTACCACTTTTCTACGTGGCCGAGCGGAATTCAGTATAGGCTAGCCAGAGCTATCGCGCCAGGCTCTCGTCGATTCTCTGGCGGGCCCGCTCGCCGCGGTCGATCTCGAAATCGAAGAAGGGGACGCGCATGAGCCGGGCGTGGTCTTTGGCGTAATCGCGGAATGCCGAGCGCTGGCGCTTGAGGAAGTCGAGCGCCGCCTCTTCCTTGTTCTCGGGTAAGACAGTGAAATATATCGTGGCAAAGTCGCCTTTCTCCGTGGCCGAGACGCGGGTGATGGTGATGAGCGACGTGCGGTTCGACTCCGCCTTGAGGAATTCGGCGGCGAGGTGCTTGAGGATCTCTTCGAAGCGGTCGTGTTTGATGGACATACTCTATTTTTCTACGACGATGAAGTCTTCGATGACGTCGCCTGGCGCGAGCTCGATCGATGCCTCGATCATCGCTCCGAATTCAAAGCCTTCCTGGACGGAAGACGTCTTGACCTTGGTCTGCTGAAGCTCGCGGATGAGGCCGTCGCCGATGAGCGTCTCTCGGCGGATGATCTTGACCTGATGACCGAGAGATATCTCACGGTCGGTCACTTTGCCGCCGACGATCTGGCGATCTTTCGTCCGACTGAAGAATTTAAGGATCTTGGCCCGGCCGGCGATCTCCTCGACCTGTATCTTTGGCGTGCGCTCTGTGAGGTGCTCTTCGAGCCATTCGCGGAGGTTGTATATGATGTCGAATGTCTCGTGGGCGATGCCGAGCCTCTCGATCATCGCCGCTGCCTGGCTGTCGACGCGGACGTTGAAGCCGATGACGAGTGCGTCTTTGTCAGCGCCGGCGGCTTTGATGTCGGACTCGGTGATATCACCTATGCCGGCGAGGAGCGTTTTCAAGGCGATGCGCTCGTGGGAGATCTTGGCGATCTCGTGCTCGATCGCCTCGACCGAGCCTTGGACGTCGGCTTTTATGACGAGAGGGATGAGCTTTTTTTCCATCGCGCCCTCGCCGGCCGCCGGCTCGGGCGCTCTTTCCGCCGGCCGAGGTTTCTTTTCGTCCTCTTCGGCTTCTTCGATATAGGCTTCGAGCGTTTTTTTATCATCGAACGTCACGAAGCTCTCGCCGACGCGCGGCGCTTTGTTCCAGCCGACGACGCGGATCGGCTGGGAGAACGTGGCCTCGGCAACTTTTTTGCCGGCATGATTCTCGAGGATGCGGGTAGGGGAGAAAGCGCTTCCCGCGGCGACGAACATGCCGGGGCCGACTCTGCCGTTTTTCACGATGATCGTGGCTGATATGCCTTTTTTCGGATCGCGATGGGTTTCGATGATAGTGCCTGACCCGAGAGCGCTCGGGTCGCCCTTGAGCTCGGCGATCTCGGCGGTGAGGACGATGAGATCGAGAAGCTCCTCGACGCCCTGGCCGGTTTTCGCCGATATCGGCACGAAAGAGACATTGCCGCCGAAGCCTTCCACGTATATGCCCGCCTCGGCGAGAGACATCTTGGCGCGATCGACGTTTGCCGAGGGCTTGTCTATCTTGTTTATGGCGACGACGAAGGGGACTTTGGCTTTCTCGATCTCTCTATAGGCGTCGATGGTCTGCGGCTTGACGCCGTCTTCGGCCGAGACGACGAGTATGGCGACGTCGGCGGTCGTAGCGCCGCGCTCGCGCATGCCGGAAAACGCCTCGTGGCCTGGCGTGTCGATGAACGTGATGCGCTCGGTCCTCGTCGCGCCATCGTCGGCGGTGACGACCCGTTCTATCTCATATGCCGATATGCGCTGGGTGATGCCGCCGGCTTCGCTATCGACGATGTTCGTTTTTCGGATGTAGTCGAGGAGAGTGGTCTTGCCGTGGTCTATATGGCCGAGGATGGCGACGACCGGCGGGCGCTTGACCAGAGCGCCTTTTGCAAGGGCGCCTGAAATACCGCTTTTCTGTTGTGCTTTTTTTCCTGCCATAGTGATGATGAAGCGAAAGCCGTCATGCTATTTCAGCTTGGTCTTGGCGAGAGAGATCGCGCGGCGCTCTTCGTCGGTGAGCTCGAATTCGGAATCGAAGCGGGCGAGCGGTTTGGCGAAGACAGAGACGCGGTCGCGGGCGTAAAGGCTCGAGAGGATGGCGCCGTCGCCTTCTTCGTTCACGAACGCGGTGGCAAAGCTCTGGCCTCCGCCGCCGAAAGCGTTGAACCGGATCGTCTCTGTCGCCTGGTTTGCGCGGCGGAGGCGCTTCTCGACGGTCTTGAGATAGTCCTCCATGTCGGCGCGGAACTCCGTCAGGTCTTTGATGCTCGCGGCCGTTGCCGAAAGCGTCTCGCCTATGTCCGTGCAGACGCCGTCTTTGCAATTCTCGTTCTTCATCATCGTGCGGATCTTGCGCCGGAGGCAGAACACGTCGATGGTGAGAGCGAGGATCGTGAGCGCCAGGACGCCGACCAAGATGTTGGAGTCGAGAATCATGGCCGTATGATAGCTCATGAAAGCACCAAAGGCAATTTTAGAAGCTTTCCGAATCTCGAGGAGACTGGTCAGCAGGACCTCGAAGCCGCAGACTAATCATCTGCGGCTTTTTATTGCATAATAGTCGCATGGCTTTTAACTTTTTCAGAAAAAGGCGCATATACGCCGACTGGGCGGCGACGACACCTCTCCATCCGCGCGTGGCGAGGGCGATGAAGCGCGTCAGGCGTGTTCCGGCGAACCCGAGCGCGCTTTATAAAGAGGGAGTCGAAGCGAAGCGGGCGCTTGAGGCCGCGCGCACGAAGTGCGCGCGGCTCCTTGGCGTTAAACCCGAAGAGATCTACTTTACCTCTGGCGGCACGGAAGCGAACGCGACCATCATCCAGGGCGTCATCCGGACGCGCTTTGAGCGCGACGACAAGAAGCCTGACGAGATCCATGTCGTCTCATCGTCTCTAGAGCACTCTTCCATCCTCGAAGTCCTCCGATTGTTCGCCAACCGCGGCGTTCGAGTCACATATATCGATCCGGGCCCTGACGGCATCGTCCGAGCCGACGACGTTCTCGCGGCGATCACGCCCGACACCGCTCTCGTCACATGCATGTATGCGAACAATGAGATCGGCACGATCCAGCCGATATCGAAGATCGGCGCCGGCATTCGCAAGATAAAGGCAGGCAAAGAAAATAGCCTTGGTGCCGAATTCCCTGTCTTTCACACAGATGCATCGCAGGCGCCGCTCTGGCTTTCATGCGATCTGGAAGGCCTGCGCGCCGACGCCATGACCCTCGATGCTCATAAAATGCAAGGGCCGAAGGGCGTCGGCGCTCTTGTCGCCAGGCGGCACGTTTCTTTCGAGCCTCTCATGGCCGGCGGCGGCCAAGAGCGCGGCAAGCGGCCGACGACGGAGAGTCTCGAGCTCGTCACCGGCTTTGCCGAAGCTTTGGTGGCGGCGCAAGAGGGCAGGGAGCCGCGCGCCGAAGGCGCGCGGCAAATCCGCGACGCCCTCATGTCCCGCATCAAAAAAGAATTGCCCGCAGCCATCGTGAACGGCTCCCTTGAAAAGCGCCTGCCGAACAATATCAATATATCTCTCCCCGACATCTCCGATCCCGAGCTCGCCGTGCTTTTTATGGATAAAGAAGGCATTTCCTGCTCGACGAAAAGCTCCTGTCTCAAAGGCGAAGAGGAATCATACGTTGTCGCCGCTCTCGATCAGAGCGCTCTATCGTGGCGCGCCCGCAACACTCTCCGCTTTAGCCTTGCACCAAATGCCTCCGAGCGCGACGTATCTATTATCGTGGAGGCGCTTAAAAAACTACCGAAAAATTGATATGATATGAGCATGGAGCAACTCACGAAACAGCAAATCGTCCTCCTCTGCCTCCTCGTGAGCCTCGTCTCGGCGGTCGCTGTCGGCACGGTCATCGTCTCGCTCGTATACCAAGCGCCGGCGCCGGTCACCCAGACGGTGAGCCATGTCATAGAGCGATCTTCTGGCGCACCGGCGGCGTCCCAGACGACGGTCGTGGTCAAGTCCTACGATCAAGCGGTCACGAGTGCCATCGCGTCTGCCGATAAGTCGGTCGCCCGGATCACTGATGCATCTGGTCGCTTTATCGCCGTCGGTGTTTTTGTCGGGAGCGCCGGCAGGATCGCTGCTTCGATCGAGCCCGTCTCCGAGCATGGGCTCGAGGCCCATCTCGCTGATGGAACCGTCGTCCCTGTTACTTTTCTCTCGACGGATCAAGCGACGGACTTGTCGTTCTTTCAGAGCCAATCTATACAAAAAACATATCCGGCGGCGTCTCTCGCTGACTCTGACGCTCTCAAGCTCGGCGAATCTGTCATCGCTCTCTCGGACACTTCAACGACGACGGTGGCCCTTGGCATAGTGTCTTCTCTTGACGCCACCGTGATCCAGGCAAGCCCGACCGCCGGCCTGTTTGACTCGCAGGCCATCCTTGTTAATCTTGCAGGTGAGGTTGTAGGCGTCAAAAAGGCTGCAAACATAAAGATTCAGAGCTCTTCCGCCACCGCCTCTTTCATCCCTTCTAACGTAATAAACGCATATGCCACCTCTTAACCATTTCACGACGAAAGCAAAAGAAGCCATCCGCCGCGCCCACGAGCTCGCCATCGAGCGCGGCCAGAATCACGTCAATCCGCTCCATTTACTCTCGGCTCTCATCCTCCAAGAAGAGAGCATCGTCCTTTCCATACTCGAGAAGCTCGACGTCGACGTCCTTCTGTTGAGCGACTCGCTCGCCGAATCGCTCGAAGGCAATCAGCCAGGCGCGACGCTCTCCCAGTCGTATCAGATATATCTCACTCCCGAGCTCGCCCAGGCTCTCGAGAATTCGGCGAAAGTCGCCGCGGCCCTCAAGGACGAATTCATATCGACAGAGCACCTTTTCATCGCTCTTCTCGATATCGCCGGGCCGGCCCAGGACATACTCTCGAAATTCAAGATCACAAAGCAGAACGTCTTGCGCGTCCTCGAAGAGCTCAAGAGCGCCAAGACCGCCGAACCGGCGACCCCGAAGAAGCCGCGGGCGCTTCTCAAATACACCAAGAGCCTGACGAAGCTCGCCTCTGAGAACAAGCTCGATCCCGTCATCGGCCGCGATCCGGAGATCAGCCGCATCATCCAGATCCTTTCGCGCCGGACAAAGAATAATCCGATCCTCATCGGCGAGGCGGGAGTCGGCAAGACCGCTATCGTCGAAGGCCTCGCTTTGCGCATGGCCCAAGGCGACGTCCCCGAATCGCTCAAAGACAAAGAGCTCGTCTCTCTCGACCTTGGCCTCCTCGTCGCTGGTACGAAATATCGCGGCGAATTCGAAGAGCGCCTCAAGAACATCATGAAAGAGATCGAGCGCTCCGAGGGCAGGGTCATCCTTTTCATCGATGAGATACACACGATCGTCGGCGCCGGCGCGGCTGAAGGATCGATGGACGCTTCGAACATGCTCAAGCCGGCCCTGGCTCGTGGCGAGCTCCGGGCGATCGGCGCGACGACTTTGAAGGAGTACCAGAAATACATAGAGAAAGACCCGGCCCTGACGCGCCGCTTCCAGCCGGTCTACGTCGCCGAGCCTTCGGTCGAAGACGCTATCGCTATCCTTCGCGGGCTCAAAGAGAAATACGAGCTCTACCACGGCGTCCGCATCACCGACGATGCTATCGTCGCGGCCGTGAATCTTTCATCGAGATACATAAGCGACCGCTTCCTGCCGGACAAGACCGTCGACCTCATCGACGAGGCCGCTTCGGCGCTGAAGATCTCTCTAGAATCGAAGCCGCCTCTCCTCGAAGAGACGCACAGGAAGATCATGCGCCTCGAGATCGAGCGCGAAGCTCTTAAAAAAGAAGCCGAGGTTAAAGGGCCGAAAGCCCGCATCAAAGCGATCGAGAAAGAGATCGCCGACCTCCGCGAGGAGACCCAGGAGCTCGAGCTCAAATGGAAGAACGAGAAAGAGCTCTTGACCTCGATCAAATCGATAAAGAAAGACCTCGAGAAGCTCCGACTCGACGCCGAGACGGCAGAGCTCCGCGCCGAGCTGTCGAAAGCCGCCGAGATCCGCTACGGCCGCATCCCGGCTCTTGAAAAAGACCTCGATACCAAGCTTAAAAAGCTCAAGAAGCTCCAATCCTCGCGGCGCATCCTCAAAGAAGAGATCACCGAGCAGGATATCGCCGATGTCGTCTCGCGCTGGACCGGCATTCCCGTCTCGCGGATGATGGAGGAGGAAGCTCACAAGCTCATGCGCATGGAGGACGAGCTCTCGAAGCGCGTCGTCGGCCAGAGGGAGGCAGTCAAAAAAATCGCCGACACCATCCGCCGAGCCCGGGCTGGCATCGCTGATCCGAATCGGCCTATCGGTTCGTTCCTATTCCTCGGTCCGACAGGCGTCGGCAAGACCGAGCTCACCAAAGCTCTCGCTGAATTCATGTTCAACGACGAGAAAGCGCTCATCCGCGTCGATATGTCCGAATTCATGGAGAAGCATTCGACATCGAAACTGATCGGCGCGCCGCCAGGCTATGTCGGTTACGAGGAAGGAGGCGCACTCACGGAGATGGTCCGCCATCGCCCGTACTCCGTCATTCTCTTCGACGAGATCGAGAAAGCCCATCCGGAGGTCTTTAATATCCTCCTCCAGGTTCTCGATAACGGCCGCTTGACGGATACCAAAGGCCGCGTCGTCAACTTCAAAAATACCGTCATCATCCTCACTTCGAACATCGGTGCTCAATATATCGATCGTATGGAGAAGATCGGCTTTAGCGCCGATTCGAGCGAGAAGCGCAAATATGACGATGTCAAAGGCAAGGTCCTCGAAAGCCTCCGCGATTACTTCAGGCCGGAATTCTTGAACCGCCTCGACTCGATCATCATATTCGACGTCTTGTCGCCGGAGGCGATCAAAGATATCGTCCGTATCCAGATCGATCAGGTCGTCAAGCGTCTCGAGAGCAAAGAGATCCGCCTCGAAATGTCTGCGGCCGTGCTTGACTACTTGGCCAAGGAGGGTTACAACCCTCAATATGGTGCCCGACCGCTCAAACGCCTCATCCAGGAAAAGATCCTCACGCCGATAGCCGGCTTTATGATCTCGCAGGGCGTTGGCAAGGGTGGCTCCATCACCGTCGGCGTCAAGGAGGCCAAAGGCGCCGCGCCCGAGTTCACGTTCGACGTCAAAAAAGGCCGCAAGCCCGTGGCGATCAAAACGTTCGGCGAAGAGCACAAAGAGGCGGAGAAAGTCTCCTAAGTGGCGGAAAAAGAAAAATCTGTTACAGTAGACCCTGTCTCACGCGCAGGTGGCGGAGTGGTCAATCGCAGCAGACTGTAAATCTGTCGCCCATTGGGCTACGGGGGTTCGAATCCCTCCCTGCGCACAAAAAACAAAACCGGCTCGAGCCGGTTTTGTGTTATATTCTTTACATGAGGAATTCTCGGAAAAAGTCCCGAAAGAAATCTCGAGCGCAGCAGAGCGGGAAGAGCATCGAAAGGCGGCATCGCACATGGGTCGAGGTGGACTATCGGGCGATAGAGCGCAACGCCCGCGGCCTCAAAAAACTCCTCGCCGAAGGCGCGGCGATGATGGCTGTGGTCAAGTCGAACGCTTACGGCCACGGCATGGTCGCGAGCGCTCTCGCCGCCCTCCGCGGCGGGGCGACATGGCTCGCCGTCGACGAGATCGCCGAAGCGCTCGAGCTCCGAGAGGCGGGCATCAAGGCGCCTATCCTCGTCCTCGGCTACACGTTGCCGCCCCTTTACGAGACTGCCGCGAAAAAACGGATATCCATCACGGTGTCGTCTCTCGAGGCGCTCCAGCGGCTCGCGGCTATGCGCTTGCCGAAGGCTGGTAAAGCGGGGAAGAACGATGCGAAAAAGCGCGGCGACAAGGGCGCTCTTCGCATCCATCTCAAGTTCGACACCGGCCTTCATCGCCAGGGCATATCCGAGTCCCATGTCCAGCAGGCCGCTCGTATCGTCTCGGCTGATGATTTTCCAGCCGTGGTCGAAGGCGCTTTCACTCATTTCGCCGTCATGGAGGATCCGATGAAGCAGGAATATTCGAAAAAGCAGTCGCGCTTGTTCAAAGAAGCCGTCGACAAGCTTCTCGCCAAAGGCGTCGCCCCGATCACGCATGCCGGAGCAACGTCGGCGATCCTTTTTTCGAAAGATTTTCATTTCGACATGACTCGAGCTGGTATCGGCCTCTACGGCCTCTGGCCTTCGCCAGAGATGCGGAGGTGGGCAGGGGACAGCGTCGTCCTCGAGCCGGCTCTTTCTTGGAAGACAATCCTTACCGAGATCAAGCTCGTATCAAAAGGCGCTCGCGTCGGCTATGATCTCACTCACGAGATGGGGCGCGATTCTCGCATCGCTGTCGTGCCCGTCGGCTATTGGCACGGTTTACCTAGGACGCGCCTCTCGGGCACCAATGGCCGGCCGGGCGGCCATATGCTCATCCGCGGCAAGCGAGCGCCGATCGTTGGCCGCATATCGATGGACATGACGATCGTCGACGTCACCGACATACCGAGCGCCCGTCCGGGCGACGAGGTCGTCATCATCGGCACCCAGGACAAAGAATCTATCCGCGCCGAAGAGGTCGCCGAGAAAGACGGCACGATCAACTACGAGATCGTTACCCGCATTAATCCGTTCGTCCCGCGCGTCTCGGCCTAACGGCCGCAGTTTGCCCTTTTTCGGGCGCTGTGATACTATCCCTCCTACGTAATTCCAAGGTAAAACCATGTCCCAGGACCAACTCATCATCCTCCGCAATAAAGAGACAGGCGAGGTCTACTACAGCCGCAAGAACAAGCGCAAAGTAGAGCGCAAGATCGAGCTCAAGAAATACTCCAAAAAGCTCCGCAAGCGCGTGACTTTTAAAGAAAGCAAGAAGTAGAAAAACAGGAGGAATGCCCCTCGAAAAGTCCGCGTCGCGCCTGCTGGCGCGCGCTTTGCTCGGCCTCGACGGCCTGCGCAGAGTCTTTTCTCGGAACATTCCTCCTGTTTTTCTATTTGTTTTCTAGAATCTATACGTCACCGGCGAACCGAGGCCTGTGACGTAGTCGTAGCGTTTGCGAGCCGTGCAGTAGAAGACACACGAGCCATTTTTGCCGCTCGTTATGTCGCGGAAGAATCGGGAATTATCGGCGGCAGCTTTGTCCGCGTAGAGCAGGGCGAGGAATGAAGCGCTCGACGTGCCGGTCGTTCTATCGAGAGCTCGAATAGCGGCCCATTGCGGCGAACCGGCGCTTGTGCCGCCGACGACATACCAGCCTCTGCCCGTGGCGGCCGCTGACGTGCCGGCGCTCGCGTGATAGACCGAATAGCCCGACGACGGATCGGCGTCGAATGAGACATCAGGGATGGCGCGCTTGCCGTTCGCTTTCGATATCGAATAATCTTTTTGAAAAGCAGGCTCGGTTTCGTAGGCGCTCACGCCTCCGCCGCTCCCGGACCAGGCTTTTTCAGAGGCATATGCGCCGTTCTTGTCGAAAGACAGGGCAGTGCCGCCGACGGCAACGACGTTCGGGGACGCGGCGGGCCAGCTCGCGGCGTGGCCGTCGTCGCCGGATGCCGCAAAGAATACCGCGCCGTGGCTACTCTCGAAATGCCCGTCGTCGCTCGCCTCGTTTTTGAATTCGGGGCCGCCCCAGCTCATCGATATGGCTACGACGTCAGAGCGACTGCGGGCGTAATCGACGGCTTTGAGGAGGGCAGTGCCGCTATCCGACGTCGCTTCGACAAGGAGGATCTTGGCTTTGGGTGCGATCGCGTGCGACCATTGCGTATCGAGAGCGGTCTCGAGCGCCCAGCCGGATGACTGTTTAAGGGTCTTGCCCATCATGTGTTTTTCGAAGCATCCATTCGCTGTCGTGCATGCGGCCAGTCCGAATCGGCTGTCGAATGCCGCCAGGTCTGATTCGGCTTCCTTGTCGTCAAAAGCAGCGATGAGAGCGATCGTCCCCGAACCGCCTGTAGACGGCAGGTCGTATGCCTCTTTTATCTGGCCAGGCGCTAGCCCTTGGGGATTACCCGTGGCGCTACCAAGGACATGTATGGGCACATGAGCGACGAAGTCGTCGACCGTAACGGCCGGTCTGATCTTTGTCGCGGCGAGCAACGCGGCGGGGCTTACGAGGCCGCCGCAGATCATGCACAGCAAAACCCCGTACAAAATGTTTTTCGTATGTCGCATGGCAATAAAAATTAATGCTATGCGGCTATCCTAACGGACGGCGATAAATTTCTGATGAAGCTGCGGGCGATGAGGGAATCGAACCCCCGCCAAGGCGTTTGGAGTGCCTTGTTCTACCACTAAACTAATCGCCCAAACCGCCTCCTAGGGTAGCATCTTTCGGCGGATTTTTCTATTTCTGTTTCCTTTTATGAAGGGTGATCCGATTGCCGTCCGGATCGGCGATGACGACCATCCGGCAGGGAGGGAAATCGTGCGGGCCCATGATGATCGGCACGCCTTTTTCTTTTACGAGTGCGAGCGCCTTGTCGAAATCATCGACTTCGAGAGCGGCGGACGCGCCTTTCGGCGAAGGCTCCCACATGCCCGGAGCGCAACCGATGCCAAGAGTCGTCTCGCCGATGCCGTATTCGATCCACTGGCTATTGGGATCTTTGTCGAACTCGCCGTTCGGTCGAAGCCCGAGCACGCCTTCATAAAAAGCCCGCGCTTTTTCGATGTCGCTCACCGCGTATGCGAAGAATGCAATGTTTTTGATCATAGGTATATACTACCATCCATGGAGCCTCTCGCTAATAAGATACGACCAAAAAAGCTCGACGAATTCATCGGCCAGGAGCACCTCGTCGGCAAGAACGGGCCTCTCCGGAAAGCCGTCGAAGGCAGGGAGCTTTTTTCGTTCATTCTCTGGGGGCCGCCCGGCGTCGGCAAGACGACTATCGCTCGGATATATGCGGCCGCCCTCGACGCCCGTTTCTATGAGCTCTCCGCCGTTTCCGCCGGCAAGGACGATATCAGAAAGATCGTCGACGACTCGACACTCCTCGACCAGCGGCCAAAAGTCCTTTTCCTCGACGAGATCCATCGTTTCAATAAAGCCCAGCAGGATTATCTCTTGCCTTTCGTCGAGAGCGGCCGGCTGACGCTCATCGGCGCGACCACCGAGAATCCGAGCTTCGAGGTCATCTCCGCTTTACTTTCTCGCTGCCGTGTTTTCGTATTGAAAAGCCTGTCCGAATCTGAAATAAAGACGATACTCAAACGTACAAAGATAAAGATACCGAAAGGCGCTCTCGACTGGCTCGCGGCTCTGGCGAATGGCGATGCCCGCATCGCTATCACCGCCCTCGAGAATGCGCGACAGCTCTACGGCTCGGTCAGCCTCGAGAGCCTCAAGAAAGCGTTCGAACAGGTCTTCGTCAGGTTCGACAAGAAAGGCGACGAGCATTACGACACCATATCCGCTTTTATAAAGAGCATGCGCTCGGGCGACGCCGACGCAGCGCTCTACTATCTGGCGCGGATGATACAGGGCGGCGAAGACCCGAAATTCATCGCTCGACGGATGGTCATATTCGCCTCCGAAGACATCGGCCTCGCTCAGCCGACGGCTCTCGTCGTGGCGAACGAGGTGTTCCGGGCCGTCGAGACGATAGGCTTGCCGGAGGCCCAGATCAACCTGGCGCATGGCGCCGCCTATCTCGCTCTCGCCGCCAAGGACAGAAGCTCCTATGACGCGTATTTTGAAGCTCTCGGTGACGTCGAGAAGTTTGGCAATCTGCCGATCCCGATGAAGATCAGGAATGCGCCGACCAAGCTCATGAAAGAGCTCGGATATCACAAGGGTTATACGAAGTACGATGCCGACAGCTACTTGCCCGACAAGATCAAAGGCAAGAAATATTTAAAAAGAAAAAATAAAGACAATGACTCACGATGAGAAACGATATGCCGCCGACATGGCGCTTGCGACGATCGAAGGCTTAGCCGCCCTCGGTTTTCTCCTATTCTTATTCATAAATTGGAAAGCGAGCCTCGTATGCCTGCTCGTTTTTATCGCCGCTTTGCCGGTGCGGAATTTCGCGAAGTACGGCGCGTTCTACCCGGGCCGCGCAAGCGCGAAGAAAGCCGAGGCCGTAGAAAACTCTGGACTTGCTGCAGAACCCGTCGCGTCTCCCGAGGCGAAAACCACGTTATAGCCGGATTCCTTTTGAACCAGCGCATCTGGCGTTTTGAGAAATCGAATATGTCCTGTCCGAGCCGCGCGAGCGTGCGCTCGCGCGGCGTCTTGTTCCGGATATGATCGGCGATATGCCTGTATTCAAGGCCGAATTCATGGAGGCGTTTCCATGAGACGCCTTTTTTGTGCAAGCGGGCGACTTCCCGGATCATTTTATCGCCTTTCATCCTTTTCAAAAGGCGCGCCCGGATACGCGCGCGGATCGCTGGCCTGTCGGCGGTAAGGCCGATAAAGAGCGTCTCGTATTTTGCGTCTTTCGCCCTGATTTTCTCGAGAGGCGGCACTTTGCCGAGAGCGCGGGCGATCTCGATAGCTCGGATGATCCGGACTTTGTTATGCGGGTCTATATCGCGAGCGCGGCGAGGGTCGAGTCGGCGGAGCTCGCGCATGAGCGCCGCTGTCGAGCGTCGCGCCAGGCGAGCGCGCAGTCTTTGATCAGGAGGCACAGCGGGGAATGATCCGCTGGACAAGAGCGCGTCTATGTAAAAGCCGGTGCCGCCGCAGACTATCGGCACTTTGCCGCGGGCGATGATACCGTCGATCGCTCGCGCCGCGTCTCGGCGAAAATCTTCGGCCGTGTAGCGGCGGCCTTTCGGATCGGCGACGTTGAGGAGGTGGTGGGGGACGCCGCGCATCTCGCGGGTGGTGATCTTGCCAGCGCCTATGTCGAGACCGCGGTATACCTGGCGCGAGTCGGCGGAGACGACCTCGCCGCCGAACCGACAAGCAATCTCGACCGCGAGGTCGCTCTTTCCCGTGGCTGTCTGGCCGAGGACGACGACGATCCGCGGTCTACCATCGTGGCGTTGCTTTTTCATCGTGCTCAAGTAATATCAAGCATGAACAAGTTTGGCAACCATGGAAAATGCGCATGCTGGAATAGATGCTCCCGCGCCGACCGCGCTGTCTCCCGATGACTGGCGAAGGATCGCCCAGAACATAAAGGACGGCATCGACGTCGAACACGCCGAAAACGCCGTGCGACTCGTCGAAACATTTGAGTTGGCTCTCATGCGGGCGCACTTTCGGATAAAACTGACCGAGCCCCTGAGCAAGCCATAGCGCGTGCTGGTCATATCTCCTCTCACGGAGATTTTTCTTTGTCGGGATGGCGGGATTCGAACCCGCAGTCACACGTACCCGAAACGTGCATGTTAGCCGTTACACCACATCCCGTGTCTAGTCATTATATGCTTAGCTCTTATTGATATTCAATTCTTTAATGAGATCCAAACTTCTTGTACAGACTCTTACTACATATTTCGGTTTAGAACGGGGATTTCTGTCCTGTACACATTGAGTCGAATAAGAATATCCAAGTCCTGCCAGCATTCTTTCAACGTCAAGAACGAGCGTCGGTATGATTGAGGTAAAGTTCACGTGTGTATAAGTCCTATCTCTAAAGATAGATCCATCTGTCTCGATAAGGCCGCGCAAGCAATTTCTTATGAAGTGTTTTTTATTAAATATCCAAGCCGAGGCGCACACTTTTTGTTCATACTTTGACCCTTTACCCGCTTTCCATCCCAAGATATTTTCCAGACGATTCGAATAACAGGATATATCAATAGATGTTCCATGGTCGATGAGCCCGATCTTGTTGTCGGGCAACAGGATCCTGATAGATCTTTCGATATTCGTGATGATATTCGGGTATTTTTTGTCGCAAAAGATGCGTAGCCGAACCGCCCGACCATTCGGGTTCGAAAGGTTGCCATCGCCCAAAGCCACGCCTATCACATAGGCTGTGTTTTCGTCATGCATAAAGTGATTTGTGCTGGAGGTGGGACTCGAACCCACACGGGCTTGCGCCCACAGCATTTTGAGTGCTGCGCGTAGACCAATTCCGCCACTCCAGCTCGCGTACAATCTACAACAAAATGCAGCCTTTCTCAATCAACGCCGGCTTGTGGCTGTGCTAAAATAAGAGCAACAATCTCTTCACATGGCATCGCAATTTTTCGGAGACTCCATATTCTGGATCGAGACTGACAAGATCAGGCCGAATCCATACCAGCCTCGCCGCGATTTCGACGAGGCGGCCCTGCGCGACCTCGCCGAATCGATCCGGATGTACGGCTTGCTCCAGCCGCTCGTCGTCACAAGGACGGAGATAGCCAAGGAAGACGGCGGTCTAGCTGTCCAATACGAGCTCATATCGGGCGAGCGCCGTTTGCGCGCCTCGAAACTCCTCGGCCTCCAGCAGGTGCCGGCGATCATTCGCGCCGACACTGACGATGCCCGTATCAAGCTCGAGCTCGCTATCATCGAGAACCTCCAGCGCGAGGACTTGAACCCTGTCGAGCGCGCCCGCTCGTTCCATCAGCTCTCGAATGAATTCGGCCTCAAGCACGTTCAAATCGCCCAAAAAATCGGCAAGTCTCGCGAATACGTCTCGAACACCATCCGCCTGCTCGCATTACCCGCCGATATGCTCGAGTCGCTGTCTCAAGGCAAGATATCCGAAGGCCATGCCCGACCGCTCCTCATGCTCTCCGAGCGGCCGGAGGAGCAGGCGACTTTGTTCAAAGAGATCACGTTCAAGCGGCTCACCGTTCGCGAGACGGAGGCATATGCCCGCAAGATCGCCGTCGAGCGTGCCCGCGGCAAGAATCGTTTCCCGAACGTCGAATTCGCCGAGCTCGAGCGCAAGCTCTCCGAGACCCTTGGCACCCGCGTCTCGATCGAGCAGAAGCAGAAGGGCGGCAAGATCACCATAGACTTTTTCTCGACGGACGACCTGCGGGCTATCATGGACATCGTTGAGCACCCGACCGGCGCCAAGCACGACCCGAACGAAATGCTCAACAAGCATGCTGCCGAGACGGCGGCTATCGTCGCGGACCTCACCGCCGCCTCGGCGCCGGCCGCCGCTCCGGAGGCGCCTGCGGCCCCTATCGACGATCGCTCGAAAGAAGAGAAGCAAGAAGACGAGAACTCCGAAGACCTCTATTCGATAAAAAATTTTTCGGTATAGTTCCGCAAAATATTTTCGAGCTTTGTCTTGTGAGGTATATAATGGGCGAGGAGTTCCTATGCCCATACGATATCCGAACACCGATCGCTCGACGAAGGTGCTTAGGGCCTGTGCGAAGGCGGAGAAGGACGGAACCATCGCAGATCCGAAAGTCCATGCCCGCATTTTCGGGACCAAGAAGCAAAGAATGGCCAGCGCGAAACGTGTTGAGCGCGCTGTCGCGCGTTTTGTCAAAAACGAAGAGCGATATGCGAAGAAATGCCGGCGGGTGAATTCCGGTGTATATTGAGTTTCTTCCAGCCGGGATTTTCCCGGCTTTTATATGGAGAGAGCGGGCCTAAGCGGTTTTTTTGCGAGCGAAGCCGCGGCGCTTTTTCGGCTCGCGCAGGATCTCGAGGGCGCGCTCGAGGGCGATCGTATAGACGTCGTCGGGCGCTTTGACGGATCGGAAGTCGCCGTCATGGACTATGTACGGGCCGAAGCGGCCGATCGAGGCGCTGATTATTTTGCCCGTCTCCGGATGGACGCCGAGCTGGCGGGGCAGGGACAAATAATGGACGGCTTGGTCAAGGGTGACGTCTTCTGGTTTGACGTCTTTTGGCACGCTCGCCCGGCGCAGTTTCGGTTTCGGCGCCTTTTTTGATTTCTTCTCTGGTTTTTCTTCATCGGCCGGCATGACCATCTCCACGTACGGGCCGTATTTACCCGTCTTGAGAGTTATCTCGCTGCCGGTATCTGGATGGATGCCGATGACTTTGTCTTTCGGCAATTCTTTGCCTTCGATCGTGAGAGCGCCGGTGCAATCAGGATAGCGGGAGCATGACAGGAATTTGCCGGAGCGGCCGAGCTTGATGATCATCGACGCGCCGCAGATAGGGCATGTGAACCGCGGATCGGCCTCGCCGAGCGTCGTCGCTTTGTCGAGCTTGTCTTTGGCTTTGACTTCTTTGGCGAAAGGCTTATAGAAATCGGAGAGGGTCTTCTCGTACTGAGCCTTGCCATCGGCGATGAGGTCGAGCTTGTCTTCCATCTCGGCGGTGAAGGTGTCGCTTATATAAGAGCCGAAATTATCCTCAAGGAAGCCGGAGACGACCTCGCCCGTATCCGTCGGTCGGAGGTTGCGGTTCTCTTTTGTGACGTACTCGCGGTCCTCGAGCGTCTTGATGATCGACGCGTACGTCGAAGGGCGGCCGATGCCGCGCTTTTCGAGCTCTTTGACGAGGCCGGCTTCGGAGTAGCGGCTCGGCGGCTCGGTGAACTTTTCCTGAGACGAGATATCGACGATCGTGAGAGGGTCGCCCTGCGAGACTTTCGGCAATTCGACGTCTTCGCCCTGGGCGGCGGGATCGGCTTCGAGCCAGCCCCTATATATTGTGCGCGAGCCGTTCGCTTGGAAATCGGGGATGGACTGAGTCCCCGTGCTTTTCGGAGCCGCGGCCGCGACTGCGGCCGCGGCGATATTCGCCACGATCTTCGTCCTCATGACGCGAGCGTCCGCCATCTGCGAAGCGACGGCGCGAGCCCAGACGAGGCCATAGAGCTTTTTCTCTTCGTCTGTCGAACCGGCGGCATGGCGTGAGGCATCTGTTGGGCGGACGGCCTCGTGGGCTTCCTGGGCATTCTTGGATTTTGTCGCGAATGTCCGGATATGGACGGCTTCTTTACCGAACGTCCGCTCTATCATGCCGGCGATCTGACCCACGGCCTGCTTGGAAAGGTTCGTCGAGTCCGTGCGCATGTAGGTGATGAGACCGGCTTCGTAGAGTTTTTGGGCTATGCGCATTGTCCGGGCAGGCGAGAAGCCGAGTCGCGTCGAGGCGGCCTGCTGGAGCGTCGATGTCGTGAACGGCGCCCGCGGGCTGCGCTTGGCCTCGGTCTCTTCGACGGAGACGACATGCCAAGGATTCTCTTTGCCTGTTTTGACGATCCGCTCGGCCTCGGCCGCGGCACCCGGGCCTTTCGGCTCTTCGGAGCAGACGAGAGAAAGATCGGCAGAGCCGGTCTTCGTCTCTGCTGTTATGACGAAATATCGTTCGGGCGTGAATGCGCGGATCTCGCGCTCGCGCTCGACTATGATGCGGAGAGCGGGGGACTGGACGCGGCCGGCGGAGAGGCCGTAGCGGACTTTTTTCCAGATGACGCCGGAGAGGTCGTAACCAACGAGGCGGTCGAGGACGCGCCGCGCCTCTTGGGCGCGGCGCAAGCTCTCGTCGATCTCTCGCGGGTGTCCGAGCGCTTCGACGATCGCGTCTTTGGTTATCTCATGGAAGACGACGCGCCGGACGGGCTTGCCGTGGAAATCTACTGCCTGGGCGATATGCCATGCGATTGCTTCGCCTTCGCGGTCGGGGTCGGTCGCGAGCAAAACCTCGTCGGACTTCTTGGCGAGCTTCTCGATCTCATGAAGGACTTTTTCTTTGCCAGCGGAGACTTCGTAATGGGGAGTGAAATGCTCCATGTCGATCGCTTTTTTATTCGATTTGGGCAAGTCGCGGACATGGCCGATCGACGCGACGACGGTGTAATCGCTTCCGAGGTATTTGCCGATGGTCTTGGCTTTTGCCGGAGACTCCACGATGAGCAGTTTCGACATATTGTGCCAAGTATTACACGAAGCGAAAAAATATAGCAAATGATGGCAAGAAAAAACCGCTCGAGAGAGCGGCTCAAAGCAAGCTGTGCACGCGATCCGTAGCGCGGCCCGAAGGCCTGGTCAGACGGAGGTCTTTCTGGGATCCAAACGCGAGATCGATCACCAGGGCGAGACAAGGTCCCTGCAGTTTTCCTTGAGGGATCTTCGCTATTCGCCAGCCGCCCGCGATCATATCGAGCGCCCAGCCTTGGCCGGAAGCGTCGCGCGCTACGATGCGGATTTCGCCGTCGAACCAGCGTCGCAGAGATGCGAGCTCTCGCGGCTGTTCCTTTTCAAGACGCTCAAGCCACTCGGGAGCGGCGAGCGTCCTGCCAAGGTTCCGGATATAGCTGTCGATCTCGAGCACGTCGCTATCCTTTTTCACGCGGAGGACGTTGATCCGTTCGGGGCCGTCGAAACGGATCCGCTTGCCCAGGCGGTAGTAACTCGTCCAACCGAGAGGGTCTACGAGCTTGTAAAGGATGCACACGACGAGAGCTGCGGCCGCCGCAAATTCCATAAGCGACAATACGTCAGTTTGAAGATTCATCGGGAGTGGGGTCCGGATATATTTCTAACAGAATACAAGTCGAAGTCAAATGCGCCGCCGGCGCAACGCGCCGGCGGCGCCCTCCAGCAAACCCTTCATCTCAAGCGCCGAAACCGCGCCGGCGAAGCGAGCCGCGTCGAGGCCGCTCCGTCGGCAGGCTTCTTCTCGCGAGATCGGCTCCTCGAGGACCTTGAAAACCTGCCGCTCGTCTTCGGAGAGCGCGAGCTTCTCATCAGATCGAGGCGCGTCCGCGTCAAACCCGAGCCTCTCCGCCAAGTCGCGGCTCGACAAGACAGGGGAAGCGCCATCGCTGATGAGCTTATTCGAACCGGTGCTCCTCTTTGAGAAGATCTGTCCTGGCACGACGAAGACGTCGCGGCCGAGATTTGCCGCATGTTGGGCAGTGATAAGAGTTCCCGAGCCCTCTGCCGCCTCGACGACGAGCGTCGCATGAGCGAGGCCGGCCATAATGCCGTTTCTCACCGGGAATGTCCAATTATTCCCCATGATTGTCTCGGCGAAAGGACTGACGAGCGCGCCGCCCGCGGCAAGGATCCTCCGGGCGAGCCCTATATGCGCGGCGGGATATATCATATCGTCGGCGAGCCCTGATCCCGGCACGGCGATAGTGGTGAGACCATTCTCAAGAGCTGCCTCGTGGGCGATCGAGTCGATACCATAGGCAAGGCCGGATATGATGACGACAGACAAGCCGCGCAGGCCGGCGATGAGCTCCTTGCAGGCGGCCGCTCCATATTCCGTGCACCGTCTCGAACCGACGACGGCGAGAAAGATCGTCGAACCTTCCGCGGGCATAGCTCCGCGGACATAGAGGCGGTCGGGCTTGTAGACAGAGCCATCCAGAGCTTCACGGAGAAGTCGCGGAAAATGCTCGCTCTCTATCGTATGTATCGGATAGTCAATGGAATTCATAGCCGAATCATTGTAGGATAGAGGAGCTAAACGACCGCCCAAGAAAAGATAAATCCCATGCTCGACATCAAATTCATCCGAGAGAACAAGGAGCTCGTCAAGGCAGGCGCACTCAAAAAGCGCGTAAAGATAGATATTGACGCCCTCATCAGCCTTGATGACAAGCGCCGGGCGCTCGCGTCTGCCGTCGAGGCGAAACGCGCCGAGCAGAACGCCGTTTCCCTGAAGATCCCATCCGCCAGCCCGGAAGAGAAGGCGGGCATACTTGAATCGATGAAGCGCCTCAAGACAGAGATGCAGGTGGAGGAAAACGAGCTTTCTTCGATCATGAAAGACTGGCAGGCGGCGATGCTCCGCGTGCCGAACATACCCGATATGTCCGTGCCCGACGGCGATAGCGACGTCGATAATCAAGAAATCAAGGCTTGGGGTGCCAAGACAGCTTTTTCTTTTGAAGCCAAAGATCATGTCGAGCTCATGACCGCTCTTGGCATGGCCGATTTCGAGCGCGGCGCCAAAGTCCACGGCTTCCGCGGATATTTTCTCACTGGGCCGGGCGCGCGCCTCTCGTTCGCCATCTGGAATTACGCCCTTGAATTCTTTTCTAAACGCGGGATGACGCCGATCATTCCGCCTGTCATTGTCCGCAAGGAGAACCTCTACGGCACCGCTCATCTGCCTGGCGATGTCGAAGATTTCTATGAGACCCAGGATCATGACGTCCTCGCCGGCACGGCCGAAGTCCCCGTCATGGCATATCATTCCGGCGAGACACTCGACGTCGCCCGGTTTCCGATAAAATATCTTGGCTTCTCGCCGTGCTTCCGCCGCGAGGCCGGCAGTCATTCCAAGGACGTCAAAGGCCTCATCCGCGTCCATGAATTCTATAAATTGGAGCAAGTCGTCCTCTGCGAAGCTTCGCATGAGACGTCGGTCAAGCTCCACGATGAGATCAATCGCAATACCGAGGAATTCATCGAATCGCTCGGCATACCGTATCAGACGGTCGTGAACTGCGGCGCCGATCTCGGCCTCGGCCAAGTCAAGAAATACGACATCAATCTCTGGGTGCCGAAAGAAGGGAAGTACCGCGAGATATCGTCGGCTTCGTACTTCCATGATTTCCAGTGTCGGCGCTTCAACATCCGCTATCGCGACGCGGACGGCAAGCTTCGGTACGCTCATTCCCTTAACTGCACCGCTATTCCGACGCCCCGCATCCTCGTGTCTCTTGTCGAGAACAATCAGCAAGCAGATGGCTCTATCCGCATCCCGCCCGCCCTTCAGCCCTATTTCGGTTCCGACGTTATCAAGAAGGCCGCGCCGGCGGTCGCCGGCGCGGCCACACCTGGCGCGAACGCCTAATCTCATATGCGCGGGCAGGTCAAAATCTATCAGAAGAAGCTCGCCGCCCGCCGCCGCAGGCGCATCGCTCTCATAATCCTGTGCTCCGTGGCGGCGGCGGGCCTTATCGTCTCTGGCCTTTCGTATCTTTCAGAGCTCGATGCCCTGGCTATCCGGAACATCTCTGTGGCTGGTAACGAGCGCCTTTCATCATCTACGGTCGATGCGATCGTCCTTCGCGATCTCGCCGGTAATTATCTCGGCTTCTTTTCGCGGGCAAATGCACTCCTGTATCCGCATGGCGAGATCATCAGCGACATCGCCGCTTTGCCTCTCGTCCGATCGGTCTCCGTGTCTCGCGATGGCTTCTCCGGCTTGGCTATCGATATAGCCGAGCGCGATGAAGTAGCCGAATGGTGCGATGGCCAGGCGCCTCCGCTTTCCTATGTCACAGCGACAGATACCACGGCATATGACGCTATCGGCACGGACGTCCGATCGCTCGCGTGCTATTCGGTCGATGAAGACGGTCTCGTATTCGCTGCGGCCGCGCCGGCTTCGGCCGGCGCGGCCACCTCTGCCCCATCCTTTATATATAGAGGCATTCTTGCCGGAGATCCTGTAGGTCAACAGCTCATGCCGGCCGCCGATTTCAAGAAAGTCCAATTCTTTATGACGGAGCTCTCCAATCTGCCTGTTGATCCGCGCGAAGTATACATGTATGGCACGACGACCGCTCCTGATTATATGGATGTTCTCCTCGGCGGCGGAGGCAGGCTCGTCATCGACAGCCGCGACGATCTCTCATCTGTTCTTGACAATATCGCCACCGTGCTCTCTGACAAGATCGTCGTGCCTGATGAGGCGGCGTTTCTCGACCGCCTCGATTACATGAAGCTCGACATCGGTGACAAGATCATATACAAGCTTCGATAAAAAAGCCCCGCAGGGCGGGGCTCTCGTTACAATATATCCATGAGGCCGCTTGTTTCTTCTTCAGGGACGGTCCTCACGGAGAAATATGACGCACCGATCAGTTCGATGGATATCTCCCTGTTGCCCTTGTCGTTCGGCCGCGCGCTTATCGAGAGGCCGATGAGATCGCCGAGATCTCCCGAGGGGAGTCTGCAGAATCTCACCTCAAACTGTCGCCTATGCAAGCCCTCGAATCTCACGACCGGATAGGAGTCGCCGTCGAGTCCGACAGTGGTCCGGTTGCGGAAGAGGACGTCGTTCTTCGGGATGTGGTACGGGATCTCGCACCTCTCTGACATCACTCTCGTGCTATTATTCATCTCTTCCTAGCTTAGTACTCGTGCTACGCAAGTCAAGGATGTGGATCCTTGCTCTGGTCCTCTCAATCATTTAGAGTTCACCTATTCGCATGAAAAAGCAGAAAAATTTCTGGAAAAGCCTGAAGAAGCCCTTCTTCGCGCTCGCGCCGATGGCCGACGTCACCGACGTCGCATTTCGCCGCATCATCGCCAAGCACGGCAAGCCCGACGTCTTCTGGACCGAATTCGTTTCGGCAGATGGCCTATGCTCGCCGGGCAGGGAAGTCCTCTTGCGCGATCTCGGATTCACTCGCGCCGAGCGGCCGATCGTCGCCCAACTTTTTTCCTCGCGGCTTGACAAGATGCGCGAGGCGGCGGCGCTTTGCGCCGAGCTCGGCTTCGACGGCATCGACATCAACATGGGCTGTCCCGATCGCTCGATAGAGAAGCAAGGCTCCGGCGCGGCGATGATCAGAACCCCGAAAAAAGCTCGCGAGATCATCCGAGCGGCGAAAGAAGGCGCGCCCGGCCTGCCCGTTTCTGTGAAGACGCGCATCGGCTACAGCAAAGACGAGATCGCGACATGGGTGCCCGAGCTTCTCGCAGAGAACATCGCTGCGCTTACTATGCATTGTCGCACCAGGAAAGAGATGTCGAATGTGCCGGCCCGATGGGAGCATATGCGCGAAGTTGTTCATTTGCGTGACGCGCTCGCGCCCGAGACGCTCGTGATCGGCAATGGCGACGTCCGCAATATCGCCGATGCCCGCGCCAAGACCGCCGAGTACGGCGTCGACGGCGTCATGCTCGGCCGGGCGATATTCGGCAACCCGTGGCTTTTCAGCGAAAAGACGCCCTCGATCAGCGAAAAACTCCTCGTCATGGTCGAGCATACGAAGCTTTTCGAGAAACTGCTCGGTGATATCAAGAGCTTTGCCATCATGAAGAAGCACTACAAAGCGTACGTGAACGGTTTTGATGGCGCCAAGGAGCTCCGGGCCGATCTCATGAACGCCCGCGATGCCAAGGAAGTGGGGAAGATAGTTCGAGCCTTTTTGAAATCTCGGCCGGATATCAAATAATGGCTTAAAATAAAGGTGTTTTTGCAGTCACAGCGTTTTTCCTCAAAAGGCGCTTGACAAGACTTAATATACATGCTACCATTTCACTGTAACCCTGAGTGCTCGTTCTGCTCGCGCAATAAGGGTTCGGCTTCGCCCGGTATATGTACGCTCACCGGGCCGATGATTGAAAAGCAAACCAGGCGTGAGCGTCGCCATGTCTGAAAGCCGCCGAGCAGGTCTACTCTTCTCGGCGGCGCCAACACACTGCTCTTACACAATGCGAAGGTGAAGGTTAAGTAGTCGAAAGGGAGTTTTTTGTCCCCGTTTTTACTCTCTACTCCGTAAAAATGGTGATCCTAGAGGAAGAAGATCCTCCAAGAGGGTACAAGACCCTCAAAAGCGCCGAAGCCACAAGCTTCGGCGCTTAAACTTTGTCTGGACAAATGCTCACGCGGGGCGTAGGGTAGTCCGGGGTATTCACAATCATTCACCGAACAGAAAAGGAGGAGGAAAATGAAAAAGAAGAAAGGGGTACGCACGGTCCGTTGGTTCCTGCGCGCTATCACCAACGAGACGCATCACAATCTCGGACAGTCGCTCGGCACCGACGGCGCCTCTGACCCAACTCGTCTCCAAGAGAAGATGCGGACGGCCGACGGCGAATATGATCTCTGGGATTGTCAGGGCATGTCGTCGAAAGACGTCAAGCGCCTGGCGCTCGACTTCCTGAACAGCCTTCAGCTCGTCTACATTTACCGCAAGGTAGGGGACGGTTTGCCGAGGCGCTGGAGAGACGAGGACGTCAGGCTCGCCGAGGAAGCGATCGAGGCCATTGCGGAGAAGCCGGCCCGGGTGTAGGCTCAAAGCATCCGGCCAATCGCTTCCAAGCGTGCCGGCAGGGAAGCGGCGAGGCATTCGCAGGATAGTCTCCCGCGCTCGCTCTATCGCCGCTCCCTCTGATCTTTTCAGAGGTCGCATGAGAGCCCCTTTCTCCATTTTGGGGCTGTTGTTGATCTGAAATTACGCCACGAGGGCGGGACACGCGACTTGTCCCGCCCTCTTCTCGTTTTTGATATACTTGGGCCATGTCGCACGAGGTGCTCTACAGAAAATACCGACCGCAATCTTTCGATGAAGTGATCGGCCAAGATGCCGTCGTCAAAGCGCTCAAAGGCGCGATAGCGAATAGCGCGATCGCTCACGCATATCTTTTTGCCGGTTCGCGCGGCATCGGCAAGACGTCGATCGCCCGCATATTCGCCCGCGAGATCGGCACGAGCGGCAATGACGTATACGAGATTGATGCCGCTTCGAATCGCGGCATCGATGACATCCGGGCGCTCCGCGACGCCGTTGCCGTCCTGCCTTTCGAGTCGAACTACAAAGTCTACATCATTGACGAGGTCCACATGCTCACGAAAGAGGCGTTCAATGCGCTTTTGAAGACGCTCGAGGAGCCGCCGCGGCACGTCGTTTTCATCCTCGCGACGACAGAGATCCATAAATTGCCGGAGACGATCGTCTCGCGTTGCCAGGTCTTTGAATTCAAGCGGCCTTCGGCCGAGATCCTCCGCGATACCGTCGCCCTCGTCGCCAAGAAAGAGGGATATTCGATCGAGCCGGCTGCCGCCGAGCTCGTCGCTCTGGTGGGCGACGGCTCGTTCCGCGATGCCCACGGCACGCTCGAGAGAGTCATCGCCGCGAAGGTGGGCGGGAAGAGCGGCGCCAAAAGCGCCGCGAATATCAGCCGCGATGACGTCGAAGAAGCGACAGGCTCGCCGAAATCGGAGCTCGTGAGGGGATTCGTTGGCGCTCTCGCCGCCAAGGACGCGCCGGCCGCGTTCGCCTCTCTCGCGAAAGTCCGGGAAAAATCGTTTGATCCGAAGCTTTTTCTCGAGCTCGCGCTCTCGCTCGCCCGGCTCGCGCTCCTGCGGAAGATGGGCGTCGCCGCCGCGAGTCTCTCGGAAGAAGACGAGCGATTCGTCTCGGCGACGCCCGCCGTCGATTCCAAGCTCATCCGCGGGCTCCTCGGCGCGTT
Organism: Patescibacteria group bacterium; assembly: GCA_028866595.1. Taxonomy (GTDB): domain Bacteria; phylum Patescibacteriota; class Minisyncoccia; order Phycocordibacterales; family UBA6065; genus UBA6065. The sequence continues at coordinate 37,175 of JAGWHV010000002.1, forward strand.
CGACTATATCGGCGTTTCGCCGATACGCGAATTGCCCCTCGAGCTCGCCGTGCTTGATATCGTCGGAGAAAAAGAGCAGAATCTGTTCCAATAGAGTCAGCCTAATGGCAGCTCTAACATATTGCCGGATCGTCTAATGGTAGGACACGGGCCTTTGGAGCCTGGTATCTTGGTTCGACTCCAAGTCCGGCAACAATCATAAAATAAAAAACACCCTCTCAAATAGAGAGGGCGCGGAGGGCCTGGAAATCTTCCGGGTCGAGATGCGTGCTGTACTTGTCGAGGTACAGGAGCGGCGTGTCGGGGCAGAGGAACACGGCCACGACCTTGCCGTCTTCGTTTCGGATCTGATCAAGGGCGCCGTCGTCGACGACTTTTCCCAAGAATCGGATCAAGCCGGCGAGCGCGAGTCCCGACGTCGGGCCGCCGAGGATGCCGATCGCCGTGAGAGTAGCGCTCCAGAGGAACGATTCCCTCGTCTCGCCTTCGACATAGTTGTCGAGCGCACCCCGCCAGTCGAAGCCGACTTCCTTGAGCCGTTCGAACGACCGGGCGCCAGGCACGGCGTTGCCGGGCGCGCAGGCGACGCCGACGATGCGGGGGAGCCGATGGCTATCGGTGGCCCGGCGCAGATATGCGGCCGTACCGATGATCGTTCCCGTCGTGCCGAGAGCTGCGCAGAAAACGCTGAGGCGCCCATCGGTCTGTTTCCAGATCTCGGGACCGAGCCATTTTTCCGCGCCGCGCGGGTTCGCCGGGTTATCGTACTGGGAAGGGTTGAACATTCCCGGTCGCGCGCCGAGCTGGCGCGACCGCTCGATGCCCGTGGGGCCGCCCGGTTCCTTGATATGGAGCACCGGCTCAGCCCCCATGACGCGCAGGATGTCCTGCTTGCCGGCGGGGATGTCGGCCGGCAGGATCGCTTGGAGGTGACCGGCGCCGAACGCTCTCGCCAGAACGGCGAGAGCCGAAGCGGTATTTCCGGAGCTGTTCTCGACGATTTTGTCGCCAGCTTTGAGCTGGCCCGCCTCGGCCGCTTCCAGGAGCATGTTGTATGTCACATACCATTTGACATGGAGGAGCGGGTTGAGGAAGGCGCATTTGGCGAGGATCGAGACGCCCTTGTCCGCGAACGGATTGAGCGCTTTCGGCAACTCGACCAGGGGCGTCTCCTGAGCATAATCGGGGTTGAGGTAGTCCCTGACGGCGTTTTCGCCGAGGAAGACTGATTGCGAGGTTCTCATTTCTGTCCCGACTCTACTCCGCGCCTCGGGGCACGTCAATGGCTTTCGATGCGTTCTTAGCCGCGCCGGACGATGCAGAGAGGCGTCATTTCGTCGGATTGGCCGAGAGGATTATCGCGGAAGACTTTTTTGACAAAGTCCTCGGCGACGTTTGCGCTCGATCGGCCGAGAGAATAGACGCCGCGGTAGTTCGCGTCGACGATAACGGTGTCATGGCCGAAGCGCTCGCATATGCGCCGAGCCGCGCCCTTTGGATCGATCGGCGGCAGTTTGGCATACATGTTATATGGCTGAATGACGAACGACATCGGGCAGTCGATGGATTTCGCTCGCTTGCCGCAGAGTATGTAAAAAGCGCCGTGGATGCCGATCGGCCTCGTCACAGCCGCGACGGCCGCGGCAAAGAGCACTCTCGGCCGGCCGATTTCGTTTATGATGAGCTGCATCGCCATCGACGTGCCGTGGCCGAAGCCGCCGAACTTCTCCGTGCCGAAATGATTTTTGACGTTTCGGGCGAGCAGGCGGGCGAGAGGCGTCGTTTTTATGTCTTTGAGATGGATGAGCTGGCCCTGGGTGAGAGCGAGGACTTTTTCGCTCACGAATATGACGTCGCCGGCCTGGAGATGAGGCTTGACGTGTCGTTCGATGAGCTCGAATATGTCGTCTTTTTCCGTGACAAGTCCTGTCGGGATCGGCAGACGGAGATATGTCGCGCCGTCGACGTCGATCGGTAGCCGCTTTCCCTCGTTAGGTTTGAACATGCCGCTCATTTTACCTCATGCTGTGGAGGTTGTCTTTCTTGCGGTTTTATATATAGTGTGGGAAAACGTTCATTTCCATCATTCAACCACACAGAAAGGCACAATCAATGCACATAAGAGCCTGTATGGCAAAGATCCACCGGGCGACTGTGACACAGGCCGACCTTAACTACGTCGGCTCGATCACGATCGACGAGGCACTCCTCGCGGCGAGCGGCATGTCCGAGTTCCAGATGGTGAATATCACCAACTGCTCAAACGGCGTGTTCTGGCAGACGTACATCATGCGCGGCGAGTGGGGCAGCGGAGTCATCTGCCTCAACGGACCGCCGGCTCGGCACTTCCAGCCGGGCGACAAAGTCATCATCATCGCCGAAGCCTACCTCGAGCAGTCCGAGCTCAAGGATCTCGATCCGGTCGTCGTCTTTGTCGACGACAAGAACCGGGTGACGGAGATCAAGAAGCACGCGGCGATCAATCACGGCGACACGGAACCTCGTGATCCTTGACGTGAGTGCTCTGAAATGGTATCGTCCTGTCGAATGAATACCAGCTCTCCCAATCACCCCGATCTGGCCCGGCGCTTCGCTCAACGGATCTTCGTTCTGCGCACCCTCCTCCTCATGGAGATGGCGCGCAAGACCGATCCGATACGCGACACGCTCGAGAGCTCGATGATCATTGAGCTCCTCTATCTCCACGGCATGTACGGAGTGCCCATCGCGCAGATCGCGATGAAACTCGGCCGGCCGCTGGAGGAGGTCTTCCATTGGGCCGTCCATCACGAGAGGAACGGCCTCGTGGACATCGGGCAGGATAGCAAGGGCAAGACCATCTCCCTTACGAAGACCGGCCAGAATTGGCGCCAAGGTCTCATCCACGGCCCGCTCTTCAACATCGTCGATGCCCTTTTCCGCGAGGTCCCGCGCGAGCGGCTCGGCGCGGCGAATGAAGGACTTGATCTCCTCTCCGTTGCCGAGGAGGCGGTTCTGCGAGACGTCGTCGAAGGGTCCTGGACGCTCTCCCAAATCGCCGCCGCGGCGACTGTGGCCGTCTGACAACACGCTGTCCCAAAGGGACAGCTTTTCATTTCTACAGGAAACTTTGGCATTTTCGGCGAAGTACTATCCTCGAAAGGGTTTATCGGCGAGTAGCGTATACTTTTTATATGAAAGACATGAAAGGACAAATGACGGTTGGGCTCATGGTGGCGCTTCTCGGCGCGCTCGTCATCGGCTTCGTCGTCATCACCATGGAGACCTTCTCTCCGGCCGCCGCTCCTATGATCGGTTTTGAAGAACCGCAGATCGCTACGACGACATCTGTGGTTCAGGCGGCCGATGCGACAAGCCCCGCGAGCCCGCCATCGCCCTCGTCGCCTCGGCCGAGAGCCACAGTTTCCGTGCCCGAGCACCCGGATTTCCGTCTTTGCACAGCGAACGATCTGACAGGCATGGCTGATTGGCAAGGAGCGACCGGCGCCCTCGCTGGCACGCTCCGCGTCACCGACTCGGCCAGCTCGGCATGCTCTCTCTCGCATGATGATTACATGCAGATCATGTCAGGCGACCAAGTATTGCCCGTAGGCCAAATAGCCGATGGCAGCGTCAACTCGTATACCGATCTCCAGCCGAGAGATAGCGTTTCCTTGCGCTTCGTCTGGTACAACTGGTGCGACGGGGCCTTGCAGGCTCCGGCGTCGGTGCGCTTGATATTGCCTTTGGGCGGCGGATACCTCCAGGTGCCTGTTATAGATTCGAATGGTACGCCGCTCTCCGATGCGCCGGCGTGCGGATCGCCGCAGACATATTCGTCCTTGGCGATATGGCAATAGGGAACAAAAGCATCCTGTCTCTCGTAGTAATCATTACCTCCGGAGGGTTTTTAGGTCGGATTAGTCGACTTTAATGCTACCCAAATATGTGAAGACTCAACAATTGGAACCAAAAGACGTGCGTCCTTCTGATGAATACGAAGCGCGCAACAAGATCAATCTATTCTTTCGTTCACCGCCTCACTTCCGTCGCTAACAGTTCTTAATACGGCCAAAGTAAACCGCCCTTCTCCAAAGGGCGGTTCGTGTATAATGGGTGAAGCTATTATCAGCAATAACCAACATAGCATATGGGACTCGCATTTCTTATCGGACGGATCGCTGTGGGGTACTACTTCCTCATGAATTCGTATAATCACCTTTTCAAGTCTGGGCACATGACAGGGTATGCCGCTTCCAAGGGCGTGCCTTCACCTAAAGCCGCCATCATCGTGAGCGGCCTCTTGCTCCTCGCTGGAGGCCTCTCGGTTCTCCTTGGCGTCGCTGTCATCTGGGGCCTCATAGCGCTCCTTGTTTTCATGATCCCGGTCACGTTCATGATGCACAACTACTGGAAAGAAACAGATCCTATGGATCGCGCTAATCAGAAGATCTCGTTCTGGAAGAATATCGCCATCATCGGCCTCCTGCTCATGCTCTTTGCCGTTCCGACTCCGTGGCCGTTTGCCCTCTAAACTCCCAAAGGAATCTAGCTGCCTCGTTTCGTTCGCTGAGCGCCCGTTCTGCCGACCTCTCCAGAGGCGATATGAGCGACTCCAAATACCCATAATCGATGACTCCACGGAGCCGCTTCGCCGCTGTCCGAGCGCTCTCTATGCGGTACATGATCCGGCGGACGACGACGTCGAGAGCCCTGTCCCAAAAGATATCCCTCCAAAGCCCGACGCTCCGAGCGTCGGGCTTTGTATTCGTGTCGGAGAGCATATCTGCTATCACCGAGCTCGCGCTATTGAGACGTCCCTGTCGCGCGTCTTGCTCCCAATCGTGAGCATCGTCGCTCATCTGCTTGGCGGCGATGTAATTCCTGAAAAAAGATTCGACGAGGCGGAAATATGTCGAGCCGGGGCGATGGCCGGCTCTCATGAGCATGATGAGAGGCCCGAGCGCGTGGCCGAATGATTTATGGGCGAGGATGTCTCCAGCTCGGGCGGGAGCATGCTGTGAGGATGCGCTGATCGCGCAGTTGGCTGCTTCCCAGGCATTCGCTTCATCCATAGCCGCGAACGTTTTGTGGATGTAGGCCGCGCCGCC